>JBBPIU010000092.1:0-12005 GCA_038040245.1 Pseudomonadota bacterium | reverse complement strand
GTGCTCAAGCATGTCGTTCTGGTCCAGATGCTTGCGTACTTGACCGCCAAAGACACGCCGCTCTGGGTTGTGGATACCCACGCGGGCGCCGGCGCCTATTCGCTCAGCAGTTCGTTCGCCCGGAAGAAAGGCGAGTTCAAGGACGGCATTGGCCGGCTGTGGGGACGAAGCGATCTCCCCCTTGGGCTGGCAGAGTACGTTCATCAGATAAAAGCATTCAATCCTGACGGCGCGCTGCATGCCTATCCCGGATCGCCGCAGATCGCATTGCAGATGACGCGGCCGCAGGACCGCTTGCGCCTGTTCGAGTTGCACACCACGGACGTCCGGATCCTGCAGGACCATTTCCGCCGCGCGGGCCGGCGCGTTTCGGTACGTGAGGCCGACGGCTTCGAGGGCCTGAAGTCGCTGCTGCCGCCGCCGTCGCGCCGCGCGCTGGTGCTGATCGACCCTTCCTACGAAGACAAGGCCGACTATGCCAGGGTGCTGGCGACCCTGCGGGATGCGCTGCAGCGCTTCGCCACGGGCACCTATGCGGTGTGGTATCCGCAGGTGCAGCGCCGCGAATCGCAGGAATTGCCCGGACAATTGCAGCAGCTCGCCGGAAAAGACTGGCTGCATGCGTCGCTCAAGGTCATGGCGCCTGCGCGGGACGGCCTGGGCCTGCACGGCAGCGGCATGTTCGTGTTCAATCCGCCTTGGAAACTGGAAGCCGCCTTGCGTCCGGTGATGCCGATTCTGGCCAAATTGCTGGGCCAGGACGGCAAGGCTTCTTTCTGTCTGCAGTCCAGGCAGACCTGAGGTTTGTGGCACGATATCCGGGATGAACGACGAGGCCTTCATGCGGCGGGCGCTGGAACTCGCGCAACGCGCGCAGGCGGACGGCGAGGTCCCGGTAGGATCCGTGGTGGTGCTCGACAACAACATCGTGGGCGAGGGCTGGAACAGGCCGATTTCGTCTTGCGATCCGACGGCGCACGCGGAGATCCAGGCGATGCGCGCTGCAGCTGGCGCGCTGAAGAACTATCGCCTCGCCGGGGCGACGCTTTATGTGACCCTCGAACCCTGCGAGATGTGCCTGGGCGCAATGTTCCATGCACGAATCGCGCGCGCGGTCTTCGGAGCTGCCGACCCGAAGAAGAAGATCCTGCAGCCGCAGACTATCGTCGAAGGCGGTTTGCTCGCGGAAGAGTGCGGCGCGCTTCTCACGGATTTCTTCGCAGCCAGGCGATGAAAATTGATATTGATATTGCCAGGCAGTTGCTTTCGTTGACCGAGAACGGAAAAATCATCAAGCAATATTCCATTTCCACGGCGAAGAACGGGCTGGGCGAGAAGATCGGCAGCTTCTGTACGCCGCGAGGCCGGCACATCGTACGCGCGAAAATCGGCGGCGGCCAGCCGATTTGCTCCGTATTCGCGCGGCGCCGTCCCACAGGGGAGATCTGGACGCCCGAGCTGCACGCGCAATACCCCGGGCGCGACTGGATGCTGACGCGGATCCTGTGGCTTTCCGGCTGCGAAGTGGGGAAGAACCGGCTCGGCGACGTGGACACGATGCGCCGCTACATCTACCTCCACGGCTCGCCCGACCCGGCGGAAATGGGCAAGCCGGGTTCGATCGGCTGCGTGCGCATGCGCAACGCGGAGATCCTCGAGCTTTTCGACCTCGTGCCGCCGTACACCCCCGTTGACATCAATGAAGGATGACACCATGACCGGAAAATCCAGGCCTGCCGAAATTCGCAGAGACATCGAACGCGTACCCGCCGAACTGGTGGCGCAGGCGCGGCGCTTCCAGGCGTCCATCCTGGCCGACGTCGGCGGACGGCGCGGCACGCTGGGCGGCCGCATCCAGCCGCTCGCCAAATCCATGAAAGTGGCCGGACCGGCATTCACGGTCGAAGTGCGTCCGGGCGACAACCTGATGATCCACGCGGCGCTTGCCCTGGCGAAGCCAGGCGACGTGATCGTGGTGGACGGCAAAGGCGACCTGAGCTGCGCGTTGACCGGTGCACTGATGGCGGCGCACGCGAAGAAGGCCGGGATCGCCGGATTCGTGATCGATGGCGCGGTGCGCGATACCGACGACTGCGCCAAGGGTGACTTCCCGATTTTCGCCGCCGGCGCAAATCCGAACGGCCCGCTCAAGAACTCGGGCGGCCGCATCAATTGGCCGGTCTCGCTTGCAGGCACGACGGTGAATCCCGGCGACCTGATCGTCGGCGATGCCGATGGCGTCGTCGTAGTACCGCGCGAAACCGCTGCCGAGATCCTGCGTGGCGCCCAAACCAAGGTCGACGGCGAGAACCAGCGCATGGCAGCCATTGGCCGCGGCGAGCTGGTGCAGGCTTGGGTTGCCGAGAGCCTGAAATCGGTCGGCGTACTGGGGAAAGACGAATCGCTTTAGCTGGCAAGATGAGAATTGCCGCCGGATTGCAGGAACTGCGCGCGGCGCTAGAATTAACCGATGCGGACCATGGCGAAGGATCAAGACAATAAGCCAACGGTACTGATCGTCGAGGACGACGACGATATGGCAATCCTGATGCAGCGCATCCTGGAGAAGGACGGCTGGACGGTGCATCGCGCGGTCGACGGGAAAGGGGCGAAGGAATTGATCAGCCGGCTTGCGCCGCCCGCCCTCGTTACGCTGGACATCTTCCTGCCAGACACCTCGGGCGTGGACCTCATTTTGCACGTCAAGAACACACTTGGATGGGAGCGGGTGCCGATCGTCATGGTGACGGCGAAGCCGAAGGACAAGGACGTCAACTGGGCGATCAAGAGCGGCGCCACGGCCTATCTCGTGAAGCCCTTCAAGCCGGACGAATTGCGCGACTGCGTGCGGCGCGTCGCCCGCAAGCCTGCGGCAGGCTGAGCGGCGCCCGATGTACTGTCGTTCGTCGGCCGCGGCCTACTTCAGCATGGCCAGAATCCGTTCGCGGTCCGGCTCGAGTACCACGCCTTTCTCGCACACGATCGCGCTGATCAGATCCGCCGGCGTCACGTCGAACGCCGGATTTCTTACCGCTACGCCTTCCGGCGCCCAGCGCACGCCGCGATAGCCGGTGACTTCCTGCGGCGGGCGTTCCTCGATCCGGATCGCCGAGCCATCGGCAGTCTTCGGGTCGAAGGTCGAAATCGGTGCCGCCACGTAAAAAGGCAGGCGATGGCGCCGCGCCAGGACCGCGAGCATGTAAGTGCCGATCTTGTTGGCGACATCGCCATTAGCGGCAATCCGGTCTGCGCCGACGATGACGACGTCGACCTCACCCTGGCTCATCAGGTGTCCGGCCATGTTGTCGGTGATCAGCGTGCATGGAATTCCTTCCTGCACGCATTCCCAAGCCGTGAGCCGCGCGCCCTGCAGATAGGGGCGCGTCTCGCAGACGACTACGGAGATATTTTTTTTGTCTTCAAAAGCAGTTCTTATCACCCCAAGGGCAGTGCCGTGCCCACTGGTCGCCAAAGCACCCGTATTGCAATAGGTCAGGACGCGGGCGCGCTCCGGGATCAGCTTCGCGCCGTGCTCGCCCATGGCGCGGTTCGCCGCCAGGTCTTCCTCGAAAATAGCGACTGCTTCGGCCTCGGGGTTGGCGGCCTTCTTCATGCGCTCCAGCGCCCAGAACAGATTGACCGCGGTGGGACGGCTCGCGGCGAGGCATTGAAATGCCTTTTTCAGGTCTGATTTATTTTTCGAATCCAGGGCAAAACCAAAAGCAGCCGCGCAACCAATTGCCGGCGCGCCTCGCACCACCATGTCGCGAATCGCGGCCGCGACTTGCGCGGCGGTCGTGCAGGTCGTGTAGACCGTCTGATCGGGCAACAGCCGTTGGTCGAGCAAATCAAGCCGGTCGCCGCGCCAACGGATCGGTTCGATCGCCATTTACACCACGCGCTCGTTGCCGCCGTCCACGGGTACCTGGGCCGCGGTCGTCTTGGCGAACAGCGGGCCGCACATCTCCGCCGCCAGTTCCGCCACATCCTTCGACGTAACCTCGGTCTTCAGGAGATTGTTCTTCTTGTACTGCTCCACGCTCAGGTTGTAGGCCTTGGCGCGCGAGGCGAGCACCTCGTCGGTCCACAGCGCGGTGTCGTACACCGCGTTCGGATGGATGCTGTTGATGCGGATGCCATCCTTGCCCCACTCGAGAGCCGCAACCCGCGCCAGCTGGTTCATCGCGGCCTTGGACGCCGAGTAGGCGGCAGCGCCCGGCCCGGGCGCCGGAACGTTCTTCGAGCCGATGACCACGATCCGGCCGCCGCGCGGCGCCAACTTCAGCAGCGCATGGCAAGCCTGCATCACCAGCAGGTTCGCCTCGACGTTGACCGTCATGGCGTTTTTCCACATCTCGGCGCCGATGTCCTGGATCGCCTGTGAAGCAGGGAAGATGCCGGCGTTCAGGACCAGCATGTCCACGCCACCAAAATGTTTAACCGCTTTATCGACGACAGAATTTATTTCCGTCGTATCCGTAAGGTCACAGGTCAGTCCCAGATAGTCCGGCCGCCTCCATTGGTCCTCGATGGCAGGATTCCGGTCCAGGCCGACCACGGCGGCGCCGCGCCTGAGGAAAGCCTCGGCGCAGGCCTTGCCGATGCCCGAAGCGGCGCCGGTGACGATGGCGACCTCGCCGGAGAACGCGGGCGGATTGCCGGCTTTCTTGAGCTTGGCCTGCTCCAGGTCCCAGTACTCGATGTCAAAGGTGTGGTTGTCGTCCAGCGCCTTCCAGCCGCCGAGCGCCTCGGCGCGCAGGATCACATTCACCGTGTGCTCGTAGAGGTCTTGGACGATGGCCACGTCCTTTGCGGTGCGCCCGAAAGCGGCCAGGCCGAATTCCGGATCGAGCGCCATGCGCGGTGCCTGGTCGAGGATGGTCTTGGGTTGCTTCGCTTTCTTCGCATTGCTTTCGAAATAGAAGCGGTACGCCGCGCTGAAAACGGCCACGTTGCGGCCGAGCATCGGCACAGGCTTGGTGCGGATCACGTGGTCCGGCGTGGCCGGACCGCTCTGCGAGATGCGCGCCACATCGGGATGGCGTGCGAAGCTCAGGAAATGCGGCGAGTCGTCGCATCGGCAGAGCAGCGGGAAGCCGGCCGCCCTGGAGACCTCGTTGCGAAGCTTCGCGGCTTCCTCGCGCTTGAACGCCGGCGCCGGCACGGAAGGCAATCCTACGCTCCAGGCTTTCTGCGCCGCGAGGTATTTCTCGGCCATCGAAACCAGCTCGATCATCAGCTCGTAGGACTCGCGCGCATCGGCGGCGAACGAGAACACGCCGTGCGAAAGCAGCACCATGCCGACGGTGTTCTTCGTTTTCTGCTGCGGGAATTCGCGGGCGCAGTAGGCCGCGAGATCGAAGCCCGCCATTATGTAGGGGATCACCACCACCTTGTCGCCGTAGAGGTCGCGGATGCGCTTGTCGCCGTCGGGCGCGTTCGATACCGCCAGCACCGCGTCGGCGTGCGTGTGGTCGACGTACCTGTGCGGCAGGATGGCGTGCAGGATGGTTTCCACCGAAGGCGCGGGCGCGCCGGCGCGCAGCGTATGCGTAGCCAGTTCGTTCACCATCTGCAGATCGGAAAGCGCGGACAGCGAGGCAAGCCGACGCACATAGTCGAGTTTCACCGGTGCAAATCCGGCAGGCTCGATGGTCTCCAGGTCCCAGCCGCTGCCCTTGACGTAGAGGATCTCGTTCTTCTCGCCGAACAGGTTGTTTTCCTCGATTTTCACCGAGGTGTTGCCGCCGCCATGCAGCACCAGCGACTTGTCCCGGCCGAGCAGCCGGGAGGTATACACGCGCAGGCCAAGCGGCCCGCTGAACGTTGCGGCCTCGGCGTCGTTCCAGAGACTTTTCATCGCCGCGGATTATACTTTCGGATCATGGCCAGGGTAGAACTCATGACTTGGGAGCAGGCGCAGCCGATCGCCGGCCCCTTGCGTTTCGCCATCTTCGTCGACGAACAGAACGTGCCCGCCGGGATCGAACTCGACGACCAGGACGCGAACTGCGTTCATGCGGTCGCGTTCGACGTGGATGGCAAAGCTATCGGCACCGGCCGCCTGCTTCCCGACGGCCACATCGGCCGGATGGCGGTATTGAAGGAATGGCGCCGCCGGGGTATCGGGGCCGAAATCCTCGAGGCCCTCACCGAGGAAGCCCGCAAGCGCGGCCACGCGGAGGTCAAGCTCTCGGCGCAGTTGCAGGCCGCGGAGTTCTACCGTGAGCACGGCTTCGTCGCCGAAGGCAAGGTCTACGAAGAGGCCGGCATCTTGCACCAGGCGATGCGCAAGGTGTTCTAGCCGGTCTGCATCTCGAAGCGCACCGTCTCGCCGTCCTCGCCTTCCGCATCAAACGCCCGCTCGGCGAAATGGACGACCCCATCGATTCCATCCAGCAGCACGGCCGAGCAGCGGGTGCCGTATTCGGGCGCCACGATTTTCGATGCCGCCAGTACGGTGAACAGCGGCTCCATCGAGGGTGCAGGGTCGATGGCATGGAGAAATCGATTCTTCGGCTCGTCAACTTCAGGCGTGTCGAGAAAGAAATTGCCAAGGCCGTAGATGCCCGGTTCCAGGCGGCGGGAGCCGCCGTCGCGGTTCGACAGCCACCACAGTTCCTCGCGGTCGGCGAGCAGCAGGTTGAAGCCGCTGTAACTGTTTTGTTTTTCAGATAATTCTGAAATAAAGGCTTCAGGATGCTGGGAATTCAAGAGAAAACGCGTCACCAGCATTCCACGGGACTCTGCTGCGTTGGCGTCGCGGCCGCCGCGATAGTTCGTGACAGCGGCGAACCTGCCGGAGCGGGAAACGCCCATCCAGGTGCCTTTCGCCTCCAGATCGCGTCCCGCGAGGATGCCCGGTTGATCCTTCCAGAACCCGGCGCGCTCTGCTGGCCGCGCATGAAACTCGTCCCGATTGGCCGCGACCACGAGAGGGAACTGCGGGTGCTTCTGCCACGCGACCAGGATTAGGCACATACGAAGCGTTCGACCTTGCGCTCCAATCCGAGCTGTGCCGTTTCTCGCTCGAGCACCGCTTCGAACGCACGCTCATCCTTTACCCCTTCGTACACTTCCATGTACGTGGTCGACTCGTCGCGCCGGCGCAACCAGCGTCCGCGCACTCCGGTCGCACTTTCAATGGTCTTGAAAAGTTCGTTTACAACATTTCGAAAAAAATCCAACCGCGCCGCCTCGACGCGGTAGTAGACGTAGTAGTTCGTCACTGGGAATAGGGCAGGGGCAACACTTCGAGCGCCGCAGCCTGCGGCTGCGCGCGGATCGGCGATTTCGCCTCGATCGCCGATACCTGCAACACGGCCAGCGATTCGTCGCCGGCCGCGTTGACGACGATGCCGCTCGCCTGGCCGGGCGTATCGTCGCTGTAGAGCTCCTGCCCGGGCTGCAACGGACCGCCGCGCAAGCGGTACATGCGTCGTTTCACCGTGCCTCGATACTGGGCGCGCGCGACGATTTCCTGCCCCGGATAGCAGCCTTTCCTGAAGTCCACGCCGCCCGCCAGATCGAGATTCACCATCTGCGGCACGAATTGATCCTGGGTGGATTGCGCGATGAGCGGCCGCCCCGCGCGGATCTCGGCGAGCGCCCAATCCCCGGAGGATGCATTCGGCGAATAGCGGCTGCTCGATGGCTCGGGGGCAAAAACGAGAGATCTGTCCGGATCGATGCGAACTGTAATCGAACCGCCGTTTTCGCTCACGGAGAGCGGATCCCCGGAACCCTGACCCCAGAGTCCGACCTGCGCCCATTGGCCGGTCGCATCCGCAATCTTCACCTTGGATCTCAGGATGAACATCGACAGGCGTTTCGCCACGCCGGGCACAAGGTCGCGCGAGAGCTGCAGCAGGAAGCCATCCGGGGAGGGCACCACAAGAAAGGTCGCCAGCAAGCGGCCCTTGGCCGAGCACCAGCCCGCGTAGCGGGCCGCTCCGGGCGCGAGATTCTCAATGTCATTGGTCAACTGCGCGTGCAGAAATCCGCGCGCGTCCTCGCCCGCCACGTGCAGCAGCCCGTATTGCTCCAGCTTCGCGATGCTCATCGTACTCACAGTAGAATGAGGCGAATTTTATTCTCTTCCGTTGCTCAAAACCCTCTTCGCCCTCGTGGTCGTTGGCCTGCTCGCCGCAGGCGGGTATTCCGCCTGGTATGCGGTGACGCCGGTCGCGGTAAACAAGCTCCCCGCCGAATTCGACATCGCGCCGGGCATGCGCCTGCGCTCCGCGGCCCAGCGGATCGAAGACGCAGGGGTGGGCGTCGGCCGGCTGCAGTTCGAACTGCTCGCAAGGGCGCTGGGACGCGCCCAGGACGTCAAGGCCGGCAGCTACGAGCTCGCGGCGGCGCCGACCCCGTTGCAGCTGCTCGACATTTTGACGCGCGGAGATGTCACGCAGGCCGATGTCCGCTTCATCGAAGGCTGGACGTTTCGTCAACTGCGCGCCGCGCTGGACGCGAGCGCGTTCGCCCGCCACGACACGCAGGGCCTGAGCGAGGCCCAGATCCTGCAAACGCTCGGCGCGCGCGAGCCGCTTGCCGAGGGCCTGTTCTTTCCCGACACCTACCTGTTCGCGAAAGGGACCAGTGACCTTCACGTGCTGAAGCGCGCCTATCAGGCGATGCAGCGCCATCTCGCCCGTGAATGGGAAACGCGCGAACCGTCGCTGCCCTACAAATTGCCCTACGAGGCGCTGATCATGGCCTCGATCATCGAGAAAGAGACCGGGCGCGCCGCCGAGCGCGACATGATCGCCGGCGCCCTCGTCAACCGCTTGCGGATCGGGATGCTGCTGCAGGTCGACCCCACGGTGATCTACGGCCTGGGCGAGGCATTCGATGGCAACTTGAAGAAGGGCCATCTGCTCACCGACGGGCCTTACAACACCTATACCCGCGCCGGCCTGCCGCCGACGCCGATTGCGGCGCCCGGGCTCGCTTCATTGCGCGCGGCCCTGCGCCCAGCGACAACCAACGCCCTCTACTACGTCGCGCGCGGCGACGGCAGCAGCGAGTTCTCGCGCACGCTCGATGAGCACAATCGCGCCGTGCGAAAATACCAGTTGCATGGCGGGCGATAACTAGCCTTATGGCGGGCGTCGGACCACAACGCGGGAAATTCATCACGCTCGAAGGCGTCGACGGCGCGGGCAAGTCCACGCACATTGCCTGGATCGCGGAACACCTGCGACAAGGCGGGCGCGAAGTGGTGGCGACGCGCGAGCCCGGCGGCACGCCTCTGGCGGAGAAGCTGCGCGCGCTGGTTTTGTCCGAGCCGATGGATCCGCTGTCCGAAACCCTGCTCATGTTCGCTGCGCGCGCGGACCACGTGCAGCGGGTGATCCTGCCGGCGCTCACGCGCGGCGCCTGGGTGGTCTGCGATCGCTTCACGGATGCCACGGCCGCCTACCAGGGCGGCGGCAAAGGCGTGTCCGCGGACCTGATCCGTCGCCTGGCGCAATCCGTCCACCCCGATCTGATGCCCGACCAGACGCTGGTCTTCGACTGCCCCTACGAGATCAGCCGCAGCCGGCTGAGCGCCTCCGGGCGTGCCCTGGACCGGTTCGAGGCCGAGGAGCGGGCCTTCTTCGAGCGGGTGCGCATGGCCTACCAGGACATGGCCCGATCGGAGCCGGGCAGGGTGCGGATCGTCGATGCTTCGAAGACCTCGGATAAAGTTAAGGTAGAAGTGAAGAATAACATTATAACTATCTGATATTGATGATTTCTAATCTCCAAAAAGAGACTTGGGCCCAACTGCTCGGAAAGCTCGACCGGCTGCCCCATGCCTTGCTCCTTCATGGCGCCCCCGGCGTTGGGAAACTGGCCCTCGCCGAGCGCTTTGCGCAGCTCCTGTTGTGCGAGCAACGCATAAGTGCGTTCCACCACGAGGGGCAGGGCGTCGCGCCCTGTGGCACCTGCGACGGCTGTCGATGGTTCCTGGCCGGAAACCATCCCGACGCCCGCATTGTCGAGCCCGAAGCCGTCGCCCTCGCCCTTGCCCGCCCTGCGCCAGTTGCGGAGGAGGGCGAAGAGGAGAAAACCAAGGACACCAAGCCAAGCATCCAGATCAAAATCGAGCAAACGCGCGCTCTGGCGGACTTCCTGAACCTTGCCTCGCACCGGGGCGGACGCCGGGTTGCAATCTTCCATCCCGCGGAAGACATGAACACCGCGACGGCAAACTCCTTGCTGAAAAGCCTGGAAGAACCGCCGCCGGACGCCATGTTCATTCTCGTCTCTCACCGGCCGGCGCGGCTGCTGCCGACGATTCGCAGCCGCTGCGTGCAGGTGCCGGTGCCGCTGCCCGAGCCGAAAGCGGCAGCGGCGTGGCTCGCTGCGCAGGGCGTGCGCGCGCCCGAGCGCTGGCTGGCCTTTGCCGGCGGCGCTCCGCTGCGCGCGTTGGACTACGCGACGGGCGAGCGCGGCGAGGCGGTCGAGCGCGTGCTACGGGGCATCGCGTCCGGAAATCTCGCTGCGCTCGGAGAAATCAAGGAGCGCGACGAACTGGAACCGCTCGCCGAGGTCCTACAGAAGATGGCTCTCGATCGCGCATTCGCCTCGCTGTCCGGGCGGACCAAATATGGTGGCGCCGCGGTGCCGGGCGATGCCCGCGCCTGGCTGGCCTACGCGCGCGCGATGGGCCGCAACCGGGCCCTGACCCGCCATCCGCTCAACCCGAAGCTGTTCGCCGCCGAAATGGTGGCGGGCATGCCGAAAACCTAGCGTGTTTTCGAGACGGATTTTCGGGTCCATGGTGGCCGTCCTGTTCGCGCTGGCCCCGTCGTTGTGCGCCGGACAATCCTTCGAGAAGCTGGTCTGGGCCGCGAGCAAGGGCGATGTTCAGATTGTAGGCACGCTTCTCAACCAGGGTCTCGATCCAAACACCGCCGATTCTGACGGCAATACGCTTCTCATGCTCGCTTCGCGCCAAGGGCACCAGGATCTGGTCTCATTTCTGATCAGCCGCAAGGCCAGCGTAACGCGGCGCAGCCCCCATGGGGATACCGCGCTCATGTTTGCCAGCCTCACGGGCCATCTGGCGGTCGCGAAGCTCCTGGTCGAGAACGGCGCCGAGATCTCCCACAGCGGCTGGGCGCCGCTGCATTACGCAGCGTTCGAAGGCCGACCCGAGCTCGTGAAATACCTCGTCGAGAAGGGAGCTGACAAGAATGGCTTGGCGCCAAACGGGTACACAGCCTTGATGCTCGCCGCCCGGAATGGCCAACTGGAGGCAGCGCGCGCTTTGCTTTATGCAGACGTGGACCTGAGCGTCAGAGGCCCCAAGGGCGAGACAGCCTTGGGGATAGCGAAGGAACGGAAGAATGTGGAACTGGAAGGCCTGCTCAGGCGGGCCGGGGCGGTGGACTAGCTAAGCCCTGATGGATTGACTGAATCAGCCCAATCCTCTACTTTACATAATACACATTGTGCAACAACTACGGTAGGCGCGACGATCAGTCAATCAATCTCGACCAACCGCGTGGCCCGACAGACCAGCGACATTGGCAGGTACCACATCGAAATACGTCTCTCCCGGCGGAATCCTTCGCCAATGAAAGAAGTGCGCCGTGCGCCTCCCTGGCCGGACCGGCGCCAACCAGATAAGTGCAATCTGCACAAGGGACGTGGGTAGGCATACGGGGTCAGCGATAACGCCGAGACTTAATCACACGTGCCCCGAAATGTTTGTTCGCTACCCCACACATGGCGTTTGCCTCGAGGTGCGTCAACGCACAGACCGCGACCCGCCCGGAGAAGATAATCATCGCAGCAGCGGGGAGGCGTTCAAAGGAGTTCGCCATGGCGAAATGCGACGCGTGCGGCAACGACTACGACAAATCCTTTCAGGTCGTGACGCGAGGCAAGACCCATACGTTCGACAGCTTCGAATGCGCGATCCATGCGCTCGCGCCCACCTGCGAGCATTGCGGCATGCGCATCATCGGCCACGGCCTGGAGAAGAGCGGCCGGATGTTCTGCTGCGATCA
>JBBPIU010000091.1:0-12039 GCA_038040245.1 Pseudomonadota bacterium | reverse complement strand
AGCCGCGCTCGGGCTTCATCCCGTCCCAGGTCCTGCCCTTCCTCGTGCGTCGCCTCGGCGAAGGGGCGGTGCGCTACCTGGCGGTGACCGGCGCGATCATGGATGCGGCGCATGCCCGGCGATTGGGCCTCGGCCAGTTTCTTTGCGCCACGATTGGCGCGCTCGACCGGACGCTCAAAACCGTGCTGCGCGACATCGGCCGGATGGAGCCCGATGCGCTGTCGACGGTCAAGCGCCTGACGCTGATGTGCGCGACCGAGAGCGACGCCGTGGTGATGGATCGCGCCAGCGTCGAGCTGGTGCGGCTCCTGCGCCGGCCCGAGGCGCTGGCCGGCATGCAGGCGTTCCTACAAAAGAGACCTCCGCCTTGGGCTGACAGATGATCGGTGCGCTGCAATCCGAAGGTCTCTGGTTCGAGTCCAGATCGAGGAGCCACCTAGATTTGAGGCCTTAACTCTTTGCCTCAGCCTTCTTCAAATCCGTCATGAATTGAACCACATGGGTGTCTCAAGAAATCTGGCTGGAGTTCCTCGATATTCAACGGGTGTACGCTTACAAGCATGGGAGCCCGTGGTGCAGGCCGAGCAAGCCGACGATCGAGGGTGCTAGAGCGGAAGTCCGGCGCTTGGGCCAGTTCTTCTCAGGATTTTCTTCGCCTTGCAACCTTGCTATTTGATCAGTCAGCTCGTTGTGCCAAGGCGCTGGACGGCAATTGCTCGATTTTCACCCTTGCAGGCATACCAGTACTTTTGAGTGCGCTACGGTGCCTGCTAATCGAACTGAACAGTGGCATGTATGGCACCAACCAAAACGATACAACCATAATTGCCAAACTAGCAGACTCCTCAAACGACATTAAAGTAATTGTCGAAGCCTATCCATCAGTGTCGACTGAATTGCAAGATCAGCTCCAACTTCTAATTGAAATAAGACATGAGATTGTTCATCCCGCCCACAGGCCGAGCGGCGAAATGAGTAACACCCCGAACTATCTGTCGTCATTGAGACACGCTGGCCTTCTCCAAAGTACTGGTACGGAAACCGACTACGTCTGGCTTGCCCAGTTGCAGTCACACAAACTGTTCCAATGGGCATTCGATACAGTACGGGCTACCGTACACGTGCTTCTAACAGCGCACCATGTACCTAGCTTTGTTGCAGATGGGTTGCGGGAGTCCTATTCTAGGTACGCAACTATTAGGTTGTAAGGAATAACGCTTGAGTAGATCGCTCGCAATACTGATCCCGTTCTTCATGGTCTGGGCAAATCTCGCATATGCTCAGACCGACTCTCATAGCGTGGAGTCCATCCGAGCGGCGTTGCAATCGCCGATCTCGCCCGAAATTCTTCAACAAGCTCAGCAGTTCGACAATCAGGTAATAAGCTCGCGTATGGTCGGTAACCAACCTGTTGCCTTTGTTAAGTCTGATCGCGCTGCGCAGATCGTTGGCAATTTACTTCGAGCTATTCGCGCTGATCCGTCGAAGTGGGCAATTCGCATTCTCGACACCAATCCAAAGACCGTAAACGCATTCGTTGTAGGCGGAAACTATATTTACGTCTACACAGGCCTTCTTGATTTTGTAGAAAACGACGACGAACTGGCTTTAATTCTCGGTCATGAAATTTCGCACTCGTGGCTAAAACACAATTTGAGACGGGGCGAGGATTTCACCAATCTGCTCGCGAGCTTTATTGAGCTAGGTGGCGCACTTTCTAGGAATCCAGGACGCAAAGACACTTTGGGGCTGGTTGGCGGGGCAATTAAGTCGGCCTATTCAAGACAGGATGAACAGGAGGCAGACGCGCTCGGGGCATACATCGCGAAGCGCGCGTCCTACGATCCCGCTCGCGGCATTGCCTACTTTGCTCGAATGATAAATCGCGAGAACTCTATCAACGCGCAAAACCAAGCGCAGATATCCGCTGCAAAGCAGAGTGTCGAGCAACAAAACGCTAACTGCCAGAACTTACAGAATCAGTGGAACACACAGCCTCGAATTCGGACGCAGCAGAACGCTCAAGTCGTCAACTCGACATGCCAAGCTGCGCAGGCCAATACTCAAAAGTACAACGCGTTTGTTAAGCAACACTCTGGTGGACAGCTACGGTCCGCATTATTGTCAACGCATCCCGCAGATCGTGATCGAATCGCCGCTTTAGCGGCTTCAGTCGATTATCTAAGAGGCAATAGAACACTTGAATCTTTGTCCGGCATTGGCCAGGGTTACATGGTGTACGTCGCGATGAATATGAAGTAGCTCTGTTCCACACGTGAATACCTAAATGCGCTTACTCCTCCTCACTGTGCTGGCCCTCGTCGCACGCAATTCCATTGCCCAATGCACGAAGGACATTGATTGCAAATTCGACCGCATTTGTGAAAAAGGTACGTGCATTGCACCCGCGCAGCTACGCCCTTCGACCAAGGAGCCTGTTACGTCTACGCCGAAATCTGAGGTTGGGTCACAGCACGCTTTGGACGCCATAAGCCAATCCCTTCAAGAGCAACTTAGCTGCGGCGGGAGACCTGAGCCAGGCAAAGCGTTGCGTGCACTGCGAGCGCGTGCAGTCATTGGAAAAACACCAGTAATGACGATTGACGGCATGCACATATTTGCTGTGATAAAGCCGCTTTCCGTATTTGGATTCAAAGTTCTTCAAGTTACAGGTTGGGAAGAAAGTAGTGATAAATCTCTTTTCAGTCGAGGTCCAGGTACCGCGCCACCTCTCAACATCCAAGCCATAGTTGAGGGCGATCCACAGACGGTCAAACGCGAGGTTGAGAAAAAAGCGGGCAAAGCACCATTGGTCTCGAAGGAATCGTACACACCACATCCCAAGCCCACTACTTCGATAACGTGCAATGAGAGGTATTAACGCAGGGAAAACGTGACGTAATCTGTGGGTCTCTGTACGCTATGGCGAGTGAGAGTGGGCCAAAGATCAAGAAGTTACATTTTTTTCGCTAGAGGATGGACGAATCGGCGTCGGGAATAGCTTGCTCCGTAGATATGGGATCTGCGCTGCGCCGTGCACTGAGTTCCGACAGCACCCGGGAGCGTTCGGCATCGGTCATTTCGCCCCAGCGAGCGATTTCGTTGAGCGTACGCGCGCAGCCCGCGCAGTAGAGTCGCTCGGCGTCCATCTCGCAAACCTTGGTGCACGGCGATGCGATCAAGCCGCTTTCGCCTTCTTCGCTGCGATGGCACGCCCGGCTTTTGATCCTGGATTTCTTTTTAAGATTGAAGAAATCCAGATCCCGATGTCGACCACCTTGTCCAGATCGATGCCGGTCTCAATGCCCAGGCCGTGCAGCATGTAGACCACGTCCTCGGTGGCAACGTTGCCCGAGGCCCCCTTGGCATAGGGGCAGCCGCCGAGGCCAGCGACCGACGAGTCGAAGGTAGCGACGCCGAGTTCCATGGAAGCGTAGATGTTCGCCAGCGCCTGGCCGTAGGTGTCGTGGTAGTGGCCGGCCAGTTTTTCCGCCGGCACGCGCATCGTACAAGCCTCGATCATCGCCTGGGTCTTCCTCGGCGTGCCGACGCCGATGGTGTCGCCGAGCGACACTTCGTAGCAGCCCATGGCGTAGAGCGCGCCCGCGACTTCGGCGACCTTCTGCGGCTTCACTTCACCCTCATAGGGACAGCCGAGTACGCAGGAGACGTAGCCTCTGACTGTGATTTTCTCTTTCAATGCTTTTTCAAGGACAGGCCGAAAGCGGTCCAGGGACTCGGCAATCGAGCAGTTGATGTTCTTTTTCGAGAATGCTTCCGAAGCCGCGCCGAAGACCGCGACCTCCGTCGCGCCCGCGGCCTTGGCCGCTTCGAATCCCTTCAGGTTCGGCGTCAGCACCGGGTAGGACACGCCGGGCTTGCGGCGGATGCGCTCCAGCACCTCGGTGTGATCCGCCATCTGCGGAATCCATTTTGGCGACACAAAGGCGGTGGCCTCGACCGCGCTCAGGCCCGCGTCGGCCAGGCGTTCGATCAGTTCAAGCTTCACCGCGGTCGGCACTTCGGCCTTCTCGTTCTGCAGCCCGTCGCGCGGGCCGACCTCGACGATGCGGACCTTCGCCGGTAATTGCCTCATGCAGGAATGCTACAGGATGCCGTGGCGTCTGAAGACGTCGGCCAGCTTCTCGCCGCGCGCCAGCGCCTCGCGCGTGGCGTTCTCGCCCGCGACCTTGGCCAGCGCCGCGGCGACGATCTGGTCCTCCAGCGCGCGCGGCACCACCACCACGCCGTCGGCATCGCCGAAGACGAGGTCGCCCGGCGCCACGCGCGCACCTGCAACCTCGACCGGCACGTCGATTGCCATGACCTTGCCGCGGCCTTTGGAGTCCAGCGGACCGATGCCGCCCGCGAACACCGGAAACTTCATGTCGCGAATGGCGCGCACGTCGCGCGTCAGGCCGTCCATCACGGTCCCGGCGGCGCCGCGCGCCCGCGCCGCGGTGGACAGCAACTCGCCCCAGGGCGCAATGCGTTCCGAGACGCCGCAGGCGAACACCGGCACTTCATCCGCCTTCAGGTCGTCCACCAGCCGGATCTCAAGGTCGTAGGGGTTTTCGCCCTCGGGCGCGTCGTAGACGTCCATGTAAAGAGCGGTGCGGGCGCGGCCGCAGAGGACCAGCGTTTCGTCCAGCGGGCGGATGCGCGCATGCATCGCCTGGTTGCGATGCCCTGCTGCATCCAGGCAGTCCGACAGCACGGCGGTGAAGAGGCGCTGCCGAAGCAATGCCAGCGGTTGCGTCATCGGTTGCGCCTGTTGTGTTGCAGCCAGGCGCGCGCGAGCGGCCAGGCGATGACCACCATCGTCAGCGCCCCCAAGCCGGCGGCGATCGGCCGCTCGAAGAAGGCAAGGAGGCGCCCGTCGGCTTTGATCATCGAGCTGATGAAATGCTCCTCCAGCATCGCCCCCAGCACCATGCCGAGGATCGCGGGCGCCACCGGAAAGCCGTTCTCTTCCATGATGTAAGCGACGATCCCGAAGACCAGCATCAGGACCACGCCGAACAGCGAGTTGTTGATGGCGAACGAGCCGACGATGCAGAACAGCAGGATCACCGGCATCAGCACCTCGCGCGGCGCGCGCAACAGTTGCTTGGCGCCCTTGATCGCGGCGACGCCGAGCGGAATCATCAGCAGGTTGGCGAGGATGAAGACGATGAAGATGGCGTACATCTCCGGCGCTTTTTCCATGAAGATGGTCGGGCCGGGATTGAGGCCCTTGATGTAGAGCACGCCGATCACGATCGCGGTGATCGAATCCCCGGGAATGCCGAACACGAGCGCCGGGATCCAGGCGCCGGCGAGGGCCGAATTGTTCGAGGCGCCCGCCTCGACGATGCCCTCGACGTGCCCGGTGCCGAATTTCTCCGACTCTTTCGAGAATTTCTTCGATACGGCATAGGACATCCAGGCGGCGATGTCGGCGCCCGCACCGGGCAGCGCGCCGATCGCGGTGCCGAGTACCGAGCCGCGCAGGATCGGCAAGGGGTAGCGCTTGGTCAGCCCCCACATGCCGTGGAAGACATTGCCGATCTTGGTCTGCACCATTTCCCAGGGCTGGTCCATAGCGGCGACATTACGGATGATTTCGGAGATCGCGAACATACCGATCATGATCGGAATCAGCGTCAGGCCGCCGGTCAGCTCGGCGTTGCCGAAAGTGAAGCGCGGAAACGCCGCCGGATTGTCCAGGCCGACCGCGGCCACCAGCAGTCCCAGCAGCAGCGACACCACGCCCTTCAGCGGGTTGCCGATGGCGAGAAATACGGCGCTCGACAGCCCCAGGATCACCAGCCAGAAGTACTCGAAGGAGGAGAATTTGAGCGCGATCTCGGCCAGCGCCGGCGCCGCGACGATCAGCACGGCCGTGCCGAACAGGCCGCCGATCACCGAGAACACGAGGCTGGCGCCGAGCGCCGCCTCGCCCTGGCCCTTTTTCGTCATTGCGTAGGCCTCGTCGGTGTAGGCGGCCGAAGCAGGCGTTCCCGGCATGCGCAGCAGGCAGCTCGGAATGTCGCCGGCGAAAATCGCCATCGCGGTCGCGGTGACGATCGAGGCGATGGCCGGCACCGGCGGCATGAAAAAGGTGATCGGCACGAGCAGCGCCGTCGCCATCGTGGCCGTGAGTCCGGGAATGGCGCCGACGAACAGGCCGAACGCGGCGGAGGCGACGATCACCCACAGCACGTAGGGATCGAACACCAGCGCAAAGGCCTGCGACAGGACCGCGAGCGTCATGTCAGAAGACGATGCGCTCGAGCAAACCCCAGGGCAGCGGCACCCTGAGCAGCTTGTAGAACGCGAGGTGGATGAGGATCGTCGCCGCCAACGCGACCGGCAGCGCGAGCCGCCACGAAGCGCCCAGCAGGCGCGACCAGGCGAGCAGGAGCGCGGCCGCCGTGATGTGAAAGCCTAGCGTGCCGACCACGAAGACGTAGAGCACGAGCCCGGCGAGGACGGACGCGACGCTGGCGACCGGCCGCGCGCGCCGCGTCCACTCCGGCCGCGCGAGCAGCGGCGCGGGAGTGGCCGCGCGCAGGCGCGAGGTGATGAGCAGTGCGCCGCAGGCGATCAGACCGCCCGCGATCAGGCCTGGAAACCAGGCCGGCCCGAACTTCTGGCCCGGCATCGGTGGAAAGCCCTGGATGTGCCAGAGCACCACCGCGCCGAACGCGACCAGCGCCGCGCCGCTGAGCGCGTCGTTGACCTTCATGTCTTGAAGATTCTTACTTCGCCAGTCCGACGGCCTTCAGCGTCGCGCCCAGGTCGGTGTCCGCCTGGGCCATGAACTTCGCCGTGCCCTCGGCGTCGGCCCAGACCACGCCGAAGCCGCGGCTCGCCATGAAGTCCTTGTACTCCTTGGAGTCGTAGACCTTCTTCAGCGCGCCGCCGAGCGTCTTCTGCACTTCGGCGGGAATGCCTTTCGGCGCCGCGATAACGCGCCACGCGGCCATCGACCAGTTGCTGCCGAGTTCTTTCTGCAGCGTCGGCACGTGCGGGTAGAGCGGGGGCGGATTCGCATCCATGATCGACAGCGCCTTTACCTTGCCGGCGTCGATCATCGAGCGCGCCTCCGGAATCGAGCAAGGCACCACGTCGACGCCGCCGGCCACCATGTCCTGCAGGCCGGGCGCGGCACCGTTGGAGGGCACCCACGGCAGCGCCGCAGGATCGACGCCTTGATCCTTGAGCAGCCCCGCGATCGCCAGGTGCCAGATGCCGCCCTGGCCGGTGCCCGAGGCTTTCAGCTTGCCGGGATTGGCTTTGATCGCCGCGATCAGGTCGCGGGTGTTCTTGTAAGGCGAGTCGACCCGCACGTGGATGCCGGCGGGATCCGCGTTCACCAGGCCGATGGGGGTGTAGTCGGAATGCTTGAGCGCGGTGAGACCGACGTGGTGCATCATCGTGATCTCGACCGTGATCAAGCCGATCGTGTAGCCGTCCGCCGGCGCCCTGGCGATGGCGTCGTGGCCGACCACGCCCGAGCCGCCGGTGCGGTTGACGACGTTGATCGGCTGCTTTAGTTCCTTTTCCATCAGGCTGGCGATGATGCGCGCCGTGGCATCGGTGCCGCCGCCCGCACCCCAGGGCACGATCAGCTGGATCGGACGCTGCGGATATTGCGCCTGCGCGGTGCCAACGCAGAGCGCGGCGAGTACAGCCGCGATTTTGAGCATGAATTGCATGGAACTCCTCCCTGATTAACCGGACGGTTACCGGCAAGCAGGGATTCTACCGCTCCAACCGGAGCAACTCGACTCCTTCGTTTACCTGCTCGCCGGCCTTGAAATGGATCTCCACTACGCGTCCATCGTGCGGTGCGGCAATGGTGTGCTCCATCTTCATCGCTTCCAGGATCACGAGCGGCGCGCCCTTGGCGACCTCGGCCCCGGCCTGCACCAGCACCTGGAGTATCTTGCCGGGCATCGGCGCGGCGAGCGATCCGGCGACGGTGCCGGGCTCGGGCGACGCCTGCGCGCTTTGCAGCGTGAGCACGCGGTGCGTGCCGTCCCGGAACAGGTGCCAGTCGGCGCCGTCGCGCACCGCACGGACGCGGAACGTCGAGCCGCCGAGGGTGACATGCAATATTCCGTCCTCTTCGCTTCCCGCGAGTTTGTGTTCGCGCCCGTCCATAGACAGCCGGTGTCCTTCCGGCGTGAAATGGATCTGTACCCGGTAGGTCCGGTCTGCGCCGGCGAAAACCAGTTCGTGGTGCGAACCCAGGTTCAGCCGCCAGCCGTCGATCCGGTGCCACGGCGAGTAGGGATCGGCCGAGGTCTTCGCGTTGGCGGCGGCCTGCGCCTCCTCGGCCAGCAGTTCCGCGAACGCCGCTGCGGCGAGGTCCTCGTCGCTTGCGCCTGCGTCGGCCGGAAACAGCTCCGCGCGCGAGCGCTCAATGAGGCCGGTGTCCAGATCGGCGGATGCGAATGCCTTACTGGCGACGGTGCGCGCGAGGAACTCGACGTTGGTGGAAACGCCGATGATCTCGACTGCGGCCAGCGCGCTGCGCATGCGGCCAAGCGCGATGGCGCGGTCCTCGCCCCAGACGACGAGCTTGGCGATCATCGGGTCGTAGTGCGGCGTGATGGTATCGCCCTGGCGCACGCCCGAATCCACTCGCACCGGGTCGCGCATTTCAGCCGACGAGACCTTGAATTCGATTCCATCCGGCGCGCGCAGGTGCCGCAGCGTTCCGGTGGACGGCAGGAACCCCTTGGCTGGATTCTCGGCATAGATGCGTGCTTCGATCGCATGCCCTCGAAACGCGAGCTGCGCCTGTTTTAGCGGCAACGGCGTGCCGGCTGCGACGGCAAGCTGCCATTGCACGAGGTCCAGGCCGGTGATCATCTCGGTGACCGGATGCTCCACCTGGAGACGGGTATTCATCTCCATGAAGTAGAACCTCCCATCCTGCCCGGCAATGAACTCCACCGTTCCGGCACCGGTGTAGTTGATGGATTTGGCGGCCGCGACCGCGGCTTCGCCCATTTCCCTGCGCCGTTGCGTGCTCAGCCCCGGCGCGGGCGCTTCCTCCAGCACCTTCTGGTGGCGGCGCTGCACCGAGCAGTCGCGCTCGAAGAGGTAGACGACGTCGCCTTGCGTGTCGCCGAACACCTGGACTTCGATGTGGCGCGGGCGCTCGAGATATTTCTCGATCAGCACCCGGTCGTCGCCGAAAGACGACTTCGCCTCGCGCTTTGCCGATTCGAGCGCGGCGGCGAAGGCCTTGGCGTGCGGGACGATCCGCATGCCCTTGCCGCCGCCGCCAGCCGAGGCCTTGATCAGTACCGGGTAGCCGATCTTGTCGGCTTCCTTCTGTAAAAAAGCGGGGGCCTGGTTCTCGCCGTGGTAGCCGGGCACCAGCGGCACGCCGGCTTTTTCCATCAGGCGCTTGGCGGCGGATTTGTCGCCCATCGCGGCAATCGCCTCCGGCGTCGGGCCGATGAAGACGATGCCCGCCTTCGCGCAGGCCGCGGCGAAGTCCTCGTTCTCGGACAGAAAGCCGTAGCCCGGATGGATCGCTTCGGCGCCGGTGTCGCGTGCCGCGGCGAGGATCGCCTCCGTGTTCAGGTAGCTCGCGCGCGCTTCGGGCGGCCCGATGCGCCGCGCTTCGTCGGCGAGCGCGACGTGGCGCGCATCACGGTCGGCGTCCGAGTACACCGCCACGCTGCGCACGCCCATGTGGCGCGCGGCCGCGATCACCCGGCAGGCAATTTCACCGCGGTTGGCGATCAGGATCTTGCGGAACATGCTAGGTCTTCTTCACCCAGTTTGGCTTGCGTTTCTCCAGGAAAGAGGCGATCCCTTCCCTGCCTTCGGACGAAACCCGGATCTCGGCAATGCGCTTCGCGGTGTCGGCGATCATCGCCTCGTCCGCCGGGCCCGCGCCGACCGTGCGGATCAGCTCCTTGATCTTGGCGTGCGCCGCGCGTCCGCCGATGACAAGGTGGCCGAGGATCGCGTTCACCGCGCCGTCGAGTTCTTCCTTGGGCGCGACGTCCGACAACAGGTGCAGGCGGTGGGCCTCGCCGGCGTCGATCACTTCGCCGGTGAGAAAGTAGCGCCGCGCGAGACGCTCGCCCATCGCGCGCACGACGTAGGGGCTGATGGTCGCGGGCGAGAGCCCCAGCTTTACTTCCGTGAGGCAGAACTCCGCCTCGTGCGAGCCGATCGCGATGTCGCAGGCGGCGACCAGGCCGACGCCCCCGGCGTAGGCCGGCCCATGCACCCGCGCAACCGTCGGCTTGGACAGACGGTCGAGCGTTTTGAGCATCTCCGCCAGCGCTTTCGCGTCGGCGAGATTCTGCTCGTAGCCGTAACCCGCCATGCGCTTCATCCAGTTCAGGTCCGCGCCGGCGCAGAACGCGGAGCCTGCGCCCGCAAGGACGACCGCCCGGATGGACTCGTCTTTTTCCAATTCTAAAAATGTCTTGGTCAAATTCGAAATCAAAATATCGTCGAACGCGTTGCGCACTTCGGGACGGTTGAGCGTCACGATGGCCACCGCGTTTCTCTTATCTACGATCAGGTTCTCGGACATCGCTACATCCTGAACACGCCGAACTTCGTCTCTTCGATCGGCGCATTGAGCGAAGCCGAGATCGCGAGGCCGAACAGCCGGCGCATGTCGGCGGGATCCACCACGCCGTCGTCCCAGAGGCGCGCGCTGGCATAGTAGGGGTGGCCCTGGCGCTCGTACTGCTCCCGGATGGGCGCTTTGAACTTGTCTTCTTCTTGTTTCGATTTGAATTCACCCCTGACGGTCGCAAGCACGCTGGCGGCCTGCTCGCCGCCCAGCACCGAGATGCGCGCGTTCGGCCACATCCAGAGGAAGCGCGGCGAGTAGGCGCGCCCGCACATGCCGTAATTGCCGGCCCCGTAGGAGCCGCCGATGATGGCGGTGAATTTCGGCACTTTCGCGGTGGCGACCGCGGTGACCATCTTGGCGCCATCCTTGGCGATGCCGCCGGCCTCGTACTTTCGGCCGACCATGTAGCCGGTGATGTTCTGCAGGAACAGCAGCGGAATGCCGCGCTGGCAGGCGAGTTCGATGAAATGCGTCGCTTTGAGCGAGGATTCGGAGAACAGCACGCCGTTGTTGGCCAGGATCGCCACCGGGTAGCCGTGCAGGTGCGCGAAGCCCGTCACCAGCGTGCTGCCGTAGTTGGCCTTGAATTCATCCAGTTCGGAGCCGTCGACGATGCGCGCGATGATTTCGCGCACGTCGTAGGGCTTGCGCGCCTCGGCCGGGATCACGCCGTAGATCTCCTCGGCCGGATAGAGCGGTTCTTTCGGCTCTCTGATCGCGAGGGAGATTTTTTTCTGATAGTTGAGATTCGAAACGATTCTTCGCAGGATGGCGAGCGCGTGTTCGTCGTTGAGCGCGTAGTGGTCCGAGACGCCCGAGATGCGCGTGTGCACTTCGGCCCCGCCCAACTCCTCGGCGGTGACGATTTCGCCGGTCGCCGCTTTCACGATCGGCGGGCCGCCAAGGAAGATCGTGCCCTGGCCTTTGACGATGATCGATTCGTCCGACATCGCGGGCACGTAAGCGCCGCCCGCGGTGCAGGAGCCCATCACGCAGGCGAGCTGCGCAATGCCCGCCGCGGACAGGTTCGCCTGGTTGAAGAAAATGCGCCCGAAGTGCTCGCGGTCGGGAAACACCTCGTCCTGGTTCGGCAGGTTGGCGCCGCCGGAATCCACCAGGTAGATGCAGGGGAGGCGATTGTGCGCCGCGATTTCCTGCATGCGCAGGTGCTTCTTCACCGTCACCGGGAAGTAGGTGCCGCCTTTCACGGTGGCGTCATTCGCCACGATCGCGCACTCGCGCCCGGCAATGCGGCCGATTCCGGTGATGATCCCGGCGCCCGGGGCTTCGTCGCCATACATGCCGTAGGCCGCGAGCTGGCCCACTTCCAGGAACGGCGAACCGGGATCGAGCAGCGTTCGCACGCGTTCGCGCGGCAGCAGTTTGCCCCGCGAGACGTGGCGGTTGCGCGAGGTCTCGTCGCCGCCGAGGGT
>JBBPIU010000090.1:779-12379 GCA_038040245.1 Pseudomonadota bacterium | reverse complement strand
ATGCAGGTGCCGTCGGCCACGATCGGCACGCCGCCCTGCACCGGCAGGATGCCGGGCATGTTCAGCATGCCGGTGCGGCCATCCTTGATGAGCTGCTCCCATCTCCCGCTCGTCCTGCGGGAAAGCGCAGAGGTGCGCGCCTTTTCGACCGCGATCGCGGCGTTGGCAGGCGTGGCGCCGTCCATGCGCGCGAAATACAGCAGGTGGCCGCCGTCATCGAGGATCGCGATGGCGACGATCCAGTTATTCTTGCGAGCCTCAGCCTCCGCCGCGGCGTAAATCTTGAGGCAGTCTTCCAGCGTAAGAACTGCTCGAGTCTTCACTTAACTCCCAGGCAGTCTTTGATTTGTTGCAACGCGTTCGGATCCTCGATCGTGGTCAGGTCCCCGGGATCGCGGCCCTCGGCCAGCGCCGCGATCGAGCGGCGCAGCGTCTTGCCGGAACGCGTCTTGGGCAGCAGGGTGACAAAATGCACCGCCTTCGGCCGTCCGATCGCGCCCAGCTGCTTGTCGACAGTATCCATGACTTCTTTTTCAAGCTTCTTTTTGCTTTCAGGCGAATCCAGAGCGATTTTTGCCACTGCAAACGCCAAGGGCATCTGGCCTTTCAACGGGTCCGCCACGCCGACCACCGCGCATTCGGCGATTGCCGAATGCATGTTGACCGCCTCCTCGATCTCGCGTGTGCCGAGGCGATGGCCGGCAACATTGATCACATCGTCGGTGCGGCCGAGGATGAAGTAGTAGCCGTCCTGATCGCGGGTGCCCCAGTCGAAGGTCGAGTAGACGAGCTTGTTGGTGAAGGTGGAGAAATAGGTCTTCACGAAGCGCTCGTCATCGCCCCAGATGGTGGTCATGCAGCCCGGCGGCAGCGGCGGTTCGATCGCCACCACCGCTTTCTCGTCGGCGCCCGCCTCGCTCGCATCCGACTCGCGCAGCAGCTTCAGGTCGTAGCCGTAGGCCGGGAACGAGGGGCTGCCGTACTTGATCGGCGTGTTCTCGATGCCGTGCATCGCGGTGAGCACCGGCCAGCCGGTTTCGGTCTGCCAGTAGTGGTCGATCACCGGCTTGCCCAGGCCTTCGGAGATCCACGCGTGGGTCGGTTCGTCCAGCGGCTCGCCCGCGAGGAACAGGTGTTTGAGCGAAGACAGGTCGTATTTCTTCAGCAACGCCGGATCGTGCTTCTTCAGCACCCGGATCGCGGTGGGCGCCGAGAACATCACGTTGACCTTGTAGTCCTGCACGATCTTCCACCACACGCCCGCGTCGGGCCGCACCGGCACGCCCTCGTAGAGGATGGTGGTCAGGCCCGCGATCAGCGGCGCGTAGATGATGTAGGAATGCCCCACCGCCCAGCCGATGTCGGAGGTGGTGAAAATGGTTTCGCCTGCGCCGGCGCAGTAGATGTAGGGCATCGAGGCGGCCAGCGCCACCGCATGCCCGCCGACGTCGCGCTGCACGCCCTTCGGCTTGCCGGTGGTGCCCGAGGTATAGAGGATGTACGACGGCTCGGACGATTCGAGCCAGACGCAGGGAATGTTTTCTTCTTTCTGCTTCCAGGAAAATTCCTTCCAGTCCACATCCCTTCCGGAAACCAGCGGCATGTCCGGATCCAGACCGCGGTTGAAGATCAGGACCTTGGCCGGCGGAAATTTCGAGAGTTTGATGGATTCGTCTACCAAAGGCTTATAGGGAATCACCTTGCCCATGCGGCTGCCGCCGTCGGCGGTCACCATGAGCTTCGGTCTAGCATCGTCAATTCGCGCCGCCAGGCTGGCCGCCGCGAAGCCGCCGAACACCACCGAGTGGATCGCGCCCAGCCGGGCGCAGGCGAGGATCGCGAACACCGCCTCGGGCATGTTGGGCATGTAGATGATCACCCGGTCGCCCTTGCCAAGACCGAGGGATCGCATCATCGCCGCGGCGCGATTCACCTCTTTGAAGAGTTCTTTGTAGGTATAGCTTTGGACGCGGTCGAGCTCCGTGGATATCCAGATCAGGGCGTTCTGCTCGCCCCGGTCTTTCAAATGCCGGTCCACCGCGTTGTGGCACAGGTTGGTTTCGCCGCCGACGAACCATTTCGCGAAAGGCGGGCGCGAGTAGTCCAATACCTTGCCGAAGGGCTTGTGCCAGTCGATGCGCTTTGCCTCCTCGCCCCAGAAGGCTTCGCGGTCCTGGATCGAGCGGCGATGGACTTCCTTGTATGAATTCATGAACTGAGATCCACCACGATCCTGCCGGTGACTTTGGCGTTGATGAAATCATCGAACACCTTGGGCAGGTCGGCGAAGGGGATGGTCTTCGCCATCTCCTTCAGCCCGGCCGGTTTCATGTCGCCGGCGAGCCTCGCCCAGACCTGGCGTTCGAGTTCCGGGCTGGGTGCATCGGTGGAGTTGATGCCGAGCAGGCTGACGCCGCGCAGGATGAACGGCAATACCGTGGTGTTCAGGCCGGGGCTCGCAGCGAGACCGATCGAGGCGATCACGCCGTTGAATTTCATGGTGCTCGCCATCCAGGCCAGGACCTCGCCGCCCAAGGTGTCGATGGCGCCCTGCCACGTGGCCTTGTCGAGAGGTTTGATTTTTGTAAGGTCTATTTCCTTTCTGAATTTGACTTCCTCGGCGCCAAGCTTCTTCAACCAGTCCACTTCATTTTCTTTTCCGGTAAGGGCAACCACGTGATACCCCAGCTTCGCCAGCGCCGCGATGGCGATCGAGCCGACGCCGCCGGTGGCGCCATCCACGATCACCGGGCCGCCGGCCGGCGTGAGGCCGTTGTGCTCCATCTTCACCACCGCCAGCCCCGCCGTATAGCCCGCCGTGCCCAAGGCCATGGCCTCCCACAGCGTCATGCCCTTGGGCAGCTTCACCGCCCAGTTGGCGGGGATGCGCGCGTATTCGGCATAGCCGCCATGGTGCTTGACGCCCAGTTCGTGCCCCACCGCAAGCACCGCGTCGCCCTTGGCGAAGCGCGCGTCGGTCGAGGACACCACCGTGCCCGAAAAATCGATGCCGCCGATGCACGAGGGCCGCAGCAGGATCCGGCCCTTGCCGGTCGCGGCGAGCGCGTCCTTGTAGTTGACATCGGAGTAGGCGACGCGCACCACCACTTCACCCGGATCGAGATCGTCCAGCGTGCAATCGACGAACTCCGCGCGGATCTTCTTCTCCACCTCGGTCAGCTTGTAGGCCTTGAAACTCTGCATCGACTGCCTCGCTTTCGCCGGCGGCACTATAGCGTTATTCGGCCCGGATGTTCGCGTCCTTCACGACCCTCGCCCACTTTGCGGTTTCGGTCGTGACCAAGCGCCCGAATTCGGCCGGGCTCATACGGGCGACCTCCGCGCCCTCGAGCTCGAAGCGCTTGTGCATTTCGGCCGACTCGAGGATCGCGGCGATCTCCTGTCGGAGCCTGCCGACGATCGCCGGCGGCGTGCCCGCTGGAGCGAGGATGCCCCACCAGTTGTTCGCCTCATAGCCCGCAACCCCGTCCTCCGCGATGGTCGGTACGCCGGGAAGAGCGGCGTTGCGCCGCGAACCGCCGACACCCAGCGCCTTGAGCTTGCCCGAGCGGACGTAGGGCAGGATCTGAATCAGGCTGCCGATATTCACCTGCAATTGGCCCGCCAGCAGATCAATCAGCGCAGGGCCACCGCCCTTGTACTGCACGATCACGACGTCGATCCCGGACTGGATCCGGAACAGTTCGGCGGCGAAATGCTGAAAGCTGCCGATACCCGCCGAGCCGACGTTCAATTCGCCCGGCCTGCGCCTGGCCAGCGCGATCAAATCCTTCACCGATTCGACCGCAAGTCCGGCCGGCACCACAAGCACGCTCGGTCCGCTACCCAGCATCGCGACCGGGATGAAGGACTGGATCGATTCCTGCGGCAGCCGGCCGAGCGCGATGTTCATCGGATACGCGACGGAGATCAGCAGCAGCGTATAACCGTCGGGCGCGGCCTTCGCGGCCGCGTCGATGCCGATCGTGCCCCCCGCGCCGCCGCGGTTCTCGATCACCACCGACTGGCCCAGCCTCTCGCCCAGTTGGACGCCAATGGCGCGCGCGACGACGTCATTGCTTCCGCCCGGCGGGAACGGCACGATGAGCTTGACCGGCCTGCCGGGATACGACTGCGCCATCGCGGCCGCGGCAACTGCGCCTGAAACAAGCATGGCGATCACTTGAAAGAGAATTTTCATGTCGATCCCTCAATGTCCGCGCGGCTCACCTTGCACGCTCCGATAGCAAGTACGCCGCTGTCTGCATTTCGTGCAGACGGCTGGCGGTGCGCGCGAATTCGGCGGCGACGGTCTTCGCGTCGCCGCCTTCGACGAACAATTCGTCGGGCTGCGCCTCGGCCGACACGATCAGTTTCACCCGGTCATCGTAGAACACATCCACCAGCCAGGTGAAGCGGCGCGCCGCGTCGGCATTCTTCGGCGACATCTTAGGGACGCCGGACAGGATCACGGTGTGAAAGCGCCTCGCCAGGTCCACGTAGTCGGCGTACGAGCGCGGTCCGCCGCACAGCACCGCGAAATCGAACCATACCAGCCCGCCGGCGCGCTTGCGATACGCAATCCGGCGGCCTTCCACGTCCAGCGGATGCCTTTCCTCCTCGACGTCCTTCAGTGCCTCGAAGATGCGCGCCATTTCGGCTTCGCCGCCGGCTGCCACGTGATACACCCTGAGCTTCTCCATCTTCAGCCGGCGGTAGTCCGTGCCGCCGTCCACGTTGACCACGTCCAGGTGCGACTTGAGGAGCTCGATCGCCGGCAGGACGCGCTCGCGCTGCAGGCCGTTCGGGTACAACTGGTCGGGGTGGTAGTTGCTGGTCATCACGAACGCAACGCCCAGTTCCATCACCTTCTCGAGATAGCGGCCGAGGATCATCGCGTCGGCGATGTCGGCGACATGGAACTCGTCGAAGCAGATCAGGCGGTAGCGGCGCGCGGTGCGCTCGGCGACGGCGGCGAGCGGGTCCTCGGCGCCCTTGAGCTCGTGCATCTCGCGATGGATTTCGCGCATGAAGTGGTGGAAATGCACCCGGCGCTTCCTCACCAGCGGCACGCACAGATAGAAGCTGTCCATCAGGAAGCTCTTGCCGCGCCCGACTGCGCCCCACAGGTAGACGCCCTTGGGTGGCGGCGGTTTGACCAGCAGGCGCTTGAGCGCATTGCTGCGCTTCGCCTTGTACTCGGTCCACTCCTGGTAAAGGCGCTGCAGGCGCTCGACCGCGCGCCACTGCGAAGGATCGGAAACGAAGCCGCGCTTGGCGAGACTCTGCTCGTAGAGCGAGACGACGCCGCTCACGCGCCGGAGGGTGAAACGCGCGATTCGCGGCGCGCGAGCCATAGCGTGCTGGCGAGGATGACGCCGCCGCCAGCCAGGGTCCAGCCCGCCGGAATGGTGCCGAACATGAGCAAACCGAGTATCACCGCCCATACCAGTTCGAGGAATTTCACCGACTGCACCGCCGAGATGTCGGCGACGCGGAACGAGCGCGTCATGCAGTAGTGCCCGCCGGCGCCGAGGAACCCGCAGACAACCAGCAAGGCCCACTGCCCCGGCGAGGGCATCATCCACCAGACGAGGGCGAATGGTAGCAGCAGCAGCGACACCAGCAGGTGCTGCCAGAGGACCATGACGTCGGAGCGCTCGTAGCGCGTCAGCACCTTGGCGACCAGGAAAGAACCGGCGAACACCGGCGCCGAGGCCAGCATCAGCAGCATCCCCGTCGAGATGCCGGAGAAGCCGCCGGCATCGAAGGGATTCACCACCAGCAGGACGCCGGCGAATCCGACCAGGACCGCGGCCCAGCGTGCGCCGGTCATGCGCTCATTGAGAAACAGCACCGCCCCCAGGCATATAAAGAGCGGGCCGCTGAAGCCGATCGCGGTCAGCTCCGCGATCGACACCATCGGCAGCGCCGCGAACCACAGCAGCATCCCGCCCGCATGGAACAGGCCGCGCACGACCTGCAGCTTCGGGGCTTTCGGCCACAGCTCGCGCACGCCGAAGCGCAGCGCGGGCGCAAGCATGACCATCGCGCCCAGCACGTAGCGCAGGAAACCGACCAGCCAGGGATCGAGCTCATGCGCGAGCTTTTTCATGGTTGCGTTGAGCACCGTGAACAGCACGCCGGTGGCGACCATCCACAGCATGCCGCGAACTGTCGGAGTGGTGGTGTTCAGCATCGCTGCGGCAGGCAGCGACCATTCACTCGATCACCTCGGTCGTAAACGTCGTGCAGTCGCGTCGTCTCCCATGGCGCGCGATTGGTGCAATCAAGCGGTTTGCCGCTCCAGTTCCCGCGCCCACTTGTTCAGCGAGTCCGCGTGCTCCGGCCAGTCGTGCAACATGGCTGGATCGAAGTCCGCACCCGTCGGCCACACCAGCGTATTCGCATCAGGGTCGATCTGAACCTGGCTGAACAGCGCCGGATCGCGCAAGGGCGCGAGCATCGCGCCCGCAAGGACGGGCAGAAAATCGATCTCCCGAACGAGCCCGTCATCGAACCCGACGCGAAGCCGATGCGAGCCGACGATTTCGACAGCGGTGACCTTGCAGATTCTGTGTTCCATGCCGTTCTCCGTCAATGCAATGACTGGGCAATTTTACGCCCTGCGCCGTACCCGCTCTCTCAAATATTGAGTGCGCGCTTATCAACGGCCAGCGCCGCATCCTTCATCGCCTCCGAGAGCGACGGATGGGCGTGGCAGATCATGCCGATGTCCTCGGCGGAGCCGCGGAATTCCATCGCCACCACCGCCTCGGAAATCAGCTCGGAGGCGAAAGGCCCGATGATGTGGACGCCGAGAATGGCGTCGGTCTTCGCGTCGGCGAGGAATTTCACCATGCCGGTGGTATCGCCCAGTGCGCGCGCGCGGGCGTTGGCCGAGAACGGGAACGTGCCGGCCCGGTACTCGACGCCCTCCATCTTCAACTGCTGCTCGGTCTTGCCGACCCACGCGATCTCGGGCGTGGTGTAGATCACCCAGGGGATGGTGTTGAAATTGACGTGCGGCTTCTGGCCTGCGATGCGCTCGGCTACCGCGACGCCCTCCTCCTCGGCCTTGTGCGCGAGCATCGGGCCGCGCACCACGTCGCCGATCGCCCAGACGTTCGCCACATTGGTGCGGCAGTTCTCGTCCACCGCGATGAAACCGCGCTCGAGCTTCAGGCCGATACCTTCGGCGTTGAGCCCGGTGGTGTTGGCGACACGCCCGATGGAAACGATGAGCCGATCGCAATCAAATGTCTTTGCCGCGCCGTCGGAGCTTTTGTACTCGATCAGTATGCCTTTTTTATCTTTCTTAACTGAACTGATAGCAACACCAAACTCAAACTTCAGTCCCTGCTTCAAGAAGACCTTCGAGGCTTCCTTCGCGATCTGCTCGTCGGCGGCGCCCAGAAAGTCCGGCAGCGCTTCCAGGATCGTGACCTCCGAGCCCAGGCGGCGCCACACGCTGCCCATCTCCAGGCCGATCACCCCCGCGCCGATGACACCGAGGCGCTTGGGCACTTCGGGGATGGTGAGCGCGCCGGTGTTGCTGAGGATCAGTTTTTCGTCGAAGTCCGCGCCCGGCAATGCGCGCGGGTTGGAGCCGGTCGCGATGATGACGTTTTTCGCAGTTATTGTTTCGTTCTGAGTTCCCGAAACGAGAATTTCAGAAGCAGAACTGCCAAAACTGCCGCGCCCGTGAAAGAAGGTCACCTTGTTCTTCTTGAACAGGTAGGCGATGCCGTCGTTGTTCTGCTTGACCACCTTGTCCTTGCGCTTGAGCATCTGCGCGAGGTCGAGCTGGAGGCCCTTCACCATGACGCCGTGGTCGGCGAAATGGTGCCCGGCCTGCTCGTAGTTCTCCGAGGACTGCAGCAGCGCCTTGGAAGGGATGCAGCCGACGTTGGTGCAGGTGCCGCCGAGCGCCGGCTTGCCCTCCGCGCCCTTCGAATCGTCGATGCAGGCGGTCGTGAGGCCGAGCTGGGCGGCGCGGATCGCGGCGATGTAGCCGCCCGGCCCGCCTCCGATGACCACCACGTCGAAGGACTTCATATTTCGAGGATCAGGCGCGCAGGATCTTCAAGTGCTTCTTTAATGGATACTAAAAATAAAACTGCTTCCCGGCCGTCGATGATCCTGTGGTCGTAGGACACCGCGAAGTAGTTCATCGGCCGCACCACCACCTGGCCGTTCTCCACCACCGCGCGCTCCTTGGTCGCATGCACGCCGAGGATCGCCGATTGCGGCGGATTGATGATCGGAGTCGAGAGCATGGAGCCGAACACGCCGCCGTTGGAGATCGAGAAGGTGCCGCCGGTCAGGTCTTCGAGGGACAACTTCCCGTCTTGCGCCTTCTTGCCGAACTCGGCGATTTTCTTCTCGATCGCGGCAAAGGACAGTTGGTCCGCGTCGCGCAGGATCGGCACCACCAGGCCGCGCGGGCTGCCGACCGCGACACCGATGTCGAAGTAGCCGTGGTAGACGATGTCGGTGCCGTCGATCGACGCATTCACCACCGGGAATTTCTTCAAGGCATGCACCGCGGCCTTGACGAAGAACGACATGAAGCCGAGTTTGGTGCCGTGCTCCTTCTCGAAGCGCTCCTGGTAGCGCTTGCGCATCTCCATCACCGGCTGCATGTTCACTTCGTTGAAGGTCGTCAGGATCGCGGCGGTGGACTGGGACTGCACCAGGCGCTCGGCGACGCGCTGCCGCAGCCGCGACATCGGCACGCGCTGCTCCGGCCGGCCGGCGAGCAGCTTGTCCATGTTTACGGGGGATGGGGGTTGCTGAAGTGCTGTTTTTTCTACAGATTTTTCCGAAGAAACAACACCCTTACCCACCTGATGCAGTACATCTCCTTTCGTAACCCTGCCATCCCGCCCGGAGCCCTGGATCTGCGCAGTATCGATGCCTTTGTTCGCGGCCAGCTTCTGCGCGGAAGGCATGACGGCGGGCGACGCAGAAGCGGCGACAGGTTTCGGTTTCTCTTCCTTTACTTCTTCTTTTTTAGAAACAACAGTCGAAGCTTTTGCCTCCGTATCGATCCTCGCGATCACCTCGCCCGCGACCACCGTGCTCTTGTCGCCTTTCACAATGCTCACCAGCACGCCATCGGCCGGGGCGGGCAGCTCGAGCACCACCTTGTCGGTTTCGATGTCGATCAGGTTTTCATCGCGTTTCACCGCTTCACCCTGCTTCTTGTGCCAGGCGAGCAGCGTGGCCTCGGAGACGGACTCGGAGAGCTGCGGCACTTTGACTTCAATGAGCATTCTTTTTCCTTTTCTTCCGGCCCGTTCCCTGCACCGGAAGCACGAGGTTGTCGGTGAGCGGCGCGAAGGCGGCGTTCACCAGTTCCTTCTGTTGCTCGTTGTGCAGCGACAGGTAGCCGACCGCCGGCGACGCCGAGGACTTGCGCATTGCGTACCCCAGCACCTGGTCGGGCCGCATGTGGCGCAGCACGTAATGCTGGATGCGGTGCCACGCACCCTGGTTGCCCGGCTCCTCCTGGCACCAGATGACCTCACGCGCATTGGCATAGAGGTTGATCTGCGCCTGGAACTCGTCGTGCGGGAAGGGATAAAGCTGCGCGATGCGGACGATGGCGATGTCCTTGACTGCCTTTTCCTTGCGCGCCGCCATCAGGTCGAAAAACACCTTGCCGCTGCAGAGCACGACGCGCTTTATCTTGTCCGGTTGGATGCTCTCGTCCCAATCGCCGTTGACCGCCCTGAACTTGCTCTCGGCGAACTCCGCCAGCGGCGATACCGATTCCTTGTGCCGCAGCAGGCTCTTGGGCGTGAAGATGATGAGCGGTTTGCGGTACGGCCTGATCATCTGCCGCCGCAGCAGGAAGAACATCTGCGCCGGGGTGGCCGGGATGCAGACCTGGATGTTGTAGTCGGCGCACAGCTGCAGGAAGCGTTCGGGCCGCCCGGAGGAGTGCTCCGGTCCCTGCCCCTCGTAGCCGTGCGGCAGCATCATCACCATGCCGCAGATGCGGCCCCACTTGACCTCACCCGCGGCGATGAACTGGTCGATCACCACCTGCGCGCCGTTGACGAAGTCGCCGAACTGCGCCTCCCAGACCACCAGCTCATTCGGTTCCGAGGTCGAGTAGCCGTACTCGAAGGCGAGCACCGCCTCCTCCGAAAGCACCGAATCGATGACCGCGATGTCGCCCTGGTTGGGCGCGATGTGCTGCAGCGGGATGTAGCTGCCGGCGTCCCATTTCTCCCGGTTCTGGTCGTGCAGCACCGCGTGGCGGTGGAAGAAGGTGCCGCGGCCGCAGTCCTGCCCCGAGATGCGCACCGAAAAGCCGTCCTTGAGCAGCGAGGCGTAGGCGAGGTTTTCCGCCATGCCCCAGTCCACCGGCAGCTTGCCCTGGCCCATCAGGCGCCGGTCGGCGATGATCTTTTCCACCCGCGGGTGCAGCGTGAAGTCGGGCGGCAGCGTGGTGAGCTTCTCGGCCAGCATCTGCAGGTCCGCCAGCGGCAGCGTGGTGTCGTCGTTCTCGTTCCATTTCGTGTTCTTGTACTTCGACCAGTCCACCGCGAACGGCGGCTTGAAGTTCGAGAGGATCGTCCCATTTGTGTGGGTGCCGCCGTCCATCGCCTGGCGGAAATTGGCGACCAATTTGTCGGCCTCGTCGGCGCCGATCACCGCCTGCGCGGCGAGCTTGTCGGCATAGAGCTTGCGGGTGCCCGGATGCGCGTTGATGATCTTGTACATCAGCGGCTGCGTCACCATCGGCTCGTCCTGCTCGTTGTGGCCGAGCTTGCGGAAGCAGACGATGTCCACCACCACGTCCTTCTTGAATTTGCCGCGGTAATCGAGCGCGATCTCAATCGCCATCACGCAGGCTTCCGGGTCGTCGCCGTTGACGTGGAAGATCGGCGCCTCGACCATCTTCATGACGTCGGTGCAGTAGAGCGTTGAGCGTATGTCGCGCGCGTCGGAAGTGGTGAAGCCGATCTGGTTGTTGACTACGATGTGCACCGTGCCGCCGGTACCGTAGCCGCGGGTTTGCGAGAGATTCAGCGTTTCCATCACCACGCCCTGCCCCGCGACCGCGGCGTCGCCGTGGATCAGCACCGGCAGCACCTGGTCGCCGCCGCGGTCCTTGCGCCGGTGCTGGCGGGCGCGCACCGAGCCCTCGACCACCGGGTTCACGATCTCGAGGTGGGAAGGATTGAAGGCAAGCGTCAGGTGCATCGGCCCGCCGGGCGTGTTGATGTCGGAGGAGAACCCCTGATGGTATTTAACGTCGCCCGACGCCAGTGCGTCGTCGTGCTTTCCTTCGAACTCGCCGAACAGGTCCTTCGGCATCTTGCCCAGCGTATTCACCAGTACATTGAGCCGGCCGCGGTGCGCCATGCCGAGCACCAGCTCCTGCACGCCGGCCTCGCCGGCGCGCTGCAGCAGGTTGTCGAGCAGCGGGATCAGCGTGTCGCCGCCTTCCAGCGAAAAGCGCTTCTGGCCGACGTAACGCGTGTGGAGATAGCGCTCCAGCCCTTCGGCCGCGGTGAGGCGCTCGAGGATGTGCTTTTTGTAATCGGGGGAAAAGCTGGGTTTCGAGCGCGTCGGCTCCAGGC
>JBBPIU010000090.1:0-769 GCA_038040245.1 Pseudomonadota bacterium | reverse complement strand
CGCTCCTGGATCCAGCGCTTTTCCGCGCGGCTGGAGAGATACATGTACTCCACGCCCAGCGTGCCGCAATAGGTTTCCTGCAGCCCGCGGATGATCTCGCGCAGCGTCGCCTGCTCCGGCCCGATGAACGACCCGGTGTTGAACACCGTGTCCATGTCGGCTTCGCCCAGGTCGTAGTAGGCCGGCTCGAGTTCGGCAATGTGGGGGCGCTGCTGGCGCTTGAGCGGATCCAGGTCGGCCAGCAGGCAGCCGCGGAAGCGGTACTCGGCGACCAGCTGGATGACGGAAACCTGCTTGCGATCGAGGTCTCCGGTCGAGACCGCCTTCGCGGGCCCGGACTTCGCGCGCTGCGCGAACGACTCGACCACCGGCGCGTGCGCGATGTCCTTGGCGGCGGCGCCGGGCAGCAGCTGCAGTTTGTCGAAATAATTCCGCCACTCCTCCGGGACGGCGCCGGGATTCTCGAGCCAGGATTCGTAGAGCTGCTCGACGTACGGCGCATTGCCGCCGAACAGGTGGGAATTCTCCAGCAACTGCTTCAGCATGGCTTACCTCTGCTCGATCGGTTTTACCTCGCGCCGCGCCGCGCCCTTGTAGAGCTGGCGCGGCCGGCCGATCTTGTATTCCGGGTCGGAAATCATCTCCTGCCACTGCGCGATCCAGCCCACCGTGCGCGCCAGCGAGAAGATGCAGGTGAACATCGCCACCGGTATACCGAGCGCGCGCTGCACGATGCCGGAGTAGAAGTCCACGTTCGGGTACAGCTTGC
>JBBPIU010000089.1:0-12611 GCA_038040245.1 Pseudomonadota bacterium | reverse complement strand
ACCGTGTCGCCGCCCCAGCGGATCGACCAGGTCATTTTTTCCACTTCCTCGCCGATGCCCGAGGACACCGCCGAGTTGCCGATATTGGCGTTGATCTTCACCAGGAAATTGCGGCCGATGATCATCGGCTCGCTCTCCGGATGGTTGATGTTGGCCGGGATGATGGCGCGGCCGCGCGCGACTTCGGAGCGCACGAACTCCGGCGTGATGAGCTCCGGAATCGCGGCGCCGAAGCTCTCGCCACGGTGCTGCTTCATCATCAGTTCCAGCATTTTCTCGCCAGTCTTGCCGCCCGCTTTGAGGCTTTCGACGTAGCGCTCGCGCTCGAGGTTCTCGCGGATGGCGATGTATTCCATCTCGGGCGTGACGATGCCCTTGCGGGCATAGTGCATCTGCGTCACGCAGGCCTTTCCTTTTCTGGGAAGCCTTTTCAGGTCAAAGCGCAGCTCGGCGAGCTTCGGGTCTGCCAGGCGCTCGCGCCCGTATGCCGAACTCGGGCCTTGCAGCAATTCAGAATCTTTTCTTGCAACAATCCACGGCTCACGTAGCGCCGGCAATCCCTTGCGGATGTCGATTTTCGCGGCCGGGTCGGTGTAAGGCCCGGAGCAGTCGTAGACGAACACCGGCGGATTCTTTTCTCCGCCAAACATGCTCGGCGTGTCCGATTGGCTGACTTCGCGCATCGGAACCATTAGATTTCCAACATAAACTTTGCGCGAGTTCGGCAGCGGCTTGATCGCCGCTTCGTCGACGTGCGCGGTGGCGGCAAGAAACTTGGGATTGGCGTTCATGAGCGCTTCCTTCGGCGGCATTACCCGCATCAGGTTATGAGGGACTCTCTCACCCGTTCCCCGACCCTCGGGGGCAGGACCCCTGCGTAGGGCCAAGATTTTGCGCCCCTTGACCATTCGGCACCGCAGCATTATATTACTGACTGGTCAGTTATTTTAATCCGCCATGCCCGCCACCGCCAAAACCGAGCCCCGCTGGACGCGCCGCAAGCATGCGCGCCCGGAGGAAATCACCGCCGCCGCGCTGGAACTGTTCGTCGAACGCGGCTATGCGGGCACGCGCCTGGAAGATGTCGCCTCTCGCGCCGGCGTGTCCAAAGGGACGGTCTACCTGTACTTCGCCAACAAGGAAGAACTGTTCAAGGCCGTGGTGCGCGAGGGGCTGGTGTCGCCGATCGCCGAAATGCGCGGCCTGGTCGATCATTTCGACGGCAGCACGCTGGAGCTGGTGCGCATGATGCTGTTCGGCTGGTGGGAACGGATCGGCGCCTCGCGCGTCGGCGGCATCCCCAAACTGATCATCTCCGAGGCGGGTAATTTTCCGGAACTGGCGCGCTTCTATCTCGCCGAAGTGGTCGAGCCGGCGCAGGCGGCCACCGTCGCCATCGTGCAGCGCGGCATCGCGCGCGGCGAATTCCGCGCAGTCAACGCCGACATCGTCGCCCGCCTGATGGCGGCGCCCATGCTCGGGCTGATGATGTGGCGCAACGCGCTCGAGCCGTTCTCGAAAGCGAAACTGGACCCGTTGGCCTACCTCGAGGCGCACCTCGACATGCTGCGCCACGGCCTTGGCAAGGATTGAAGCCATGAACATCTTCCAGCGCATCACCCGCCGTTCGATGGTCATGGTGGCATTGGTGGCCTTCATCGTGCTCGCCGTTTCCGCGGTCGCCCTGCGCGGCCGGCAGAATGCCGCCGATGCGGCGGCGAACGCCAAGTCCGCCGGCCCGGTGGTCGAGTTCCTGCAGGACGATCTCATCATCGTCGAGCCGCGCACGCTGGACCGCGTGCTGCCCCTCACCGGCTCGTTGATGCCGCTGACCGAGGCGACCGTCAAAGCCAAGGTCGCGGGCGAGCTGATCGCGGTCACGGCGCGCGAAGGCGAGAGCGTGAGGCAGGGGCAGGTGCTGGCCAGGATCGACCTCACCGAGGTGCAGGCCAGGGTCGCTGCACGCGAAGCCGATGTCGCAGCCGCGAAGGCGCAGTTGGTATGGGCCGAGAAGAACCGCGGCCAGCAAAAGGCGCTGCTCGACAAATCGTTCATCTCGCAAAGCGCCTTCGACAACATTCAGAGCAACTACGAGGTCGCGGCAGCCAGGCTGCGCGCGGCCGAAGCCGAACTCGTGGTGGCGCGCAAATCCCTGGGCGATGCGGTGCTGGTCGCGCCCTTCGCCGGCATCGTGTCGCTGCGCCACGCCCAGCCGGGCGAGCGCGTCGCGCTGGACGCCAAGGTGGTGAGCATCGTGGATTTGTCGCGCCTTCAGCTCGAAGCGCCGGTGCCGCCGGCCGCGATCGGCCAGGTGCGGGTCGGGCAGGCGATGAATTTCCGCGTCGAGGGCTTCGGCGAGCGGGAATTCGCCGGCCGCATCGAGCGCATCAACCCGGCGGCCACCGCGGGGTCGCGCTCGATCAGCGTCTACGCGGTGATCGACAACCGCGAAGGCCTGCTGCGCGGCGGCATGTTCGCGCAGGGCACCCTGACCTTGTCCCGTATTGAGGGCGCCCTGGCGGTGCCGGCCTCGGCGGTGCGCGAAGAGATCGGCCAGACCTTCGTCTATGCCATCGAGGACGGGCTGGTGAAAAAGAGGAACGTCAAAGTCGGCGCGCCCGATGCCGCGGGACGCGTGCAGGTTCTGGCTGGCCTTGCCGCAGGCGATCGCATCGTGCGGGTCAACCTGGGTTCGTTGCGGGAAGGTGTCGCCGCAAGACTTTCTGGTCCGCAGCCTACTGAAACTGCAATTAAATAGCTATGTGGTTTACGCGCGTCAGCATTTCCAATCCGGTGTTCGCGACCATGATGATGGCCGCGCTGCTGGTGCTGGGCGCCTTCTCCTACTCGCGTCTGCCGGTGGAACAGTTTCCGGACGTGAGCTTTCCGGTGGTGGTGGTGCAGACCGAATATCCCGGCGCCTCGCCGGAAAACGTCGAAGAGGAAGTGACGCGGCGGGTGGAGGAGTCGGTCAACACCATCAGCGGCATCAAGACGCTGTCGTCGCGCTCTTACGAAAGCGTGTCGGTGGTGATCATCGAGTTCGACCTCGCGATCGATCCCAAGCTCGCGGCGCAGGACGTGCGCGAGAAGATCGCGCTGATCCGCTCCGGCTTCCGCGACGAGATCAAGGAGCCGAGGGTCAGCCGCTTCAACCCGGACGACTTCCCGATCATATCGGTGGCGGTGCAATCGTCGAGCCGGTCCCTGCGCGAGCTCACCACGCTTGCCGACCAGGTGATCAAGAAACGCCTGGAGAACGTCAGCGGCGTCGGCCAGGCCACACTGGTGGGCGGCGTGAAGCGCGAGATCAAGGTGACCCTGAACCTCGAGTCGATGCAGGCGCAGAAGGTCGGCGCCGATCAGGTGATCCAGGCGTTGCGCTCGGAAAACCAGGAGATCCCGGCCGGCTCCATCGTCACGCCCGGCCAGGAGAAGATCGTCCAGCTGCGCGCGCGCCTCGGCGGGCCGCAGGACTTCCGCAACCTGATCGTCGCGCGCCGCGGCGCGGGAGGGAAAACTACGGCGGTCACGCTGGGCTCGATCGCCGAGATCGAGGACGGACAGCAGGAAGAGGAAAACGCCGCGCTGGTGAACGGCCAGCGCGCGCTCTCGATCGACATCATCAAGGCGCAGGGCGAGAACACCATCCTGGTGGTGGACGGCGTGCGCCGGGTGGTGAAGGAACTGCAGTCGTTCCTTCCTTCGGACGTGAAAGTGGACATCGTGCGCGACGCCTCCACCGGCATCCGCAACTCGGTGGCCGACGTCAAGACGACGCTCATCGAGGGCGGGCTGCTGACGATCGCGATCGTGTTCCTGTTCCTTGCCTCGTGGCGCAGCACCGTGATCACGGGCCTCACGCTGCCGATCGCGCTCATCGGCACCTTCCTTTTCATCTACGCGTTCGGCTTCACGCTCAACGTGCTCACGCTGATGGCGCTGTCGCTGTCGGTGGGACTGCTGATCGACGATGCGATCGTGGTGCGCGAGAACATCGTGCGCCACGTGGCGCTGGGCGCCGACCACCGCACGGCGGCCCTGGAGGGCACGCGCGAGATCGGCCTCGCGGTGCTGGCGACGACCTTCTCGATCGTCGCGGTGTTCCTGCCGGTCGGTTTCATGGGCGGCATCATCGGAAGATTCTTCCACCAGTTCGGCTTGACAGTGGTAAGTGCGGTTCTCATTTCAATGTTTGTCTCCTTCACGCTCGACCCGATGCTGTCCTCGATCTGGCACGATCCGCAGGCCGAGGGCAAGTTCAGTTCGAGCCCGATCGGCCGCCTGCTTGCCTGGTTCCATGCGCTGATGGAACGCGTCTCGCTGGCCTACGAACGGCTGCTCGCCTGGAGCCTCGCGCACAGGAAGACGGTGATCGCGCTCGCCCTGGCCAGCTTCCTTGCCAGCTTTCCGCTGATGAAATTCGTCGGCAGCGAGTTCGTGCCCGAGCCCGATCTGTCCGAACTGCAGGTGCAACTCAAGACCCCGGTGGGCGCGTCGCTCCAGCTCACCTCGCACAAGGCGCGGCAGGCGGAAGCCGCGCTGCGCGAATTTCCCGAGGTGAAGTACACCTACGCGACCGTGAATACCGGCTTCATCCAGGGGAAAAACCGGGTCAATATCTTCGTCCAGCTGGTGCCGAGGAAAGAGCGCAAGCGCTCGCAGAACGACCTCACCCGGCCGATGCGCGAACGGCTCGCGCGCATCGCCGGCGTCGAGCTGCAGCAGATCGGCGCCTACAAGGCGGTATCCAGCGGCAAGCCGCTGCAGGTCTCGCTGCTGGGCCAGGACCGCAAGGTGCTCGCCGAGCTCGCCGGGCAGGCCATGGCGGCGACGCGCGAAGTGGCGGGCGCGGTGGACGTCGAATCCAGCGACGAAGCGGTGAAGCCCCAGCTTTCGGTGGAGCTCAAGCGCGAACTGGCGAGCGACCTGGGGATCGGCGCCGGCCAGGTGGCCGCCGCGCTGCGTCCGCTGCTCGCCGGCCAGGCGGTCGGCAACTGGCGCGGGCCGGACGACCAGTATTACGACGTGCAGGTGCGCCTGTCGCGCGCCGACCGCGCGCGCGCCGAGGACCTCGAGCGCGTGCCGCTCGCCTCCAGCCTGCTGGACGCCAACGGCGCGCCGAAAATGGTGAGCCTGCGCGAGATCGCCTCGATTGCGCCCTCCGGCGGATCGCAGCAAATCAACCGCAAGGAGCAGTTGCGCGAGGTGCTCATCACGGCGAACGTGTACGACCGGCCGGCCGGCGACGCCGCCGGGGACCTCAAGGAAAAGCTCGATCGCATCGCGCTGCCGCCGGGCTACCGCTACACCATGGGCGGCTCGGCCAAGGACATCCAGGAGTCGCTCTCCTTCGCCGTGCAGGCGCTGGCGCTGGGGGTGATCTTCATCTACCTGATCCTCGCCTCGCAGTTCGGCAGCTTCATCCAGCCGGTGGCGATCATGATGTCGCTGCCGCTGTCGCTGATCGGCGTGGTGCTGGCGCTGATCCTTTTCCGCTCGACGCTCAACATCTTTTCCATCATCGGCTTCATCATGCTGATGGGCCTGGTGACCAAGAACGCAATCCTGCTGGTGGACTTCGTCAACCGGGAGCGGCGCGCCGGCAAGGCGCGCGCCGATGCGGTGCTCGCCGCGGGCAGGATCCGGCTGCGGCCGATCCTGATGACCACGCTGGCGATGATCTTCGGCATGATCCCGCTCGCGCTGGGCCTGGGCGAAGGCGGCGAGCAGCGCTCCCCCATGGGGCAGGCGGTGATCGGCGGGGTCATTACCTCCGGCCTGCTCACCCTGGTGGTGGTACCGGTGATCTACACCTACCTGGACGATCTTGCCGCCTGGGCAAAGCGCTTTGGTAAAATTGCCCCCTCTCCCCGCACCCCCGCATAGCCCCGCATCACCTGCAATGAACCTGGAACAGGCCCGCACCAATATGATCGAGCAGCAGATCCGCACCTGGGAGGTGCTGGATCAGGACGTGCTCGATCTGCTCTACACGGTGCCGCGCGAGGAATTCGTGCCGCAGGAGTACCACAATCTCGCCTTCACCGACATGGAAATCCCGATCGGAGAAGGCCAGAAGATGTGGTCGCCGAAGATGGAAGCCCGTATTCTTCAAGAATTAACCGTAAAAAAAACGGACCGCGTGCTCGAAATCGGCACCGGCAGCGGCTACCTGACCGCGTTGCTGGCGCACCGCGCCGCGCAGGTGACCTCGGTTGAAATTCATCCGGCGCTGGCCGCGATGGGCCGCGCCAACATCGCGCGCCACGGGCTCGACAACGTCACCCTCGAGATCGGCGACGGCGCGAGAGGCTTGCCACCGGGTTTTCCTTACAAGGGCCCTTACGACATCGTGGTCCTCACCGGCTCGGTGCCGGTGCTGCCGCGCGCGTTGCTTGAATCGCTCACGGCGGGCGGACGCGCCTTCGCGGTGATGGGCGATTCTCCGGTAATGACCGCCAAGCTGGTCACCTGCACCGCGCCTGGCGCCTTTCGCACCGTGGAGCTGTTCGAGACGCTGCTCGCGCCCCTCGCCAATTGCGAGCAGCCTTCCCGCTTCAGGTTCTGATAAGGTCCGATCGATGCGTGTTCTCTTGCTTGCCCTTTCCTTCCTCGCGCTGCCTGCGGTCGCGCAGGACCTGCAGCAGGTTTATCGCGACGCAAAAGCCTACGACGCGCAGTACGCCGGCGCGCGCTACGCGCTGCAGGCGGGCCTGGAGAAGCTGCCGCAGGGCCGCGCGCTGCTCCTGCCGACGCTCAACCTGTCGGGCAACGCCATCAACTCGCAGACCGAAACCGAGCCGCACAACACTTCGGTCGCGCCTAGCACGCTGCGCGATGCGCGCTCCTTCGGCTATTCGCTGTCGTTCTCGCAGCCGATCTACCGCCTGCAGAACAAGCTGCAGTACAGCCAGGCCGAGTTCCAGGTGAAGCAGGCCGAGGCGGTCTTCGGCCAGTCGGGGCAGGACCTGATCGTGCGCACCGCGCAGGCCTATTTCGACGTGCTCGCGGCGCAGGACACGCTGGCGCTGGTGCAGGCGCAGAAGGCCGCGATCAGCGAGCAGCTGGCGCAAGCCAAGCGCAACTTCGAGGTCGGCACCGCGACCATCACCGATACGCACGAGGCGCAGGCGCGCTTCGACCTCTCGACGTCGCAGGAAATCGCGGCGCAAAGCGACCTCGAAGCCAAGCGGCGCGCGCTGCAGCAGATCACCGGCAAGGAATACATCGCGCTCAAGGTCTTGCGTCCGCAGGTCAAGCTCTCGCCGCCGAATCCGGCCGACATGCAGAGCTGGGTCGAGATCGCCGAGCAGCAGGGCTACCCGGTGCAGATCCAGGCGACGGCGACCGAGATCGCGGCGCTGGAGGCCAAGCGCACCGCGGCGGGGCACTACCCGACGCTCGATTTCGTGGCGAGCTACGGCACGACCTCGCAGACCGCTTCGCAGTTCTCGGCGGTGCCCAGCAACCTCACCAGCGGGGTCTTCGGCCTGCAGATTGGCTTGCCCCTGTACCAGGGCGGCGCGATCAGTTCCAGGGAGCGCGAAGCGGCGGCGCTCTACGAGAAAGCCAAGCAGGACCTGGAAAACGCCCGCCGCAGCACCGCGCTCATCACGCGCCAGAACTATCTCGCGGTGATCAACGGCACCGCGCAGATCGGCGCGCTGGAGCAGGCCCTGATCTCCTCGCAGAGCGCCCTGGATTCAAACAAGCTCGGCTACGAGGTGGGCGTGCGCATCAACATCGACGTGCTGAACGCGCAGCAGCAGCTGTTTTCAACCCGGCGCGACCTCGCGGTGGCGCGCTACAACACCATCACCAGCCACCTCAGGCTGAAGGCCGCCGCCGGCAGCCTGCGCGAAGAAGACCTGGAAGAGGTCAATCGCGCGTTGGAGCCATAACTGCGGCATTCAGAAGTTCCTCGCACACGCGCAGGTGTTTTTGTGTGGCGCCGCGATGGGCGTCGCAAAGTTCCTTACCCGCCGCGCCCATCTTTTTTCTTTCTTCGGTGTTCAATAAAAGCCTCAGGGCTTGCCCGATTGCACCCGCCGCATCGGCCGCCTGGATCGCGGCGCCGGCTGCCAGCGCCAGGCGCGTCGCCTCCGTGAAATTGAACATGCTGGGGCCCAGCACCACCGGCACGCCGGCCGCGCAGGCCTCGATCAGGTTCTGCCCGCCGCGCGGCACGAACGAGCCGCCGATCACCGCGACCTGCGCCGCCGCGTAGTAGAAATCCATCTCCCCCATGGTGTCGCCGAGGTGCACGCGGTCTTGCGCACCCGGCAAGCCGCCGCCGCTGCGGCGTGCCACGGGGAACCCGTCCTGCACGGAAATCATGGCGACTTCATCAAAACGGCGAGGATGCCTTGGCACGATGAGCACGAGCAGTGCTCCATCCCACGCCGGCAGGGCCTCGAGCAGTATCTTCTCCTCGCCTTCCCGCGTGCTGGCCAGCAGCAGCACCGGACGCCCGAGCCGTTCGCGCCATGCCCTGCCCTCGGCGCGCTTGGCCTCGTCGGGCGTGCTGTCGAACTTCAGGTTTCCCGACACCTCGACGCGGCGCGCGCCTAGCGCGCGCAGGCGTTGCGCATCCCCTTCGCTCTGCGCGCAGACCGCCGCCAGCGACGCGAAGGCCGGCCGCGCCAGAGCGCGCCAGCGCTGGTAGCCGAGCGCCGATTTCACCGACATGCGGGCGTTCGCCAGCAGCACCGGCACGCCCTTCGTGCCACAGGCGGCGAGCAGATTCGGCCAGATCTCGGTCTCCACCAGCACGCCCAGGCGCGGCCTGAAATGCTCCAGGAAGCGGCGCACCGCGCCGGGATAGTCGTAGGGCAGCCAGGCGATGCGGACCGACTCGCCATGCAGTTCCTTCAGGGTCTCGCGGCCCGCGGCCGTCATGCAGGTGAGCAGCAGTTCGTGACCGGTGTTCGCCGCGGCGAGCGCGCGCACCAGCGCCGCGCTGGCGCGCGCCTCGCCCACCGACACCGCGTGTAGCCACAACACCGGCCGCCCCGGCACGCCGTCCCGGTAGTGGCCGAAGCGCTCGCCGATGCGCCTCCGGTAGAACGGCTCGCGCCCCCCGCGCCACCAAAGCCTGGCGAGGATGAAAGGCGCGGCGGCCCGGATGGCGAGCGTGTAAAGCAAGCGCCACATCAGAGCAGGGGCTCCAGCACTTCGAGCACCTCCGCAACCGTGGGCGGCGTTCCGACATTGCCGAGATTGCGCACCCAGTTGCCACCATGCAGGCCGCCGGGGTACAACCCTGTAAGCGCCGGGTCGGAGCCGCAGTACAGGCCGACCACCGGAACGTCGAGCGCCGCACCGAGGTGCGCAAGCCCGGTGTCCACGCCCACCACGCAAAGCGCCTTGCGCGCGAGGCACGCCAGCTCCGCCAGCGTCATGCGGCGCGGCACGACCGCGCCGCGGACCGCCGCAGCAATGCGCTCGCAACGGCGCCGTTCCTCTTCGGTCCCCCATGGCAGCAGGCATTGAACGCCACGCGCTTCCAGCGCCGCCCCGAGCGAACACCAGTGCGCCTCCGGCCAGAGCTTGTCCTCGCGGCTGGTCATCGTGAGGAGCAATGCGTATGGGGAAGATGCGGGCGCCCGCGCCTCGATCGGCAGCTCCGCGGCGACGCGCAAGCCATAGTCGCAAGCGCCCTCCAGCGTGTAGCCGAGCACCTCGGCCGCGAGCCGGCGGTTGCGTTCCACCGCATGCAGCGCGCCCGGCACCGCGTGGCGGGTGTCGTAGAAACGCGCCGCGAACGGTTCGCGCGCGCTGGCACGGTCGAAACCGTGTTTCGGTCCGCGCGCGAGCATGGCGATCAGCGCGCTCTTCACGAGGCCCTGGCTGTCGATGACGAAATCGTAGCGTTCGCTCCTCAATGCGCGCCGAAATTTGCCGAACGCGGACCAGGCATCGGAAGACAGCAGCTTGCCGCGCCAGCGCCGGATCGCGACCGGGATCACGCGCCGCACGCAACCGTGCAGCGCCGCGACCTCGGCGAAGGATTCCTCGACCACCCAATCGATCTGCGCCCCCGGATGGTGGCGCGCCATGTCGCTCACCGCCGGGCAGTTGTGCACGACGTCGCCTAGCGAAGAGGTTTTGACGATCAGGATGCGCGGCACGTGGAATTTTGCCCCGAGGGCGTGGGCTAGAATACCGCTTTGTTCGGCGTGATTTTAGCCGGAAACTGCGCGCAAACTTGCGGAAAAACCCTTGTCCTCTCCTCTTTCTGTCGTCCTCATCACGCTGAACGCGGCCGGGCAGCTTGCCGAGTGCCTTGCCAGCGTCGCTTTCGCCGACGAAGTCGTGGTGGTCGACTCGGGCAGCACCGATGGCACCGTGGCGCTCGCGGAGCGCTACGGCGCGCGCGTGGTGGCGAAGGAATGGCTCGGCTTTGGCCGCCAGAAGCAGTTTGCGGTCGAGCAGGCGGCGAACGATTGGGTGCTGTGCCTCGACGCGGACGAGCGGGTTTCGCCCGAGCTTGCCGCCAGCCTGGTGCGAGAGCTGGAGGCGCCCGCCGCGCCGGTTTATCGCATCGCGCGGCGCAACCGTTTTCTCGGCCGCTGGCTGCGGCACGGCGAGGGCTATCCGGACTGGAGCGCGCGCCTCTTCGACCGGCGGCAGGCGCGCTGGAGCGACGACACCGTGCATGAAAAGGTGCTCTACGTTGCGACGCCGGGGACGCTGGCAGGCGACTTGCTGCACGAATCGGCCGAAGACCTCGGCCGCTACCTCGCGAAGCAGAATCGATACACCACGCTCGCCGCGGAAGATCTCTACCGGCGCGGGCAGCGTGCCGCAGCGACAGAGCTCGTCCTTTCGCCGCTGCTGCGCTTTTGCAAGTTCTATTTCCTGCACCTGGGTTTCCTCGACGGCCTGCCGGGACTGGTCCACATCTCGATCGGCTGCATGAACAGCTTCATGAAATATGCGAAGCTGATCGAATTGCGGCAGGCGGACAGGAAATGATCGAACTGCGCGCCCTCGACCTCACGGCCTTCCTCGACAGCCGGCACGCCATCGCCGGCTGGGCGAAGAGCGGCGCGGCCGGCAACCGCGGCGCCCTGTGGCAGGCGCTCGAGGACAACCATCGCTGCAACTGCCTGCTGTGGGACGAAGAGGATCTCGCCCGCCGGCGCAATGTGCCGGATGCCGAGATCGCGAACAACAAGCGCGCCATCGACGGCTACAACCAGAAGCGCAACGACGCGATCGAGCGTATCGACGAGCAATTGCTGAATTTTTTCGCCGCTATAAAAATAAAACCGGAAGCAAAATTGAGCAGCGAAACGCCCGGTGCGATGGTCGACCGGCTCTCGATCCTGTCGCTCAGGATCCACCACATGCGCCTGCAGACGCTGCGCACCGACGTCGCCGGCGCTCACATAGAAAATTGTCTTTTGAAATTAGATCGTTTGAATGAACAAAGGACGGACCTGGCATCGTGCCTCGACCGGCTGCTGGCCGAAGCGGCGCGCGGCGAGGCCTGCTTCAAGGTCTACCGGCAGTTCAAGATGTACAACGACCCCGCGCTCAATCCCGCCATCTACGGCGACAAGCGCTAGGCAGGAAGAATCAGGCGAGCAGCTTCGCGAGCCGCTCATAGACGAGCGCTTCGGGCAGTTCAGAAACGCTTTTTTCGGCCTCCAGATAGTCCGCCCTGGGCCCGCGCGGCGCCCACTGCGCCGGTGAGGGCGACTCGTCCGACTCGGCGAATAATCCCAGCACGCCGCCGGGGCTCGCCGCGGCGAACTGCATCAGCCCGCTGTCCGGGAAAATATTCGTCCGCGCGCTCCATATGAGGCCGAGCGCCCTGAGAATTGTCGGCTCGTGCAACGCATGGATCTGCGGCGCGCGCGCCTGCAGCACCGGCCGCGCGGCATCGTCGTCGCCCGGATAAAGCGGGTCGTCCGGTTTTCCGGGCGTCCAGATGAATACCGTATCCAGGTCCCAGCGTTGCTTCAGATGCGCGCTCCACGCGAGTACCTGCGCGGTGCTTGGCTGCTTTTGGGGCCGGCGTGCGCCCAGGCCGAGCACGACGTACTTTCCGGGGGCCAGCCCGCGCTCAGCGAGCCAAGCGCGCGCGAACGCGGCCGATGCGGAGGGAAGGGAGTAATGGGGAAAGGGTGTTTTGCTTTTTTCCAGTACGGAAATTCCCAAAGGCAGAAGAAGAGCCAACAGCCGTTCAATCTCGTGGCTGGCAGTGTCCGGCGGCAACGGATCGCTAAGCCCGGGATATTTCGACGCATCGGCGCAGCACGCCACGGTCCTCGCGCCGCGCACCGACAGGCCGCGCCGGATCGCGCGCGGCGATTCGTCGCCGTTGGCGACAATCACCCAATCGTAGCGCTCGCGCCTGAGCGCGAGGCTCTGCCAGAGCCACTGCCATGCGGCGCCCAGATTTACGCGGCCCGCGTTGCGCACGCGGCGGTATACCCAGACACGGTCGAGGTGCGGATTGCCCGCCACCACCCAGGCGTTGTAGTCGTTGGCGAGCAGATGGGTCTCGACCTGCGGCAGGCCGGCTTTCAACTGCGCGAGCAGCGGCGTGGTGAGCAGCAGATCGCCGATCTTGTCGCGCTTGATGACGAGGACCTTCA
>JBBPIU010000088.1:5589-13147 GCA_038040245.1 Pseudomonadota bacterium | reverse complement strand
CGATCGTCCCCACGTTCAGGTGAGGCTTGGTTCGCTCAAATTTGCCTTTTGCCATCTTCTTGACCCTTAGTGGTTACTTTTTCGCGCTGATCACTGCTTCGGCGACGCTCTTCGGCGTCTCGGCGTAGTGCTTGAATTCCATCGTGTAAGTCGCCCGGCCCTGCGACAGCGAGCGCATCGTGGTCGAATAGCCGAACATTTCGCCGAGCGGCACCTCAGCCTTGATGACCATCGAGCCGGCGACGTCTTCCTGTCCCTGCAAAACGCCGCGGCGGGAGGACAGGTCGCCGATCACGTTGCCTACGAAATCGAGCGGCGTTTCCACTTCCACGGCCATGATCGGCTCGAGCAGCACCGGATGCGCGGCGCGCATGCCGTCCTTGAAGGCGAAGATCGCGGCCATCTTGAACGCATTCTCGTTCGAGTCGACGTCGTGGTACGAACCGTCGAACAGCGTCACCTTCACGTCCACCACCGGGTAGCCGGCGAGCACGCCGTCCAGCAGCGCCTCGTCCACGCCCTTCTTGACCGCCGGAATGAATTCCTTCGGCACCCTGCCGCCCTTGACGCCATCCACGAATTCGTAGCCGACGCCGTGAGCCTGCGGCTCGAGCTTGAGCCAGACGTGGCCGTACTGGCCGCGGCCGCCCGACTGCTTGATGAACTTGCCCTCGGATTCGAGCGATTTCTTGAAGGTCTCGCGGTAAGCGACCTGAGGCTTGCCGACCGAGGCTTCGACGCCGAATTCGCGCTTCATGCGGTCGACGATGATCTCCAGGTGCAGCTCGCCCATGCCCGAGATGATGGTCTGGCCCGATTCCTCGTCGGTGTGAACGCGAAACGACGGATCTTCCTGCGCGAGACGATGCAGCGCCACGCCCATCTTTTCCTGGTCGACCTTGGTCTTGGGTTCCACGGCCTGCGAGATGACGGGGTCCGGGAACTCCATCCTTTCCAGCGTGATGACCTTCTTCACGTCGCAGATGGTCTCGCCCGTGACGACGTCCTTCAGTCCGACCACGGCAGCGATATCGCCAGCGCGCACTTCCTTGATCTCATGACGCTCATTGGCATGCATTTGCAGCAGCCGGCCGATGCGCTCTTTCCTGCCGCGCATCGAGGTCAGCACCGTATCGCCGGAGGCCAGCACGCCGGAGTACACCCGGATGAACGACAACTGGCCGACGAACGGGTCGGTCATGATCTTGAACGCGAGCGCCGCGAACGGCTCGTCGTCGATGGGCCGGCGCGAGTCCGGCTCGCCCTTGTCGTTCTCGCCCTTCACCGGCGGGATGTCCACGGGCGAAGGCAGATAGTCGATCACGGCATCCAGCATCGCCTGCACGCCCTTGTTCTTGAACGCGGTGCCGCACAGCATTGGCACGATCTCGTTGTTGATCGTGCGGGCGCGAATGCCTTTCTTGATCTCCTCGACCGAAAGCGCGTTCGCCTCGAGGTACTTGTTCATCAGCTCTTCATTCGCCTCGGCGGCGGCCTCGACCATCTTTTCGCGCCATTCCTTCGCTTCCGCGAGGAGCTCGGCGGGAATCTCTTTTTTCTCGAACTTCATGCCCTGGGAGGCCTCGTCCCAGTAGATCGCCTGCATCGTGACCAGGTCCACCACGCCTTCGAACTTGTCCTCCGCGCCGATCGGAATCTGGATCGGCACCGGGTTGCCCTTCAGACGGTCCTTGATGTGGTCGTAGGACTTGAAGAACGTGGCCCCGACGCGGTCCATCTTGTTGATGAACGCGAGCCGCGGCACCTTGTACTTGTTCGCCTGGCGCCACACCGTCTCAGACTGCGGCTGCACGCCCGCGACCGCGTCGTAGACCATGCAGGCGCCGTCGAGCACGCGCATCGAGCGCTCGACTTCGATCGTGAAGTCGACGTGGCCCGGGGTGTCGATGATATTGATGTGGTGCTCGGGATAGGAAAGGTCCATGCCTTTCCAGAAGCAGGTGGTGGCGGCGGAGGTGATGGTGATGCCGCGCTCCTGCTCCTGCTCCATCCAGTCCATCGTCGCGGCGCCGTCATGCACCTCGCCGATCTTGTGATTGACGCCGGTGTAGAACAGGATGCGCTCGGTGGTCGTGGTTTTCCCGGCGTCGATATGCGCCGAGATCCCGATGTTCCGATAGTTTTCTATGGGGGTCCTGCGTGCCACGTTCATCACCTGAGCCGTAATCCCTTGATAAGAACCTGGGTCTAAAACCTGTAATGCGAGAAGGCCTTGTTCGCTTCGGCCATCCGGTGCACTTCTTCGCGCTTCTTCATCGCGCCGCCGCGGCCCTCGGCCGCTTCCGCCAGCTCGCCCGCCAGGCGCGCCATCATCGACTTCTCGCCGCGCTTCTGCGCCGCCTCGCGGATCCAGCGCATCGACAGCGCCATGCGCCGCACCGGGCGAACCTCGACCGGAACCTGGTAGTTCGCGCCACCGACGCGGCGGCTCTTCACCTCGACCACCGGCTTGACGTTCTGCACCGCCTGCGAAAACACCTCGATCGGGTCCTTGCCCGATTTCGACTTGATCATCGCCAGCGCGCCGTACACGATGCTCTCGGCGACCGACTTTTTGCCGCGCGTCATGAGCACGTTCATGAACTTCGCCAGGTCGATACTGGCGAACTTCGGATCGGGAAGGATCTCGCGCTTGGGAACTTCTCTGCGTCGCGGCATGCGTTCTCTTTTTTCGTCCTGTTACGCCGACTTCGCCATCTTGGCGCCGTACTTCGAGCGGCTCTGTTTGCGGTCTTTCACGCCCTGCGTGTCCAGGGACCCGCGCACGATGTGGTAGCGCACGCCCGGCAAATCCTTTACCCGGCCGCCGCGGATCAGCACCACCGAGTGCTCCTGCAGATTGTGGCCTTCGCCGCCGATGTAGCCGATCACCTCGAAGCCGTTGGTCAGGCGCACCTTGGCGACCTTGCGCAGCGCCGAGTTCGGCTTTTTCGGGGTGGTCGTGTAGACCCGCGTGCAGACGCCCCGCTTTTGCGGCGAGCCAGCCAGGGCCGGAACCTTGGACTTGGCTTTCTTGGCATCGCGCCCGTGACGCATTAACTGATTGACGGTAGGCATGTTTTTGTCGTTTCCAGAAACGAACCGGGCGGCCACGTCTGCTACACGCGTAGCCGCCCAGATGTAAAAAAGAGGCCGGATTATAAAGAGTTTTTTGCCGCGGTGCAAGGTTTCATGGTGCGGGATCGAGGGTGAAACCAAACCGCTGCGGGACCTCCAGGCGCCGGATCCGCGGCAGGCTGTTCGCACTGTCGGCGTAGCGCTCGAGATCCCGGTCGTCCAGGAGCGCAATTCCGGATTCGCCCAGTAGGAGAACGGAGCCCTCCTCGTCGACAAATGTCTCGATCAAGCTGAAGGCTCGCCCACACTGGTCAAGCAGCAGCTCGCCCTCATGGCGCACGACCAGCGGGGCGTAGGCGAGAGTCACGAACACGCGCTGCGGGCCGTTCTGGAAAAACCAGCGCCCCTGCGCATCCGGCTGGTAGTTGCGGCCGATGAACTCTCGCAGCGCTGCGTTGCCGATTCTCTCGCCCTGAATCAACCAATTTCCGCGGCGATCGAGCGACAGCCAGCCGTACACATCCGGAACGTCCGGCCATTTCGCCATGCCGCGCACAACGCTCTCATCCATGCGCGGCCCATATTACACTCTGAGAACATGGCAAAAGAAGATTACAACTGCGCGCACCGGCTGCGCGTGCGCTGGGCCGAGGTGGACATGCAGAAGGTGGTGTTCAACGGCCACTACCTCACCTACATCGACACCGCGATCGCCGACTACTGGCGCGCGATCGGCCTCGCCTACCCGGAAGGCTACGTCGACAAGTACGCCAACGACATGTTCCTGAGGAAGGCCGCGGTGGAGTACCTCGGCTCGGCGCACTACGAGGACGACCTCGCGGTGCACTGCCGCGTCGCGAAGCTGGGCCGCAGCAGCATCACCTTCCAGTTCGAAATCTGGCGCGAGCGGCCCGATCCTTCGCCCGCGCCGCTGATCACGGCCGAGCTGGTGTACGTCAACGCGGACCCAAAGACGATGAAGGCCGCACCGTTGCCCGAGGATGTGCGGGCCCGCGTGCGTACGTATGAACGCACCTCCCCCGCGGAGAATTGAGATGGCAGATGAACTGCTTTACTGGGAAGACTTGCAACAGGCGGGAACGCTCGAGATCGGCAGCCACACGTTTACGGAGGAAGAAATCGTCGCGTTTGCCCGGCAGTTCGACCCGCAACCGTTTCATGTCGACCCGGAAGCGGCGAAAAAATCGTTTTTTAAGGGTCTGATCGCAAGCGGCTGGCATACCTGCGCCATCGCGATGCGGCTGATGGTGGACAAATACGTCAACCGCTCCGCGAGTCTTGGCTCACCGGGCCTGGACAACATCCGCTGGCTTGCGCCGGTGCGCGCGGGAGACACCATCACCTACCGCCGCATCATCACCGCTGCCCGCGCCTCCGAGAGCAAGCCGGAAATCGGCCTGCTGCAGTCGCGCTGGGAGGCGACCAACCAGCGCGGCGAGAAAGTGATGACGATGGAAGGCTGGGGCATGTTCCGCCGGCGAAACAAGGGAGCGTCCCCGTCAGGCTAGTATTCGCGGTCGTAGTCGTAGAAGGCGAGCAGCAGGCGGGCGATGCGGTAGCTGATCCAGATCCGCGCCCGGAGCAGGAACGGCAGGCGCCGCCTGCGGCGCGGAATCGCCAATGATCCGTTTTCTATCGCTTCGTGCAGGCTCGCACGCAGCTGGCCGGCGAATTCCGCATCGTCGACGAAGACGTTTGCTTCCCGTGCCAGCAGCAGGCTGAACGGATCGATGTTCGACGAACCGACGCTGGCGATGCGGCGGTCGAAGACCGCGACCTTCGCGTGCAGGAAGCTGCGGTGGTATTCCTGGATCCGGATGCCCGCCAGGAGCAGCGGGCCGTACAGCGCCCGCGAGGCGTAGTACACCAGCCGGTATTCGATCTTGCCCTGCAGCAGCACCGTGACGTTCACCCCGCGTCGCGCGGCGCGCACGAGCGCGATGCGGAACCGGCGGCCCGGGAAAAAATAAGCGCTGGCGATTATCACCTCTTCGCGCGCCGCGTCTATCAGCGCGAGATAGGCCTCCTCGATGTCGCGCCGGTGCCGCAGGCTGTCCCGCACGACGAGCGCCGCGCGCTGGCCGCCGGGATCGGGCCCCCGGGCCGGGAGGGCGTGCCGCGGCGCGCGGCCCGTCAGCGCCGCGAAGCTCGGCCAGCGCCGGCCGGAGGTGGCCCAGGAGACGCGCGTCCAGAGCTTCGAGGCCTCCGCGTGCACGCGCGCCGCGAGCGGGCCTTCGCCGCGCACCGCGTAGTCGTAGCGCGGCGGCGTCTGATCCGGCGTGTCGTAATCGTTGATGATGTTGATGCCGCCGACAAACGCGACCTCGCCGTCGATGCTGGCCAGCTTGCGGTGCATGCGGCGCAGCCGGCTGCGCTGCTTCCATAACGGCCAGGGACTGACCTGCGGGCGGAACACCATCAATTCGGCGCCCGCCTTGGCGAACAACTCTCGGAAGCGCGGCGCGATATCGGGCGCGCCGAAGCCGTCGATCAGCAGGTGCGTGGCGACGCCGCGCACCGCGGCGCGCGCCAGCGCATCTGCGACCAGGCTGCCGGTCTCGTCGTCGGCAAAAATGTAGGTCTCGAGGAACACTTCCGCCGTCGCTGCATCGATGGCGGCGACCAGCGCCGGGAAGTACTGCTCGCCGTTCTTCAGCAGGGTGAGCCGGTTGCCGCCGACGTAGTCAGGCACGTTCCAGCTCCGCGCTCACGGCGAGGTGGTCCGAGAGCAGCGCCCAGGGCGGGCCGCGATGCACCTGCGTACTCAGCACCTTGAAGCCGCGCACGTAGATGCGGTCCAGGCGGAACACCGGCAGCACGCTCGGAAACGTACGACTGTGCCGTCCGCCCGCCGCCACCGACACCTCGGTCATGCCTAGGCTTTTCTCGAGGATGCCGCTGGCGCGCTGGCGCCAGTCGTTGAAATCGCCGGCGACGATGATCGGCAGGCGCTTGTCGGCGAGTTCCTCCAGCCGCGCGGCGATCGCATCGAGCTGCCGGCGGCGGCCGCGCTCGTGCAGCGAAAGGTGCACGCAGACGCAGTGCAGGTTGCGCCGCCAGCCCGCCACCTTGACCACGGTGTGCAGCAGGCCCCTGCGCTCGAAGCGGTGGTCGGACACATCCTCGTTCTCGGACGACAGGATCGGATAGCGCGACAGGAGCGCATTGCCGTAGTGCCCGTGCTGGTGCACGTGGTTGGGCCCGTAGACGTGCTGCAGCTCGTCGCCGGCGAGGAATTCGTGCTGCGCCTCGCCCGGCCACGCCGCGAAGCGCAGTGCGTGGCGCTGGTTCAGGCCCGCCACTTCCTGCAGGAATACCAGGTCGGGCTTGAGCGCGCGCAGCCCCTCGCGCAGCTCATGGATCACCATGCGGCGATTGAACTGCGACAGGCCCTTGTGGATGTTCAGCGTGACTACACGCAGCTTCGTCGTCATCGCAGGTCGAACCGGAAGCGCTTCTCGAACAGGTCGGCGTCGTCGAAATGGCGCCGGCCGATGAATGCCGTCGCGTGCCGCCCCCATTGGCGCATTGCGCCCGCGGAGGCGATGCCCATCGGCCAGAATACGAAACGCTCGGCCCGTTCGGTTCCGGGCACCAGGCCGTCGGGTCCGAAGGCGCCGGCCCGCGGACCCGAGGTGCGCAACAGCGAACGCAGGTCGCCGTAGGGCCGCAGTTCGTAGCGCACCAGGCTGTCGCTGCCGCGCACCACGGCAACGCGCTCTATGTAGTGCGTGCCGGTCGCGACCCTCACCACCGGCCGCTCGCCATCCGCGACACGCGGCAGCGACTGCGGCGAGAACATCCACTCCTCCATGCCGCCGGGGTCGGGGCGCGCGGCGGCACGCGGCGTCGGGAAAAACTGGTGATAGCAGCCGCAGGGATGGATCGCGTCGTAGACCAGCGGCTCGCCGTCCGGCGCGAGCGTCACGCGCCAGGTGATGCCGTCGAGTTTTCCGGCCAGAGGATCGCCCTCGGACTGCGGCGGCCGCGCCGGAAACCAGAGCGTGTAGACGAGCTGCAGCAGCACCCGGCCCTCATAGCGCGTCCACGCGGAATGACCGTACACGGCGAGCTGGGCGCCGTCCACCGAAGGTGAGTCCGTGTCGCGCAGCCAGCGCAGCGCGCCGAAGCGGTCGTAGTCGCCCTTCACCTCGACTTCGAAGCTGGGCGCGTAAACGGCGAGCAACTCTTTCAGGTCGCTCTCGGAAGGTTCGGGAATGCCGAGCGGGTTTTCGGCTGCGTGCTCCAGCAGGATCGCCACTCGCCCGCGCGGCAGCGGCGCGCCGGGCTCCGGAGCGTATCGCACGTACCGCACCACGCTGGCGCCCTCGGGGACCGCGGGTTCGCGCCGGAACGCGGCCAGCGTTTCCTCCTCCTGGCGCCGCACGCCCTCCGCGAACGCAACCCGCGTCAGCCAGTACAGCCCGAGAATCCGGTTCGCACGCCGGTAGTCGTCGGG
>JBBPIU010000088.1:0-5579 GCA_038040245.1 Pseudomonadota bacterium | reverse complement strand
AGCGTCGCGCGCCTCGGGCTTGGCGAGGTCTATATCGCGCATCAGCATGCCGCACTGCTGCGTGCGCTGCAGCGCCATACGCAAGCCGAAACTGTCGCTTGCGTCGCGCAGTTCGGGAAGCTGCCCGGCTGGCAGGTTCATGATCTCGTAGCGCCGCGCCTCCAGGTCGAGCGCGAGCATCCTGTCGGCGAGCGCATGCAGCGCGTACTCGTTCGACAGCGCCGCCGGCCGTAGCGCCGCCAGCAGCCGGCTGACGCGCAGATACGGGAATCCGGGCACGCGCGCGTCCTGCGCATCGCGCGCGCCGGCCGCCGCCACGCGCTCGTCCAGCAAGCGGTACCACTCGGCGCACTCACGCACCTGCGGCGCGTCGGACGCCAGGTGGCCGCGGAACGGCGCGTCTACCGTGGCGCAGCCCGCGGCAAGGAAGGCGCAGAAACCCGCGACCAGCGCAGCGGCCCGAAAGCGCGGTCTCATGGCTTCGTTTCCCCTTCCCGCCCGCGCCGCAGCGCGTCGCGGCGCTCGATCTCGCGCACCATGCCGCGGAACTGATCCTCGATGTTCGAGCGCATCAACATATCACCAAGCAGCGGCGGCATCGATAGCGCCTCGACGATTCCGCGCCAGGTGAGCAGCATCCGCCCGCCGCCCTGCGGCTCGATGCGGTAGGCGCCATCGAGCCGCTTCAGGTTTCCCTTCAGCATGCTCACTTCGATGGCGTACGGCGGGCGCTCGGTGGACGCGAGGGTCACCTCGATCGGAAAGGTCATGAACAGGAATCTTGCCTCGCCCGACTGCTCGACCACCGCCGCCGCGCCGCGCCGCTCGACCACGCGGCTCCTGCGCATGCCGGGAATGAACTCCGCCAGCCGGCCGTAGTCCGTCAGCGTCTGCCAGACCAGATCGAGCGGCGCATCCAGCATCGCGCGGCAGACCACCTCGAGCGCCTCGTCACGACGCGTCGCTTCCACCGAAACGTCCTCGGCTGCCCGCGCGGCGCCTGTGGCAGCGAGCAGGAGCAGGCAGGAGAAAGCCGCAGAGGTCAGCGCGCGCATTGGCCCAGGATTCTGATCGCATCGCGGTTCGACCAGGAAAAGCATTTGCCGGCCGCGTCCTGCCACGGCAGCCACAGGCTGGCGACGTGCTCGTCCGGCGCCAGCGCCACCGGCGCCCGCCCCGGCAGCAGGAGGCTGAAGACATGCTCGGTATTGTGCGTGGTTCCCGGCACGAACCGCTGCCGCCACTCGGTGAAGATCTCGAAGGTGTAGGCGAGGTTCCAGCCCCTGAGGTCCGCCGGCTGCGCCTCGATCCCCGTTTCTTCGCGCAATTCGCGCCGCGCCGCCTCGGCCGGCGGCTCGCCGGGACGATCGAGCGAACCGGTGACCGATTGCCAGAACCCGGGCCGCGCCGCGCGCTCCAGCAGCAGCACCTCGCGCGCCGCGGTGTGCACCACGACCAGCACCGAAACCGGCAGTTTCGGCGTCACTGTTCCGGCTTCACTTCGGGCTTTTGTACAGGTCGGGCAACTGCGCGGGCAGCGGCGGCGCGTCGCCCACGAAGACGGCGAAGAACGGGCGCTTGCGATCCGCCCACCAGGCAGCCGCCGAAGCGAGGACGTCGACGAAAATGCCGCGCTCGTCGCCGGGCAATTCCCCGGCGCCCTCGATCAGCAGCACGTGGCCGCCGGCTTTCGACCAGGAAAGGTCGGTCAGGCAGTCTTCGAGCGCATCCCAGTTGCCGCCGAACCACCGCGGAAACTCCAGCGCGCGCGCAACGCGCTCCAGCAGCGCCTCTTTTCCGGCTGCTCCAGCCAGGCCGATGCGTGCGACCTGCAGCGCGCTGCCCTGCGTCGCATCGAGGATTTCGTCCGTGCGCGATGCGCGATACACGCCGGACTTGGAAGCATCGCTCAATCGCTGCAGGAGCTTGCTCATGTTCTACTCCAGAATGCGCTTGAAGCTGCGGTAGTGGTCGTCGGTGTAGTAAAGCGTACCATCCCGGCCGGCGACGATGCGGCGCGCCCCGCGATTCCTCGCCCCCGGCGTGTTCACCGTGTATTCGCGGTACCAGCCGCGCTCGCGCGGCGGCAGGATTTTTTCCCGGTTGCCGAAGGCTATGCCGTCGCGCTGATGGGCAAACGGCCCGCCCTTGCGGATCAGGGCGATCGTCTCTCGCGCCTCGAGCGGCAGGGTTGCCGCTTTTATGTCTGTATTCGATGAAAAAGAAAATGCACTGCCAGAAACGGCAAGAGCAAGCAGTCCGGCCAGCAGCCTCATGGGCGTGGCGCGTCCAATCGGCGTTCCGCAACCGGGGTTGCAGCTCGCGCAGCTGGCAGGCCGCATGGTGCGCCGCGGCAGTTCCTTCAGATTCATATAAAGGCTAGGAAACTCAATCCTGCTTCCGTGTCAACAGATCGAAACCGGGCAGCGAACGTGCGACGCACAAGATTGCTGCGTTCGCGTCTGGACAGCGGACTGAGGGCAAGTCGCCGGCAGAAGTCAACCACAGGGCTGGGTGCTGCGTTATCCTGAATCCGATGGCACAACTTTCGCCGGTTTTCGACCTATAAACAAGGAGACGGACTCAAATGAAGAAAATTGCTGCTTTGCTGCTCGTTCTGGGACTAGCCGCCTTCAACGCCTTTGCAGATGTCAACATCAACACCGCCACGCAGGCACAACTGGAGACGCTCACCGGCGTAGGCCCGGCCAAGGCCAAGGCGATCATCGATTACCGTACCAAGAACGGTCCGTTCAAGTCGCTCGCCGAACTCGAGAAGGTGAGAGGGATCGGCCCGGGGCTGTACACGAAGATCAAGGCGGACGTGAAGCTGAGCGGCGACACCGTGGTCAAGGCACACGCCAAGGGCGAAGCCAAAGGCGCTGCGAAGAAGGCTGAGCCAGCGAAACCCGCAACGCCGGCCGCCAAGGCCGTGCCCGCGAAGCCTGCCACCCCCCCCGCGGCTGCGGCGCCTGCCGCCAAGGCCGAGCCCGCGAAACCCGCCACACCGGCAGTGCCCGCGACGCCTGCCGCCAAGGCGGCGGATAAAGGCGCGAAGAAATAAGTATCAGGTCTCCCCGCCGGCGAATTCCCGCTGCGGCGGGGTTTGCCGGCTGCAGGTCTGGCTAGGCTGCCCTATCCCTGGACCAGAAAGATCACGTCGGCGTCGAACTTCTCAGCCGGATGTGGAGCTCGCGCAACTGGCGCTCGGTGACCGGCGACGGCGCGCCGGTGACGAGGTCCTGGCCGCGCTGCGTTTTCGGGAACGCGATCACGTCGCGGATCGCCTCCACGCCGGCCATCAACGCCACCAGCCGGTCGAAACCGAAGGCGATCCCGCCGTGCGGCGGCGCGCCGTACTGCAGCGCCTGCAAGAGGAAGCCGAACTTCGCCTGCTGGTCCTCGGGCGAAATCCTGAGCGAACGGAATACCTGCTGCTGGATTTCCTGGCGGTGGATCCGCACCGAGCCGCCGGCGATTTCCCAGCCGTTCAGCACCATGTCGTAGGCCTTGGCGTAGGCCTTGCCGGGGTCTGCCTCGATGAATGCCTCGTGGCCGTCCTTCGGGCTGGTGAAGGGGTGGTGGCGCGCCTTCCACTCCTTTGATTCCTCGTCGTACTCGAACATCGGGAAATCCACCACCCACAGCGGCCGCCAGCCCTTCTCGGCGAAGCCGCGGTCGTGGCCGATCTTGTGCCGCAATGCGCCGAGGCAGGCGTTGCAGGCCTCGGCCTTGTCGGCGCCGAAAAAGATGAGATCTCCGTCCTTTGCCTTTGTTCTGGCAAAAATTTCCAGCATCACAGGCCAGGGGAAAAACTTGACGATCGGCGAATTCAGTCCGTCGGCGCCCTTGGCAATTTCATTCACCTTGATCCAGGCCAGACCCTTGGCGCCGAGGCCGCGCACGTATTCGGTGTAGGCGTCGATCTCGCCGCGCGTCAGCGTCGCGCCGCCCGGAACGCACAGCGCCGCGACGCGGCCGCCCGCCGCGTTCGCCGGCCCGGAGAACACTTTGAAATCGACATCCTTCATGAGGTCGGTCAGTTCGGTCAGCTTGAGCGGCACGCGCAGGTCGGGCTTGTCGACGCCGTAGTCGCGCATCGCCTGCTCAAAAGTCATCACCTGGAAGGGCTCGGGCAACGCCACGCCCAGCACTTCCCTGAACAGGTGGCGCGCGAGCGACTCCATCAGCGCGCGGATCGCCTCCTCGCCGAGGAACGAAGTCTCGACGTCGATCTGCGTGAACTCGGGCTGGCGGTCGGCGCGCAGGTCCTCGTCGCGGAAGCACTTCACGATCTGGTAGTAGCGGTCGAAGCCCGCGATCATCAGCATCTGCTTGAACAGCTGCGGGCTCTGCGGCAGCGCGTAGAAATGCCCGTCGCTGATGCGCGAGGGCACCAGGAACTCGCGCGCGCCTTCCGGCGTGGACTTGTAGAGCACCGGCGTCTCGATGTCGATGAAGCCGTGGTTATCGAGAAAGGCGCGCGCCGCCCTTGCCGTGCGATGGCGCATGCGCAGGTTCTTCTGCATTGCGTCGCGGCGCAGGTCGAGGATGCGGTGCTCAAGCCGCACCATCTCCGAGAGGTTTTGGTCGTCCAGCTGGAACGGCGGCGTCAGCGAAGGGTTGAGGATCTCGACTTCATGCGCCAGCACCTCGACCGCGCCCGAGCGCAGGTTCGTGTTGACGGTTCCGGCGGGCCGCGCCCGCACCCTGCCGACAACCCGGATGACGAATTCGCCGCGCACCGTGTCGGCCAGCTTGAACGCTTCGGCGCGGTCCGGGTCGCACACCACCTGCGCCAAGCCCTCGCGATCGCGCAGGTCGATGAAGATTACGCCGCCATGGTCACGCCGGCGGTTCGCCCAGCCGGCCAGCGTCACGGATTTGCCGATCAGCGCCGAGGACAACTCGCCGCAGTAGTGCGTACGCATGCTCATTTGCCGCTCGCGCTTCCCTGCCGCCTGCCATTGGGCGGCACCACGCCCATCGAGATGATGTACTTCAGCGCCTCGTCCACGCTCATGTCCAGCTCGATCACGTCCTTGCGCGCCACCACCACGAAGTATCCGCCGGTCGGGTTGGGCGTGGTCGGCACGTAGACGCTGATGTAATCGCCCCTGAGATGGTTGGCGATGTCGCCGCCGGGCACGCCGGTGAGGAAGGCGATCGTCCACATGCCCTCGTGCGGCCAGCGCACCAGCAGCGCCTTGCGGAACGCCTGGCCGCTGGAGGAGAACAGGGTGTCGGAAATCTGCTTGACGCTCGAATAGATCGAGTTCACCACCGGAATGCGGTGCATGATCTGGTGCCAGAAGTGCACCAGGCGCGCGCCGAGCAGGTTGGTCGTCAACAGGCCGGTGACGAATACGATCACCAGCGTCATCACCACCCCCATGCCGGGCACGTGCAGCCCGAGCCAGTTCTCGGTGCGGAACGCCGGCGGCAGCAGGTGCAGCGTCTGGTCGAGCGCATCCACGATGAACTTCAGCACCCACAGCGTGATGACGAGCGGGATCCAGATCAGGAGCCCGGTGATGAGGTATTTTTTCATGTGCTGGAAACAAAAAAGCCCGGCAGGG
>JBBPIU010000087.1:10359-13204 GCA_038040245.1 Pseudomonadota bacterium | reverse complement strand
CTGACCCCCTTTTTCTAGGACTTGCCGGTGCTGCCGAAGCCGCCGGCGCCGCGGCTCGAGGACTCGAATTCCTCGACCACGTTGAATGCCACCTGCTGCACCGGGACGACCACCAGTTGCGCGATGCGGTCCATCGGCTGGATGGTGAACGCGGCGCCGCCGCGGTTCCAGACCGAGACGAACAGCTGCCCCTGATAGTCGGAGTCGATCAGGCCGACGAGGTTGCCGAGCACAATGCCGTGCTTCGCACCCAGCCCCGAACGCGGCACTATGAAGGCGGCAAACCCGGGGTCTCCGATGTGAATCGCTATTCCAGAGGACACCAGCTGGCTGTCGCCGGGATTTAGCGTCAGCGGCGCATCCAGGCAGGCGCGCAGGTCAAGGCCGGCGGCGCCTGCAGTCGCGTGCCGGGGCAGCATCTCGCGGATCCTCGGATCGAGGATTTTGACGTCTAACTTGCGCAAGTCAGCGCGTCGCCTTTCCGATCATGCCCGCGATGTGTGCGACCAGTCTGCGCGCCAGCTCGATCTTGGGGCCGCGGCCGAGCGAGTGGCTGCCGCGCGCATCGAACAGCGTGATCGCGTTGTCGTCGGCGCCCAGCGCCTGCTGCGCGAGATTCGCGGCGATCAGCGGCACGCCCTTTTTCGCGCGCTTGGCCCGGGCATTCGCTGCGACCTTCTCGCTCTCGGCCGCGAAGCCGACGCAAAATGGCGCGTTCTTGCGCGACGCGACCCAGGCGAGGATGTCCGGGTTCTCCTCGAACTCGAGCACCGGGGCGCGGCCGTTTATCTTTTTTATTTTTTTATCAAAAGGTTTTTTTATTCTCCAATCGGCGACAGCGGCAACTGAGATGAAGATGTCGCTGCCTTTGACAGTGGATTTCACCGCGTCGAACATCTGCAGGGCGCTGCGCACATTCACCCGCGCCACTCCCTCCGGCGTCGCCAGCGCGACCGGCCCGCTGATCAGCGTCACGCTGGCGCCGGCCTCGCGCGCCGCGCGTGCCACCGCGAATCCCATTTTCCCCGAACTCGAATTGGTGATCACGCGCACCGGGTCGATCGGCTCTTCGGTGGGCCCCGCGGTCACCAGCACGCGCTTGCCGGCGAGCGCCTTGGGTTGAAACCAGGCCTCGACCTCGGCCAGTATCTGCTCCGGTTCGAGCATGCGCCCCATGCCGGTCTCGCCGCAGGCCTGGTCGCCCGCCGCAGGCCCCGCGAAGGCAATGCCGTCCCCGCGCAAGGTGCGCACGTTTCTTTGCGTCGCCGGGTTGTGCCACATTTCCACATTCATCGCCGGCGCCACCATCAGCCCACAGCGCCTCGCCAGCACCAGCGTGGAGAGAAGGTCATCGGCCAGGCCGAGTGCAATCTTGGCGAGGAAGTCCGCGCTCGCCGGCGCCACCAGCACCAGGTCGCGGTCGCGAGACAGTTCGATGTGCGACATGTTGTCGGCGATGCGCGGGTCCCAGAGGTCGGTCCAGACCGTCTGGCCGGTCAGCGCCTGCAGGGTGACCGGCGTCACGAACCGGGTCGCCGTCTCGGTCATGGCGACCCGGACGTCGCAGCCGGCCTTGCCCAAGGCGCGCGCGAGCACGGCCGCCTTGTAGGCGGAGATACCGCCGGTCATGCCGAGCAAAATCCGCTTTCCCTTCAAGGTCATCGGTCCGGTCGCCCTGGGCGTTAAGGGAGGGAGATTGTAGAGGAATCCCGGCAAAGGCTTAAGGCATGGCTATCACCGACTGGCCACTGGCAGAACGGCCGCGCGAGCGGCTGCTGGCGCACGGCGCGGCGGTCCTGAGCGATGCGGAACTGCTGGCGATATTCCTGCGCACCGGCATACCCGGCAAGAGCGCCGTCGAGCTGGCGCGCGAGCTGCTGGCAAACTTGAATGGGCTGGGGGGTCTATTGGCTTCTCCTGAGAATTTACAAAACATCAAGGGTTTGGGACCGGCCAAGATCGCCCAGCTTGCTGCGGTCATGGAAGTCGCGCGCCGCTGCCTGAAGGAAGACCTGCGTTCGGCCAGCGCCCTCACCTCCCCGGGCGCGGTGAGGGATTACCTGCGGCTCGCGATCTCGAGCCGGGAGCACGAGGTCTTCGTCTGCCTGTGGCTGGACGCGCAGCACCGCGTGATTGCCAGCGAAGAGCTGTTCCGCGGCACGCTGACGCAGACCTCGGTCTATCCCCGCGAAATCGTCAAGGCCGGCCTGAAGGCAAATGCCGCGGCGGTGATCTTTGCCCACAACCATCCATCCGGCGTGGCGCAGCCCAGCCAGGCCGACGAGCTGCTGACGCGCAACCTGAAGGAGGCGCTGTCCCTGGTGGACATCAAGGTGCTCGACCACTTCGTCGTCGCGGGCCACCAGACGCTGTCGTTCGCCGAGCGCGGACTGTTGTGAAGTGCCTGTTTTAGCGTATAATTCGCGCCTTTTCCGCACCGCCCACCATCCCGGAGTTCGAAATGCCCCGAGTCTGCGCTGTCACCGGCAAAAAGCCGATGAAAGGTCATCTGGTCTCGCACGCGAACAACAAGACCATCCGCACCTTCCTGCCCAACCTGCACTACCGCCGCTTCTGGCTGGAGACCGAGCGCCGCTGGGTGCGTCTGCGCGTCTCGACCTCCGGGCTGCGCCGCATCGACAAGCTCGGCCTCGAGGCAGTGCTGGCCGAGATCAAGGCCAAGAAAAAAGCCAAAGCGAACGCCTGAGGAGCCCGCCATGCGCGAAAAAATCAAACTCGAATCCTCGGCCGGCACCGGCCACTTCTATACCACCACCAAGAACAAGCGCACCAAGCCGGAGAAGATCGAATTGATGAAATACGATCCCAAGGCCCGCAAGCACGT
>JBBPIU010000087.1:0-10259 GCA_038040245.1 Pseudomonadota bacterium | reverse complement strand
TTACGCGTAGCTGCGCAGGCGGTGGCTGAATTCCACCAGCGGCGGAACGCCGCTGGTCTCGGCCTTGTGGCACCAGTCCTGCAGCTGCTTGAGCAGCTGTTCGCGCGGGGCGCTCGAGCGCGCCCACAGCGCCGCCAGCTCGTCGCGCATCGCGATCGCCGTGGCCAGCGCCTTCGAATTCTTGACCGCTTCGGCGAGCCGCGCGCGCTCGACCTCCGAGAGCCGCTGCAAACGCGCGAAATACCGCTTGGCCGGCTTGAGCGCCTCGGCTTCCTGCGACCAGTGCCCCAGGCGCTCGATCTCCTGCAGGTAGGTGCGCTTGAGCGAGGTGGCGTAGCGGGCGAGCACATCGTAACGGTTGGCGATCACCGCCTCCAGCGTCTGTTCGTCGCAGACCGGCTTCGGGTCCGAGAAGCGCGGCGTCGGCGCCACCTTCTTGACCGTAGCAAGCCCCAGCGATTCGAGGCCGCGGATGTACACCCAGCCGAGATCGAATTCGTACCACTTGAGGGAAAACTTGGCCGACGCCGGATAGGCGTGGTGATTGTTGTGCAGTTCCTCACCGCCAATCAGGACGCCGATCGGCGACATATTGCGGCTCGCGTCCGGTGCGGGGACATCCCAGTTGCGGTAGCCCCAGAAGTGACCGATGCCGTTGATCACACCGGCGGCCCAGAACGGAATCCAGGCAATCTGCGTGATCAGGATGATCGCTCCCGCGATCACGCCGAACAGCGCAATGTTGACGGCGCCCATCAGCCACAGGCCGAGCACCGAGTGGCGCGCGTAGACGTTGCGCTCGACCCAATCGTCCGGCGTGCCATGGCCGTAACGTTCCATGGTCTCGGGGTAATGCGACTCCTTCACATACAGCATCACCCCGGTCCACAACACGCGGTTGATGCCGTAAATCTGCGGGCTGTGCGGGTCATCCGCGGTCTCGCACTTGGCGTGGTGCTTGCGGTGGATCGCGGTCCATTCCTTGGTCACCATGCCGGTGGTCAGCCACAGCCACAAGCGGAAGAAATGCGCCACCATCGGATGCACATCAAGCGCGTGATGTGCTTGATTCCGATGGAGATAAATGGTGACCGAGGCAATCGTAATGTGCGTGAGACCCAACGCGACGAGCACGAGACCCCACCAGGGGAGGTCCAACAGACCATTGAATAGCATCACAGGTGCCTTTGTTATGTCGTCTTTTGGAGACGGGCCGGGCGGATTCTACGCGAACCACCCCCCCTTGCAAGGTCAAGAAAAGTCACGTTCCTGCACTATTCCGCGTTTGTCCCAGCGGGATCGACCGGTCAAGCAGGATGATGAACCCAGTCAGGTAGTTGGAGGCGATTTTCTGCAATTCAAGGCCCAGGCTGCGGGAACAGCTCGCGACGCAGGGCGCGGAGCCGGCGGCGGCGCGGTGAGGGAAGGTCAACCTGAATGGGTACACTTCCTTGCTATGCGCTCGACAATCGCTCTTCCGTCAGTATGGATGTTCCTCGCTTGCTTCAGCCTGATGCCGTGTGCACTTCATGCGGCCGAGCCGTCCTTCACGAAAGACGACCGCATCGTCACGGACCGGCCTGATGCTGTTGAATCCAGCGATGTCGTCGGCAAGGGGCGCTTCCAGATCGAGACCAGCGTGGACTACCAGCGTGACAAGAACGCGGGGGTGAAAACGCGTACGTTCACGACCCCGACCCTGTTTCGGCTGGGCGTGAGCGAGAACCTCGAACTGCGCATCGAGTCCGATGGGCGTGTTCGTGAGCGAGTCGAAGCGCTTGGCGTGAGTGATGCTCAAAAGGGCTGGGCAGACGCTGCCATCGGATTCAAGTGGCACATGCAGGATGGTGACGATAAGACCGGCAAGCCCGGGATCGGCTGGTTGATCCACGCTGATCTGGACTCCGGCAGCCAACAGTTCCGCGGCCAGGGCGTGCGTCCGTCGGTGCGGGTGGCCTTCGAATGGGACTTGCCAAACGACATGTCTCTCGGTGTGATGCCAGGCGTGATCCGCGACAAGGATCAGGCGACGGGAGAGCGCTTCACGGCGGGCATACTCGCCGCGGTGCTGGGCAAGGAATTGAACGACAAGGCCCGGGTCTTTGCCGAGGTCGCGGCGGCACAGATCGCCCGTCAGAAGTATGGCGGCAGCATTGCCACTTTTAATCTGGGGGCGGCGTATCTGCTCACCAGGTACACGCAAGTCGACGTCGCCGCACGGTTCGGCATGAATAGCAACTCGCCTGATTTTGGCGCAACCGTCGGTCTGTCCGTCAAGTTCTGAAGCGGATGACCGGCCTGCTGACCGGCGCTAGCGCCGCGCGAACGCGGCGGCGAAGAAGCCGTCGGTGCCGTGCCGGTGCGGCCAGAGGCGCAGCCGCTCGCCGGTTTCCAGGACGATGCGCTGCGTGGCGAGCAGTTCCGTGCAGGAAAGCGCCTTGAATTCCGGATGTTCCGCGGCAAAGCGATCGGCCATCGCGTCGTTCTCCTCGGACAGGATGCTGCAGGTTGCATAGACGAGGCGCCCGCCGGGCTTGAGCAGCTTCGCGGCCGCCTTGAGGATCCGCGCTTGCTTCGCCGCGAGCTCGGCCACCGCGCCTTCGCCGTGGCGCCATTTCAGATCGGGATTGCGCCGCAGCGTGCCGAAGCCGCTGCACGGCGCATCCACCAGCACGCGATCAAGTTTTCCGGCGAGGCGCTTGGCGCGGATATCGCCCTCCCCCGACAACACGACCGGATGCACGTTGGAGATCCCCGCGCGCGCCGCGCGCGGCGCGAGTTCCCGCAGCCGTTTCTCCGACACGTCCATGGCATAGATGCGCCCGGCGCCGTGCATCAGCATCGAGAGGGCGAGCGTCTTGCCGCCCGCGCCGGCGCAGAAGTCGGCAACCATTTCGCCGCGCCGCGGCGCGAGCAGATATGCGAGCAGCTGGCTGCCTTCGTCCTGCACTTCCAGCGAGCCCTCCAGAAACAGCGCGTGGCGGTTGATCTGCGGCTTGCCCTTGAGCCGGATGCCGGCCGGCGAAAGCGGCGTCGGCGCTGCCTCCAGATCCAGGCGCGCGAGCGCTTCCTCCCTGGAAAGCTTCGCCAGGTTCACGCGTAGATCCAGCGGCGCCGGACTCAGCAGCCCCCGGGCGATGGCCATCGCTTCCGGGGAACTGTATTCGGCAGTGAGGCGCCGCCAGAGCCAATCGGGCAGATCGGCCTGCACGGCCTCCGAAAAGTTTCCGGTTTCCGCCGACTTGATCCGGGCGGCGAGCGCGGCGTCGTTGTCTTCGAGCGCCCTGCCGGACAGGCCGAAGACACGGATCAGCGCGGCGATTGCGAGCGCGTGCGGCGCGGCGCTCCCGGCGGCCGCCTCCAGCGAGCGCTTGCGCCGCAGCACCGCGAACACGGTCTCGGCGACGAAGGCGCGGTCCTGCTGGCCGAGATTGCGGTGGCTGCGAAAGTAGGCGGACAGCGCCTGGTCCGCGGGGCGCGAAAACGTCAGCAGTTCCGCGAGCGCCGCCTCGGCGTGCGCAAGCAGGGCTGGCGTCGGCCTCATGTCCGGGTCTTACTGCACGGAAATTTTTACCGCGACCTGATCGAGGCGCGTGCCGTCCTTGTCTATGACGAGGATGCGGACTGGAATGTATTGCCGGTCGACGGCGAGCCAGACCTCTGTAGCCTTGTCCTGAGGATTGTCCGTGCGCTTGACGAGCTTGAGCGCATCGAAATCCCCGGCCGGGGTCTTGACACGCTCGCGCCCCTCAGCCCGATAAGTAGAGGACGCCACGCGCTTGCCGTCGGATACGCTCAAGGTCACCGCCTCTCGCGGCGGCGCGAAGGCCAAGGTCCAGATGAAACTGAGTTGATCCTGCCGCAACAGCGTCGCCGTCCTGGCGGCCGGATCGAACTCGACGTGCAAGGTGTCGCGCCCACGGCGCCTGTCCTCGAATTTCTGCGGGCGCAGGCCGTCGGCCACGACCGCGCCCTCGCTCGAGCGGGTCACCTCGCCCCGCAGGGACAAAATGCCCATGCCTTTCCAGGTCTCGGAGAGCCGGTAGGAACGCCCGTCGTGCTCCAGGCGCTGGTTCACCTCGGCCAGGACCGAGCCGTTGCGCGCGATTTCATAGCCGATCTCGACCCGCTGCGGCGGTGCCGCGACCACAGCGGATGCAAAGCTAAGGGCTATCGTCAAACACAAGTTGCGCATCATTTCCCTTAACGCTTACGGCGCCGTTCTCGATGACGAGCTTGCCATCGAGAAACCAGCGCACGGCGAGCGGATAGACCACATGCTCCTGCTTCAGCACGCGCAGCGCCAGTGACGCCGCGGTGTCGTCCCGGCGCACCGGAATCGCCGCCTGCGCGACGATCGGACCGTGATCCAGATCGGTGGCTACGAAATGCACCGAGCAGCCGTGGAGTTTGACCCCTTCGGCGAGCGCACGTTCATGCGTATTCAGGCCGGGAAACGCTGGCAGCAGCGACGGGTGGATGTTGAGCATCCGGTCCCGGTAGCGCTGCACGAACCCGGGCGTCAGCACGCGCATGAACCCGGCGAGCGCCACCAGCCTGGGCGAGAACCGGTCGATTTCCTTCGCCAGAGCGTCGTCGAACGCCTCCCGCGAGGCAAAGTCCTTGTGGCACACCACTTGGGTTGGCACGCCGCGTTGCGCGGCAATCGCCAGCCCCGCGGCGCCCGGCACGTTGCTGATGACCCCCGAGACGGGCAACCCTGCCTCAAGGAGCGCCTGCAGGTTGCTGCCGCGGCCGGAGATCAGGACGACGACCGACATGATCAGCGCGGCCCGCGAAAAATCGGCCTTGTCCGGCGCCTCAAACCATGTCCTCCGGGCGTACCCAGCGATCGAAGTCCTCCGGCTTCACGTAGCCGAGCGCCGCAGCCGATTCGCGCAGCGTGGTGCCTTCCTTGTGCGCCTTTTTCGCGATCTCGGCGGCACGGTCGTAGCCGATGTGCGGCGCGAGCGCGGTCACCAGCATCAGCGAGCGTTCAAGCTGGTCGCGGATGCGCGCCTCGTTGGCGGCGATGCCGCGCACGCAATGCTCCTCGAAGCTCGCCATGCCGTCCGCGAGTAGCCGCGCGCTTTGCAGGAATGCATTGATGATGAGCGGCTTGTAGACGTTCAGCTCGAAGTGGCCGGAAGCACCGCCGATGTTGAGCGCGACGTCGTTGCCGAAAACCTGGGCGCAGAGCATGGTCATCGCCTCGGCCTGCGTGGGATTGACCTTGCCCGGCATGATCGAGCTGCCGGGCTCGTTCTCGGGCAGCGAAATCTCGCCGATTCCGGAGCGCGGGCCGGAGGCGAGCAGCCGGACGTCGTTCGCGATTTTCATCAGCGCGGCCGCGAGGGTCTTGAGCGCACCGTGCGCGAACAGCAGCGCCTCGTGCCCGGCGAGCGCGGCGAACTTGTTCGGCGCCGGCTCGAACGGCAGGCCCGACATGCGCGCAATTTCGGCCGCCACTCGCTCGCTGAATTCCGCATGGGTGTTGAGGCCGGTACCGACAGCGGTACCGCCGATCGCCAGCCGGTAAAGACCCGGCAGCACCGCGTCCAGGGCGCCGCGCGACAGCTCAAGCTGCGCCACGTAGCCGGAGAATTCCTGTCCCAGCGTGAGCGGCGTTGCATCCTGCAGGTGCGTGCGGCCGATCTTGACGATGGATGCGAAGGCGTCGCGTTTCGCGGCCAGCGCCGCGCACAGCCGGTCGAGCGCCGGAATCACATCGGCATGCAGGGCGCGCGCCGCGGCGACGTGCATCGCGGTGGGAAAGACATCGTTCGACGACTGGCCGAGATTGACCTCGTCGTTCGGATGCAGCAGGCGCTTGGGCCCCCGCTCGCCGCCAAGAATCTCGGAGGCGCGGTTGGCGATCACCTCATTGACGTTCATGTTCGACTGCGTGCCCGAGCCGGTCTGCCAAACCACCAGCGGAAACTCCTCGTCGTGCCGCCCGGCGAGCACCTCATCGGCGGCACGCGCGATCGCCTCCGCCTTTTTTGCATCCAGCAGGCCGAGCGAGGCATTGACGCGCGCCGCCGAGCGCTTTACCAGCGCCAACGCGTGCACCACCGCCAGGGGCATGCGCTCGCTGGAAATGCGAAAGAACCGCCGGCTGCGCTCGGTTTGCGCGCCCCATAGCCGGTCCGCCGGCACCTCGATCGGGCCGAAAGAATCCTTCTCTACGCGCGTGCCGCTCATGGCAGGTCGAACAGCAGCACTTCCGCGCCCGCGCCCTTTTCCACCACGGCCTCGGAGACCCCGCTCATCTTGAGGGCATCGCCCGCTTCGAGCGGCGTGCCGTTCACGGTGAGCTTGCCGCGCACCACATGCAGGTAGGCCTTGCGTCCGGGCGCAAGCGCCGACACCGCTCGCTCGGTGCCGTCGAACAATCCGGCGTAAATGCGCGCATCCTGGTGGATCGTCACCGACCCGTCTGCGCCGTCGGGCGAGGCGACCAGGCGCAGCCGGCCGCGTTTGGACACGGCATCGAAATGCTTCTGCTCGTAGCCGGGCGCGATGCCGCGCACGTTCGGCTCGATCCAGATCTGCAGGAAGTGGGTGACGCCGGCCTGGTCGTGGTTCTGCTCGCTGTGCTGCACCCCACGGCCCGCGCTCATGCGCTGCACGTCGCCCGGGACGATGGTCGAGCCGGTGCCCATCGAGTCCTTGTGGCCGAGCGCGCCCTCCAGCACGTAGCTGATGATCTCCATGTCGCGGTGGCCGTGCGTGCCGAAACCGGTGCCGGGCTGGATCCGGTCCTCGTTGATTACGCGCAGCGCGCTGAATCCCATGTGCGCCGGATCGTGGTAGTCGGCGAACGAGAACGAGTGGTAGGACTCGAGCCAGCCGTGCTCGGCATGGCCGCGCTCCTTGCCGCGCCGGATTTCGATCATGCGCTCAGCCCTTGGCCGCCGCGCCGGGCGCCACTTCCTGCGCGGCATTCTGCGCCGCGATTTCGGCATGGACTTTCGCCATGTCGAGCGACTTGGCCTGGGTCAGCACCTGCTCCAGCGCCTGGCCGGGCAGCGCACCCGCCTGCTGGAACAGGATCACCTTTTCGCGGAACACCATCAGCGTCGGGATCGAGCGGATGTTGAAGGTGCCCGCAAGCTCCTGCTGTTGGTCGGAATTCACCTTGGCGAACACGACATCCGGGTGCGATTCGGACGCCTTCTCGAACACCGGCGCGAAGCCGCGGCAGGGTCCGCACCAGGGCGCCCAGAAGTCGATAATGACGATCGGATTGCCATTCACCGTCTGCTCGAAGTTGTCCTTGGTCAGTTCGATCGTCGCCATCTGGGTCCTTTCCTGTTAGAAATCGCAGTGTATATTGGGCCGACCTGGTCGGCTTCAATACGCGCTTCAATCTGCCATGCCTTACGTTGGTCGTTTCGCACCCTCGCCCACCGGCCCCCTACATTTCGGTTCGCTGGTCGCCGCATTGGCGAGCTGGCTCGACTGCCGCCGTGCCGGCGGCCGATGGCTCGTGCGCATGGAAGACCTCGATCGGCCCAGGGTTATCCCCGCTGCGGCCGATGCGATCCTGCGCCAGCTCGACGCCTTCGGTCTGGAGTGGGACGGGCCCGTTGTCTACCAGAGCGCACGGCTTGATCTGTATCAAGATGCACTCCGAAAACTCAAAACCCACAGTTATCCCTGCGCCTGTACGCGCAAGGAGCTCGAGGATTCCGCCCTTGCGATCGACGGCTCGCGCATCTATCCGGGAACCTGCCGCGACGGCATTATCAAGGGAAAAGCGGCCCGGGTGTCGCCGCGCGCGGGCAGGACCGCTTTCGCGGTGCGCCTGCGCACCGACGCCACGCCGGTCCGATTCACGGACCGCGTGCAGGGCACGATCGAGCAGTCGGTCGAGCATGACGTGGGCGACTTCGTGCTGCGGCGCGCGGACGGCATCGTTGCATATCAGCTCGCAGTGGTCGTGGACGACGCCGCGCAAGGCGTCACCGACGTCGTGCGTGGCGCCGACCTGCTCGATTCGACCGCGCGCCAGATCCACCTGCAGCGCCTGCTCGCGGTAGCGACGCCGCGCTACCTGCATGTGCCCGTGGCGACGAATAGCGCCGGCGAAAAACTTTCCAAACAGACGCGCGCCGCCGATGCCGGGCTACCTGACCTGCCAGCGGCGCTCGAATTCCTCGGCATGAAGGCGCCCGAGGCCTTGGCGTCAAAAGAACTGCTCGAATGGGCGACCGGCAATTGGCAACCGGCCAGCGTTGCGCGGGTCCGCGCAGCCCCTGCCGCGTCCCGTGCTTAATTGACCTTCAGCGCTGTCAGCACCTGCTCGAACTCCTCGCCGCGTTGGTTGCGGACCCGAAGTTTGACCGGCAGGTTGCCGTAGTCGGGCGCCAGCCAGAAGTCAATCCGCGACTCCCCTTCAAGCTGGCTGCGCACCTGCAGAGCCTTGATAGGGCCCAGTCCTGTGGCGACGGTTTCCCAGCCCAGTATCTCGATGCTGGCGCGGAAAAAGCGGCGCCCGTTGGTCACCGTCACCGCCGGCAGGGACGGATCGGCGATCAGGAACGACAGCTGGTGCAGGTAGGAGAGTTGATCCTGCGCGCCCGCTTGCAGGGTCCACTCCTTGGTGGCGCCGCCGGCGCTGAGCGTGGCGCGCGAACTCGCCCAGTCGAAGGCCGCGCTTTCGGTGCGCTCGGCGCGGCCGCGCCGCACCACGAATTGCTCTGGCTGCAAGCCCTGTGCCGTCAGTATTCCGCGGCTTTCCTGCACATAGCGTCCGGTCGCGAATAGCGCAGCAATCCCGGCCGCTGCACTCACCGAGTGGATCACATAGCGCGCGCCATCGCGCTCGAAGCGGTGCGTCACGCGGCCCATCGGAGCTTCGTCGGCGTTCTTGGCGATGTCGAACTCGAGTTCAATGCGCTCCGGAAACGCGATCGGCGGCTCGGCTGGCCGCGCGCTCACGGCCGGATCCGGTTGTGCCGGCTCAGCGCGCGGCTGCGCAGCGTCGGCCGCGGCCGTCGTTTCTGCCGGCGGCGGCGCCGCTGCCACGGGTTCGGCCGGCAAGGGCGCGGGCAGCGCGGCGCTGGCCGCCTCGGGCAGGGGTTTGGGTTTGGACTTGCGCTTGGGGCGCGCAGGCGCAGCTTCGGCCCCGGGTGCTGCGAGCGGTGCCAGCGGTGCGATGCGTGCGGCGAGCGGCTGGCTTTCGCTGCGTTCGATGTGCTCGATCTCCCGCATGGAAAGAGCGGCCAATGTCGCGAGGTGAATCGCCAGCGACGCGAGCAACGCCAGCGTGAAGCGCCAGCGCGGACTTCGGGCGGCTGACATCGTGGCCGATTCTATTACAGCCGGCTGACGCGGTCGCTTTGGCCTTCGAGCAGCCGTTTCAGTCCTGGATCGTTTTTTTCTGCGGCACGATCACGGTCGCGAGCGAGCCCAGTACGAATGCGAGCGCCGTGTATTCGGGCCAGCCCGGCCGCTCTCCGAGAAACAGGATGCCGCTGAACACCCCCACCACGGGGATCATCAGCATGCAGAGCGAGAACACGCTCACCGACACGCTGGTCGCGAGCTTGATCCAGGCCCAGTGCGCCCAGGCGAAGGCAAGCAGCACGTTGTATGCCGCTCCCAGCGCCGACGACAGGCCGACGTCGGCGAGTTTGCTGAAATCCTCGAACAGCAGCGCACCGATGTAGATCGGCACGCCGCCAAGCAGCATCAGCCACGCCGTGAACGCGGCCAGCGGCGCGCGCACCGGATACTTTTTCTGCAGGATGGTGCCGATCGCCCAGGTCAACGCGGCGCCAAGGACCAACAGCGCCCCACGCGGCGCGCCCTGAATGCGGTTGAACTCGTCCCAGACCAGCAGCGCCATGCCGGCCATGCCGAGGGCTAGGCCGAGCAGCTTGCGCGCCGTCAGGCGCTCTCCCAAGAGCAGCACCGAGAGCGGGATCGCCCAGGCAGGCATGGTGTAGGCGAGGATGGCGGCGCGCCCCGATGGCAGCAGGGCGAGGCCGAACACCACCAGGATGTTCCAGCAGGTGATGTTGAAGAAGGCGATCAGGGCCAGGCGCTGCCACTGGTCGCGCGGGATCGCGAGCGACTGGCCGCTGGCCCGCAGGAACGCGAATAGCACCCCCGAGCCCAGGCCGAGGCACAGCGTGCGGAAGGTGAAGGGCGCGATGTCGGAGATCGCCACCTTCATCGCGGTCCAGTTGAAGCCCCAGACCAGGGTCAGGCCGGCCAGCACCCACCAAAGTCGGGCCGGCAGGTGTTCC
>JBBPIU010000086.1:0-13454 GCA_038040245.1 Pseudomonadota bacterium | reverse complement strand
GAGGCGATCGACGCGAGGTTGACGATGCGCCCCGAGCGGCGCGCGATCATCTGCGCCGCCACCGCGCGGATCAGCTCCGCCGGCGCTTCGAGGTTGATCCGCAGGATGCGGCGGCGCGCCTCATCCGTGTACTTGTCGTAGGGCAGCGCGTTCTGCACGCCGGCGTTGTTCACCAGCGCGTGGATATCACCGAGAGAAGAGATGAGTTTTGGAATTTGATCCAGTTCACTTAAATCAAACTCGATGCGAACGGCCTCTTTTTCGTCAAAACCGGAAAAGTTCTTGTCAAGCGCAAGAACCCGCCAGCCTGCCGCGAGAAAGGCGCGCGCCGTGGCAAGGCCGATGCCGCGGCCCGCGCCCGTAACGAGAACGGTGTTCATCGGCAGATTCTAAAGGTTAGAATCGAGCGCAATGCATTTCGACGCACTGGTCATCGGCGCGGGCTTTGCGGGGCTCTACCAGCTCCATTGCCTGCGCGACCGCCTGGGGCTGCGTGTCAGGGTGCTCGAGGCGGGCGGCGACATCGGGGGCACCTGGTACTGGAACCGGTACCCGGGAGCGCGTTGCGACTCGGAAAGCCACGCCTACCGTTACTTCTTTTCCCGCGAGCTTTACGACGAGTGGGAATCGACTGAGCGCTACCCCGGTCCGGCGGAGATCCGCGCCTACCTTGACCACGTCGCCAGCAAGTTCGATCTCCGGCGGGACATCCGGTTCGGCGCGCGCGTAACGGCCGCCTACTTCGACGAGGCCGCGAACCGATGGCGGATCGAGACCGAGTCCGGCGAGCGATGTTCGGCGACCTACCTGGTCACCGCCGTCGGTTGCCTGTCGACTGCAAACGTGCCCGACATCGAGGGCCTGCGCGACTTCGGCGGCAAGTGGTATCACACCGGAGAGTGGCCGCACGAGGGCGTGGACTTCGCCGGCAAGCGGGTCGGCCAGATCGGCACCGGGTCGACCGGCATCCAGTCCGCGCCGGTGATCGCGCAGAGCGCGGCGCATCTCACCGTGTTCCAGCGCACGGCAAACTACAGCGTGCCGGCGCGCAACGCGCCGTTGACGACGGAATTCAAGCGCTGGGTGCGGGAGAACTTCGACGAGATCCGCGACATCGCGCGCTCGACCCCGAACGGGCACGCCTTCCGCATCTCCACCCGAAACGTGGCCGACGTGACTCCAGAGGAGCGGCAGGCGGTCTACGAAGCTGCCTGGGAAACGGGCGGGCTGCAGTTCCGTGCCACGTTCCGCGACCTGGTGACCGACAAGGCCGCGAACGACACCGCGACGGATTTCCTCAAGGCGCGCATCCGCTCCGTCGTGAAGGATCCGCGCACGGCCGACGCGCTCGCCGACATCGATCACCCCTACGCGGCAAAGCGGCCGCCGATCGACACCGATTATTTCGAGACCTTCAATCGCCCCAATGTTTCTCTGGTCAACCTGCGCTCCGATCCGATCGAACGAATCACGCCGCGCGGCATCCGCACCCGCTGCGGGGAGCATCCACTCGACGTCATCGTCTTCGCCACCGGCTTCGACGCGATGACGGGCCCTCTGCTCAGAATGGACATTCGCGGCCGGGAGGGAAAATCCCTGCGCGATGCCTGGCACGCCGGCCCCGAAACCTACCTTGGACTGCAGGTGCCGGACTTCCCCAACCTGTTCACGGTGACCGGACCCGGCAGCCCGTCCGTGCTCACCAACATGCCGGTGGCCATCGAGCAGCACGTCGAATGGATCACCGACTGCATCGGGCACCTGCGCCGCAACGGGATCGAGACGGTCGAGCCGTCACCGGAAGCGGCACGAGCCTGGGGCGCACACGTCAACGAAGCAGCGAACGCGACCCTGCTGACGCATGCGAAGCACTCGTGGTACTACGGCGCCAACGTGCCGGGCAAGCCCCGCGTCTTCATGCCGTACGCCGGCGGCCTGCACCGCTACCGCAAGATCTGCGATGGCATCGCCGCGCGGGGGTACGAAGGCTTTGTGATGAATCGCGGCCGATCCGCTACCGCCGCGTCGACGGGTGGCGATTTCGCCGCCGTGGCGGCATCGACTTCGCCCGGAGTTTAGAGCCCCGGCATCGAGAAGCCGGCGGCTTTGAGCTCGGTGATGACCTGCTTGTCCTGATCGGGGGTGAGCTCGGTGAGCGGCGGGCGCACGGTGCGCCACTGCGGGTCGTTGCCGAAATGCGCCGTGATCGCCTTCAGTGCCGGGATCATCGGCACCTTCTGCACGATCTTGCGCGTCGCGGTGATGCCGGCCTGCAGCTTGTCGGCCTCCGTCGAGCGCCAGTTCCTGAACACGTTGTCGATGGCGCCTGGATTCACGTTGCCGGTCGCGGTGATGCAGCCCTTGCCGCCGGCGCGCAGGCCGTCGAGCAGGAATACTTCGCTGCCCGGGAAAACGTCGAAGCTGCGGTCCTTGAACCGCTCCAGCATCGCTTGCGTGTTCGACCAATCGCCCGAGGAGTCCTTCGCGCCGGCGACGATGCCCGGATAGCGCGTCAGCAGCCGGTCGATCAGATCGAGCGAGATCGCCACATTGGACACCGGGGGTATGTGATACAGGTACAGGCGCAGCCGCTCGTCGCCGACGCGCTCGATGATCTCGGAGAAATTGCGGAACAGGCCCTCGTCCGAGACGCCCTTGTAGTAGAACGGCGGCAGCATCAGCACGCCGCCGCAGCCGATCCTCACCGCCTCGCGCGTCATTTTTACCGAATCGGTGAGCGCGCAATGGCCGGTGCCGGGCATCAGCGCCGCGGCCGGCACGCCGCCTTTCACCAGCGCGTCGAGCAGCTCCATCTTTTCCTCCACCGCCATCGAGTTCGCCTCGCTGTTGGTGCCGAACACGGCCAGGCCGGCGCAGCCGCTCTTCATCAGCCAGCGGCAATGCTTCACGAACCGGTCGGCGTCGGGCGCGAGGTCGCGCTTGAACGGCGTGACCACGGGCGAGAGCACCCCCTCGATGCGCTTCATGTTCTTTTCCCTTCCCCGGGGCAAAGAATGATTATATGTTCGGGGACGCGTTCGACGCCTTCGCGGCGGGAAAGCCGGTCGGGGTTGTTACATAGCTTCCGGAATCGCGGACCCGCCAACCCTCAAACGACGGCCGCCACCCGCACCAGTTGGGGCGCTACGCGCGGCTGTTCGAGCGACGCCGGCAAGACGCTCTGAATTCTCCGTAGATCCTCGGCATCCCGATTCGTCCGGGCGAGCGCCATGCGCGCGACGGCAAGCTCCGAGGCTTTCATCGTCTGGCCGGTGGCGCGCAATGTCAGGACGTGGGCCAGGCGTCGCTCGGCGACCGATACCGCAAGCGCGGCCGCATGGATTTGGCCCGGCAGGGCCTTTATGAGCGCCGCGAGCGCGAGTTTCGATGCTTCAGGAGCTTTGTTCACGGTACACAGACCCTGCGAGCGGGGGTTGGTTCACAGCTCCTGGTGTAACAAGAAGTTACTATTCGTCCAGCGAAATCTTGCGCTCGCGGGCGAGGGTGCTCCAGCGCACAATGTCCGCCTGGATGAACTTGGCGAACTGCTCGGGTGTCATCGGCATCGGATCGATCGCCTCGCCCGCCAAGCGCTCCTGTAGGGCCCGTGAGGAGAGCGCCTTGTTGATCTCGGCGTTGAGGCGCCTCGTGATCTCCGCGGGCAGCTTCGCAGGGCCCACGATGCCGTACCACTGCACGGCATCGAAGCCCTTGAACCCGGACTCTTCGAAGGTGGGCACCTCGGGCAGCAGCGGATGGCGTACGAGGCCGGTGACGGCGATCGCCCTCATATTTTTGGCGCGGATGTGCGGCAGCGCCGCGGCGAGGCCCGGCATCATGACGTGCACCTGGCCTCCCCGCAGGTCGTTGATCGCGGGACCGATGCCGCGGTAGTGCACGGTCACGATATCGAAGCCGGCGTCTGCCTTGAACTGCTCCATCGCGAGGTGGTTCAGCGTTCCGATTCCGCCGGAGGCGAAGCTCAGTTTGCCGGGAATTTTTCTCGCATGATCGATGAAGGCCCTCAGGTCGGCGGCGGGCACGGAGGGATGCACCGCCAGCACATTGGGGGTGCCGCCCACCATCGCGATCGGGGTGAAATCCCTTACGGCGTCATAGGGTACCTTGCGCACGGCGGGATTGGTGCCGTGCGTGGCCACGTACCCAACCATCAGTGTGTAGCCGTCGGGCGCCGCGCGCGCCGCCGTTTGCGAGGCGATGGTGCCTCCGCCGCCAGAAATGTTCTCGACGATGAACGACTGCTCCATCGAGCGGCCAAGCTGATCCGCGACGGTGCGGCCGATCAGATCCAGGCCGCCGCCCGGCTGGGCGGGGACGATGATCTTCACCGGCTTGACGGGATAGGCCTGCGCCAGAGCGCCGAAGGAAAAACTAGCGCCGAAAAGAAGAAAGATCCATCGTGCCATTGAAGGCCTCCTTGGCGAACGCGAGGAAATCATCCGCAAGCCGTGCGGTCCAGCCGCCGTAAGCCGCGTTGCCGCGGAACTTGCGCTCGATCTCCTCGCGCGACAGCGGCTCGTGTACGCCGCCGCGAATGTGCGGCTGGCGTTCTTCGAACACCCGTCCGTCCTTGAGCGTCATCTTCACGTGGCCGGTGTAGGCCTTGGGGTAGGGATTGTCAGAGTCAACAACATAACGCACCTTGCCGGCAAGCCCGAGAATGCGCTCGTCGTCCACCGTGCGCTCGCTGAAGGCCTCTAATCCCGCGCCGCCGGTCACGAAGGCGACCGCGATGTTGAACGGCGTGCTGAATTTGGCCGCGTAATCGTTCGGCGGACGTTGCTTGGCGGCAAGCGGCTCCCACAGCCGGTGCACGTAGCCCTCCGCCGTTTCGCACAGCACCTCGGCGACGTCTTCGGCGGCGAAGCCCCGTTTTGCCAGGCGCAGCGCGCAGTCGATGTAAGGCTGGTTCATGGTGCCGGTGGCGAAGGGCTTGAAGGTGAGGCCCTCCATGCGCCACTCACGACCGAAGTTATCCGTCAGCTCGGAAAATTTCCCGTCGGCGGTATGAGCAAAACCGGAAAATAGTCCATGTGACCCTTCGAAGACAGTGCGCGGGCCTGTGAAGCCCTCGCGTGCAATGCGCGCCGCATGCAGTCCCGCGTGCGCCGCCCAGCCGGCGTGCAGGCGCTTGGTCCAGGCGCCCTCGGCGAGGTACTCGATGATCCCGCCCGCCATGCTGCCGGCGATTCCGAGAGCATTGACGGTTTGTTTTTCATTGAGGTTTAACGTTTTCGAGACGGAAAGTGCAGCAGCAATGGCCCCCAAAACAGCAGTCGGATGGAATCCCGCCTTGTGAATGAGCTTTGGCGCGACCAGGCTGAGCCGGCACATCGTCTCCACGCCGGCGGCGATGCCGAGCAGCGCGCTGCGGCCGTCGCGGCCGAAGCGTTCGCAAGCGGCGAGCACCGCCGGCACGACGACCGCACCCGAGTGCACCGGGCCGCCCTCGAAGGTGTCGTCGAAATCCTCGCCGTGCGCGGCAGTGCCGTTGAGCAGCGCCGCGTCCTCGGGGCTGAAGGTCTCGGTGTGCCCGAGCGCGGTGCACGGACCGCCGCTATCGAGGCTTTTCTTCAATGCGGAAACGTAATCGCTATGGCGTGCGGCGACGCAAAGACCTGCCACATCCAGCAAAAGGTCCTGGCATCGGTTTTGCACCAAATCAGAAACATTCTCGGGAGAAAGCGCGCAAACCCGTTCAGCCAGCGCTTCAGCCACGGTGGATGGGGTCGCCTGCCGCTTCACGCCATGTATCCGCCGCCGTTCACGTGCAGCGACTGGCCTGTGATGTAGCGCGAGCCGGGCCCGCAGAGGAATCTTACAGCGGAGGCGACTTCGTCCGGCTCGCCGCGGCGCCCGACGGGCGGCAGGCCCTGACGGTGCGCGGGGCGCTGGGGCGCGCCGGGCAGTCCGCGCATCGTTTCGATGGTTCCCGGCACCACGCAATTGACGGTGATGCCATGCGGCGCAAGGTCGAGCGCCAGCGCGCGAGTCATGCCCGCGAGGCCGGCTTTCGCGGCGGCGACGTGCGCGCGGCCCACGGCGCCCTTGTGCGCGCTCATGCCGCCGATGTTCACCACCGAGCCGCCGCCCGCGCGCACCAGGTGCGGCAGGCAGGACTGGGCGCAAAGGAAGGCGCCATCGAGCACGCTCGAGAGCACGCGCTGCCATTCCTCGTACTTCATCTCGCCGAACGGGGTCTCGGCACGAATCGCCGCGTTATTTACAAGTATGTCGAGCCGGCCGAATTCCCCGAGCGCCGCCGCCGCCATCGCGGCGACCGCCTTTGGGTCGGTGACATCGGCGAAATGCAGCACGGCACGGCCGCCGGCGGACTTGATCAGCGCCACGGTCTGTTGCGCGTCCTCGCGAGAGGTGTTTGCGTTCACCATCACCGCGGCACCGCCCGCTGCCAGTGCGCGCGCGATCGCGCGGCCGATGTTGCGCGCGCCGCCCGTGACCAGGGCGACCTTTCCGGCAAGCTCGCTTGCGTCCGCCATGGTGCTATCGTATAAGAACTGGCGTTCCAAGGAGGGGTTGATGCTCGCGACTGCGCAAAGGGTGAGGGTGTTCTGGCAGCCGGGCTGCACGAGCTGCCTGAGGACCAAGGAATTCCTCGCCAGGAACGGGGTCGATTTCGAGTCGATCAACGTGCACGGCAACGCCGCGGGAATGGAGGAGCTGCGCAAGCTCGGGGCGCGCAGCGTGCCGATCGTGGCGCGCGGCGACCGCTTCGTCTTCGCGCAGACGATCGGCGACGTCATCGAGTTTCTCGGCCTGAACGTCCGCCAGCAGGAACGCCTCAGCCCCGAGGAACTGATGAAGAAGATGGAACTGGTGCTGACGTCGGCGGCGCGGTTCATCCGCCAGATCCCGGCGCCCGAGCTCGACAAGCCCTTCCGCAACCGCAACCGCCCGATCCGCGTGCTCGCGCACCACGTGTTCCGCATCGTCGAGGGGTTCCTGGAATCGATGCAGGACGGCGGCCAGCTGACCTACGAGCGCATCATGAAAGACGCGTCGCCTTCGATACGCACTGGAGAGGACATCGCGCGCTACGGCGAGGACGTGCTTGCGCGCGCCCAGCGGTGGTGGGAGTCCTATCCGGATCGCTCCTGCCAGCGCACGATGGACACCTATTTCGGCCGGCATCCGGTGCACGTGGTGCTGGAGCGCACCGTCTGGCACCCGGCGCAGCACACACGCCAGTTGATGCTCATTCTGGATTCGCTCGGCATCCAACCCGAGCGCCCGTTGAGCGCCGCGGACCTCGCCGGGCTGCCGCTGCCGGAGAAGGCCTGGGATGAAGACTAAAGTCACCGACCTTCGCAAGGCGTACCCAGAACTTTCCCCGGACAAGGACTACCCGCCGCTGCGCTTCAAGTCCCTGAAGGGCAAGGTGAGCGCCGCGGAGTGGGAAGCGCGCGTGGATTGCGCCTGCGCGTACCGCCTGGTGCGCCACTTCGGCATGGACGACCTGATCTACAACCATATCTCCGCGCGTATCCCCGGCACAGAGGAGTTCCTGCTCAACCCCTTCGGCCTGATGTACGACGAGATCTGCGCCTCATCGCTCATCAAGGTGGACCTGTCGGGCAGGGTGCGGTGGGAGCCGGAATTCCCCGAGGGCCTGGGCTACAAATTCAATCCGGCAGGCTACGTGATCCACAGCGCGATCCACGAGGCCAAGCCCGGGCTGCATTGCGTCATCCACACGCACTCGCTCGCGGGGATGGCGGTCGCATCGCTCAAGAAGGGCCTGCTGCCGATGACGCAGACCGCGATGCGTTTCGACAAGGTGGCCTACCACGACTACGAAGGCGTGGTGCTGGAGGAGGGCGAGAAGGCGCGCCTGATCGCCAATCTCGGCGACTGCGACGTACTGCTGCTCAGGAACCACGGCGTGCTCGCGGTCGGCCGGACAGTGGCCGAGGCGTTCAACAACATCTACCGCATCGAGCGCGCCTGCCGCTCGCAGCTGATGGCGCAAAACGGCGGCGACGACATCCTGCTGCCTGGGCGCGCAGTGATCGAGAAGACCAACCACATGTACAGGCCGGGCACGCGCCGGTCCTACGGCCTGCTGGAATGGCCGGCGATGCGGCGCCTCGCCGATCGCCTGGATTCCTCGTATAAGAACTGAACATGTTCAGATTTCCTATGCTTTTGCTTTGCGCATTCGCATTTTCAGTAGCAAGTGCGCAAGAGCGATACCCCACAAAACCCCTCCGCGTCATCGTGCCGTTCGCCCCCGGTGGCTCGACGGACATCTTTGCGCGCCTCGTCGCCGAAAGGCTCTCCGCGGCCGTCGCCCAGCCGGTGGTGGTGGAGAACCGCGCCGGCGCCTCGGGCAACATCGGCGCCGAGGCCGTGGCGAAGTCCGCGCCGGATGGCTATACGCTGCTGATGGCGACTACCGGCGTGATGGCGATCAACAACGCGCTGTTCAGGAACATGGCCTACGACGCGGCGAGGGATTTCGAACCGGTGATCTTCATCGCCTCGATCACCAACGTGCTCGCGGTGCCGAACGAACTGCCGGCGAAGAGCGTGGCCGAACTGGTGGCGCTGGCGAAGAAGGATCCCGGCAAGCTGACCTTCGCTTCCTCGGGCGCGGGCAGCTCGACGCACCTCTCGGCGGAACTGTTCAAGAGCATGGCGGGGATAGACGTGGTGCACATCCCGTTCAAGGGCAGCGGCCAGGCGCTGATCGATGTGGTTGCCGGCCGCGTCTCGATGATTTTCGACAACATGCCCTCGGCCTTGCCGCACATCAGGGGCGGCAAGCTGCGCGCGCTCGGCGTGACGGGACTCAAGCGCTCGCCGGCCTTGCCCGAGACGCCGACCATTTCCGAGGCAGGTGTCACCGGTTATGACTCGCTCTCCTGGAGCGGCTTCGCGGTGTCTGCTGGCACGCCGCGCGAAATCGTGCAGCGCCTGAACCGGGAAACCGCGCTGATCCTGCTTGCGCCCGACATGCGGCAGAAGCTGGCCGAGCAGGGGGCCGATGCCATTGGCGGGCCGCCCGAAGCGTTTGCCCAGCACGTCCGCGCCGAGCGCGAGAAGTGGGGACGCCTGGTGCGTGAACGCAATATAGTCGTTAACTGACAGTACGGCTGCGACGCCATGTATGTCGTAGAGAAATTTGCCGCCTGGGCGGAGGACTACCGGAGCATCCCGATCTCGCCGGAGGTTCTGCGCCACGCCAAGCGCGCGGTGATCGACTGGTACGCCGCGCTGCTGCCGGGTGCCGTTGTTGCTCCTGCCACTCTTCTTGAAATTGCGTTAAAGGACGAATTAGACAAAGGAAAAGCAAGGCTTGCTCTCGGCCGGAGCGCAACGGTGCGCGCGGCGGCGTTGATCAACGGCACCGCGGCGCATACGCTTGAGGTGGACGACATCTTCCGCGACGGCATCTATCACCCCGGCGCGCCGACCATTTCGGCGGCGCTGGCGCTCGCGCAGTCGAACGGCGCCTCGGGCGAGCAGTTCCTGCGCGCCGTGATCGTCGGCTACGAGATCTCGACGCGCATCGGTGCGGCGATGGGACGCGCCCACTACAAATACTGGCACAACACCGGCACCATCGGTGTGTTCGGCGCGTGCGCCGCGGCGGCGGAACTGCTGGGCCTCGACCGCGGGCGCTTCGCCCACGCGCTCGCCACCGTGACCACCTTTTCCGCGGGCCTGCAGCAGTCGTTTCGCATGGACTCGATGTCCAAGCCGCTGCACGCGGGGCGCGCGGCGGAGGCGGGCGTCACCGCGGCGCTCGCCGCGCGCGAGGGCGTCATCGGCTCGCTGGACGTGATCGAGGGCGATGCCGGCTACGGCGTCGCCATGTCGGACAACCCGGACTGGAACCAGGCGCTCGCCACGCTGGGCGGGGATTTCCACATCACGCGCATGACCTTCAAGAACCACAGTTGCTGCGGGCACACCTTCGCCGCGATCGACGGCGCGCTGGCGCTGCAGCATCGCATGAAGATTGCGGCGCGCGAGATCGAGCGCATCCGCGTCGGCAGCTACCGCGCGGCCAAGGAGGTATCGGGCTATGAGTCGCCGCGGACGGCAGCGGAAGCGCGCTTCTCGCTCAAGTATGTCGTCGCGACCGCGCTCACACACGGCAGCGTGCGCCTGGCGGCGTTCGAGCCGGCGCGGATGGATGACGCGGCAACGCGAGACCTGATGGCGCGCATCGAGGTCGCCATCGACCCGGAACTGGACGCCGCATTTCCGAAGCAGCGCGCGGCGCGCGTGGCCTTCGTTGCGCGCGACGGCCGGCAGGAGGAATTCCTGCAGCCGACGCGCATCGGCGATCCGGACGCGCCGCTGTCGGACGCCCAGCTGAACGAGAAGTATCTCGAGCTTGCCGTGCCGGTGCTCGGCCAGGATCGCGCAGGAAAACTTCTCGAGCGTTTGTGGAAGCTGGAACAATTAAAAGCAATCCCAGAATAAGTCTGCCACAAGCCCTGTTCTCGCCTCGTTCGGTCGCGCTGGTCGGCGCATCCGGCGACCAGGCCAAGAACACCGCCCGCCCGCAGCGCTACCTGCGCAAGCATGGCTACGCTGGAAAGATTTTTCCGATTAACGCCTCTCGCAAGGAAGTCCTGCAAGAAAAGGCCTATCCAAGCGTCACCGAGGCCCCGGGCGCGATAGATCACGCCTTCATCATGGTCGAGGACGTCGAGGGCGTGCTGGAGGACTGCGGCGCGAAGGGCGTTCCGGTGGCCAGCGTGTTCAGCGACGGCTTTGCCGACGTTGGCGCCGAGGGCATGGCGCGTCAGGTAAGGCTCGTCGCGCGCGCTCGCGAGCTCGGTGTGCGCCTCCTCGGCCCGAACAGCATGGGCATGATCAACCTCACGGGGCGCGTCGCGCTCACCGTGAATGCGGTGCTGGAGATGGATTCGCCGCCCGCGGGCGCGACCAGCATCGTATCGCAGAGCGGCACCATGCTGGGCACGGTGCTCTCGCGCGGCGCGGCGCGCGGCCTGGGGTTCTCGAAACTCGTGTCGGTCGGCAACGAGGCCGATCTGGGCGTCGGCGAACTGGTCGAACTGCTCGCCGCGGATCCGGAGACGCGGCTGATCCTGCTGTTCCTGGAAACGGTGCGCGATGCGGCACGGCTCGCCGCGGGCGCGCGCGCGGCGCATGCCGCGGGCAAGCCCGTGGTCGCCTACAAGCTCGGCCGCTCCAGGCTCGGGGTGCGCCTCGCGCGTTCGCACACCGGCGCCCTCGCGGGCGAGGACGCGGCGCTGGACGCCTATTTCCGCGATTGCGGCATCCTCCGCGTCGACATGCTGGAGACCCTGATCGAAATCGGGCCGCTGCTGGCGGGCCGTTGGCCGCCGGACCACGCGGGACAACTGCGGCGCGCGCCGCGCGTGGCCGTGGTGACCACCACCGGGGGCGGCGCGGCCAGCGTGGTGGATCGCCTGGGCACGCTCGGCATCGAAACCGCGGCGCCCGGCTCGGATTCGCCGATCGTGGACCTGACCATGGGCCCGAAAAGCGCCACCTACGGCGCGGTGGTCGAGGAACTGCTCGACTTCCCCGGCTGCGACGCGGTGCTGGCGGTGGTGGGTTCCTCCGCCCAATTCCATCCGCAGCTCGCGGTCGATCCGATCCTTGAAGTAAAACCCGGGACAAAGCGCGGTGCCAAGCCGCTGGCCGTGTTCCTGACGCCTCACGCGGACAAGTCCCTTGCACTGCTGGCGGAGGCGGGAATTGCCGCGTTTCGCACGCCCGAAGCCTGTGCAGACGCTTTTCACGCTTTTTTTTCCTGGAGAACTCCCAGGGAAACAAACGACGCGAGCCCGATGGAATGGCCGAAGGACATTCCGGCCAGGGGGAAACTGACCGAAGCTCAGGCATTGACGCTGTTCGCTGCGCTCGGCGTCCCGGTGGTCGAATCCGCGATCGCGCGCGCGCCGGAATACGCGCATTCGCTGATTTATCCGGTCGCGTTGAAGATCCTTTCTGCCGACGTTGCGCACAAATCGGAAGTGGGCGGGGTGATCCTGGGTATCGATTCCCGCCAGGAATTCGAAAGCAAGGCAAAATCGCTGGCAGGCAACGGTCAACCGCTCCTCGTCCAGCGAATGGAAGCCGGACTGGCGGAAGCCATCATCGGCTACCGCGACGACCCGGTGGTCGGGCCGCTGGCGATGGTGGGCGCGGGCGGAATTCTCGCGGAACTCTACAATGACGTGGTGCTGCGCCTGGCGCCGGTCGATGAGGCCGGGGCGCTGGAGATGATCGGGCAGGTGAAGGGGTTCGCGGTGCTGCGCGGCTACCGCGGCCTGCCGCCAGGCGACCTGAAGGCGCTGGCGCGGGCGCTGGCGGCGCTGTCGCGGCTGGCGCTGTGTCCGGGCCGGCCGGTGCGCGAGGCCGAGGCGAACCCGGTGATCGTGAAGCACGACGGGGTGGTGGCGGTGGATGCGCTCGCAGTGATGAAGGAGGAGTGACGGGAGGGTAGATGCTGGGATTCATAGGATTGGGAGTGATGGGGGCGCCGATGTGCCGCAACCTCGCGGCCAAATCGGGCCAGGAAGTGCGCGCCTTCGACAGCGATCTCGAGGCACTGGCGAACATGGACCAGTCGGGCGTTACGCCGGCGGAGTCGATCCGCGACGTCGCCGAGCATGCCGACATCGTGTTCCTGTCATTGCCGGGCGGGCCGCACGTCAACGCGGTCTGCCTCGGCGCCGGCAGCCTGCTGACGCACCTCAAGCCCGGCGGTCTGGTGGTGGATTTCAGCACCACGCCGGTGAACCTGGCGCGCGACCTGAGCGCCCGCTTCCTCGCGCGCGGCATCCAGTTCGCCGACGCGCCGGTGGCGCGCACGCGCGAAGCGGCGAAGAACGGCACCCTGTCGGTGATGGTGGGCGGCCCGCAACACGTGTTCACGCGCCTCAAGCCGCTGCTCGAATGCGTCGCAACCGACATCACGCACTGCGGCGGCCCGGGCGCCGGCCAGGCGATGAAAATCATCAACAACATGGTGCTGTTCCAGAACGTGGTGGCGCTGGCCGAGGCGCTGGCCCTGATCCGCCACGCGGGCGTCGACCCGCAGCTCGCCTTCGAGGTGCTCTCCAAGGGCTCGGCCGACAGCTTCGCGCTGCGCAACCACGGCATGAAGGCGATGCTCAAGGACGCTTATCCGGAGAAAGCCTTCTCCTCCGAGTACGCGCTGAAGGACATCCGCTACGCGCTGCGCCTGAGCGAGGAGGCGGGAGTGTTCCTGCACGGCGCCGACAACGCCAAGGAAACCATCAAGAAGGCGATCCTCGCCGGCTACGGCAAGGCGTACTTCCCGGCGCTGGTCAAGGTGGTGGCCGGAGCGGTCGCGCCGCCGGCCGCCGCGGTCGCGCCGCCGGCCGCCGCGGGCAAAGGCGCGGGCAAAGGCGCGGGCAAGGGAGCGGGCAGGAAGAAGG
>JBBPIU010000085.1:0-13641 GCA_038040245.1 Pseudomonadota bacterium | reverse complement strand
GCCATGCCGTCGTTGATGCGCCGCCCGGCGAGGATCACCTGCGGGTGGTAGCCGGCCATCTCGGCGCGGTGGGTCAGGTAATACGGATCGACCCCGATGCAGTGGCCGCCGACCAGTCCCGGCCTGAACGGCAGGAAATTCCATTTCGTTTCCGCTGCCGCCAGCACCTCGCGCGTGTCGAGCCCCAGCCGGTCGAAGATGATGGCCAGCTCGTTCATCAGCGCGATGTTGAGATCGCGTTGCGTGTTCTCGATCACCTTCGCCGCCTCCGCGGTCTCGATGCTGGCGGCGCGGTGGATGCCGGCCGGAACGATCCCGCTGTAGAGCGCCGCGACGCGTTCGAGGGTTTGCGGCGAATCGCCTGAGACCACCTTCACGATCCGGGCGAGCGTGTGCTCGGGATCGCCGGGATTGATGCGCTCGGGCGAGTAGCCGACGTGGAAATCCTGCTTCCATTTCAGGCCCGAGGCGTCCTCGAGCGCCGGCACGCAAACGCCCGCGGTGGCGCCGGGATAGACGGTGGACTCGTAGACCACGGTTGCGCCGCGCTTCAAGTTCGCGCCGACGGTGCGCGAAGCGGAGACCAGGAGCCCCAAGTCCGGCTTTTTGTCGTTATCCACCGGCGTCGGCACGGCAACGATCACGAAATCCGCCTCCTTGAGTGCCGCCGGGTCGGCGGTGACACTGAGCGCCTTCGCCGAGCGCAGTTCGTCGGCGCCCAGTTCGCCGCTGCGGTCCTCGCCGCGCCCGATCGCCTCGACCCGCTCGAGCGATCGGTCATAGCCGATGGTGCGCTGGCGCTTGCCGAACTCGACCGCGAGCGGCAGCCCGACGTAACCCAGGCCGACGATCGCAACGACCGCGCTCGCGCTCATGCAACCACGGCGCTCATGCCGCAAGCCCGCCGGCGCCGGCGTAATGCGCCCGGTACCAGGCGATAAAGCGCTCGACGCCGGTTTCGATCGTGGTGGATGGCGCGTAACCGACTTCGGCGCGCAGTTTGTCGGTTGAAGCGTAAGTCGCCTGCACGTCACCCGGCTGCATCGGCGCGAGCTCGATCAGCGCCTTCCTGCCCAGGGCGCGTTCGACCGCGTGCACGAAATCCATCAGCTTCACCGGCGAGCCGTGGCCGATGTTGAACAGGCGCGACGGAGGCGACGAGGGCGACTGCGGGCCGCCCTTTGCGCCCGGATGCGGCCGTTCGACGATCGCCGTCACCGCCTCGACGATGTCGTCGATGTAGGTGAAATCGCGCTGCATGTCGCCGCCGTTGAAAACGCGGACCGGCTTGCCCTCGAGGATCGCGCGCGTGAAGATGAACAGCGCCATGTCGGGCCGGCCCCAGGGGCCATAGACGGTGAAGAACCGCAAGCCGGTGCAGGGGATGCCGTACAGTTCGGCGTAGCTGCGCGCCATCAGCTCATTGGCGCGCTTGGTCGCCGCGTAGAGGCTGACCGGGCTGTCCACCCGGTGCTCCTCTCTGGACGGCAATTCGGTATTCGCGCCGTAAACACTTGAGCTGCTGGCGTAGCAAAGATGCGCGATCCGGTGCCGGCGGCAGCCTTCGAGGATGTTGAGGAAGCCCGCCACGTTGCTGCTCACGTACGCCATCGGGTTCTCGAGCGAGTAACGCACGCCCGCCTGCGCGGCCAGATGCAGCACGGCATCGAACCGCCTCGACTCGAAGACGGCGCCCAGAGCGCGCTCCTCGGCGATATCGAGCTTCTCGAAACTGAACTCGGGAAACGGCCGCAGCTGCTCCAGCCGGGCGCGCTTGAGCGCCGGGTCGTAATAGGCATTCAGGTTGTCGATGCCGAATACCTCGTGACCGCGCTCGAGCAGCCGCTTGCACGAATGCATGCCGATGAATCCTGCCGCGCCGGTGACCAGTAATCTCAAGGGAATTTTCTGCGGATTCGCGGAAAAGCCTTGATTTTACTAGAAACTTTCAACCTCCGCGCAGGGCCTCGCGCACTGCGGCGACGATCCGCTGCTGCGTGGCTTCGTCCAGATCCGCATGCATCGGCAGGCTGATCACCTCGCGCGCGAGGCGCTCAGACACGGGGAACGACTGTCCCACGCAGCTCGCGGCATAGGCCGGTTGCTGGTGCAGCGATAGCGGATAGTGCACCGCGCTGGGGATGCCGCGCGCCTTGAGCTCCTGCTCGAAGCGCGCGCGCTCGGCCACGCGCACCGTGTATTGGGCGTAGACGCTGGTGCGGTCTGCTCTTACTTTGATAGTTTGTATATTAGAAGAAGAAGAAAACAAAGCATCGTAATGGGCACCGATCTCGATGCGCTGCCGCACCTCCCAGTCGAAGCGTGCGAACTTTGCCAACACCACTGCGCATTGGATCGAGTCCATGCGCCCGCCGACGCCGATACGCGTGTGCCGGTAACGGTCTTCCTGGCCGTGCACGCGGATCTCGCGCAGCGCCTTGGCGAGCGCGTCGTCGCTGGTGAAAAGCGCGCCGCCGTCGCCATAGCAGCCGAGCGGCTTGGAGGGAAAGAAGCTGGTGCAGCCGATGGTGGAGAGGTTGCCGCTCTTCCTGCGCTTGTAAGTGGCGCCGAAACTTTGCGCTGCGTCCTCGATTACCGGCAGCCCGTGCCGCGCGGCGATGGCGTTGATCTCGTCCATGTCGGCGGGCTGGCCGTAGAGCGAGACCGGCATGATCGCCCGGGTGCGCGGCGTGATCGCCGCTTCCAGCCTGGAGACGTCGATGTTGGCGGTGTCCTCCTCCACGTCCACGAACACCGGTTTCGCCCCGATGAGTGCAATCATCTCCGCGGTGGCGACAAAGCTGAACGGCGTGGTCACCACCTCGTCGCCCGGTTTCACGCCCAGCGCCAGCAGCGCGATCAGCAGCGCCTCGGTGCCCGAAGCGACCGCGACGCAATGCTTCGCTCCTGTCCAGGCAGCGAGGCGGTCTTCGAGCTCCTCCACTTCCGGCCCCATGATGTACTGGCCGTGGTCGAGCACGCGCTGGATGCGCGCATTGATCGGCTCGCGCAGCGCAGCGTACTGGGTCTTGAGGTCGATGAAATCCATCCAGCGAATCTTAGTTGAGCGCGCGCAACACTGCAGCAAGACCTTCGCGCCAGTCCGGCAGCGCGATGCCGAAGGTTTTGAAGAGCTTCGAGTTGTCCAGCAATGAATTCTTCGGCCTGCGTGCCGCCACGGGATATTCGTCGCTGCGGATCGCTACCACCGGGGTCTGCAGCCCTTTTGCCTGGAGAATCGCAGTGGCGAATCCGTGCCAGGTGGTCTCCCCTCCCGCGCTCAGGTGGTATAGCCCGCTCGCCTTTCTCGAAAGATCCGGATTGGCAAGCACGTGCGCAACTGCTCCGGCGATGGCGCCGCTCGAGGTCGGCGCGCCGCGCTGGTCGTCCACTACCCTGAGCTCTGGCTTAGCCTTCGCCGCAGCGAGAATCGCGTGCAGGAAATTCCGGCCGGCCGGCCCGTAGACCCAGCTGGTGCGAAAGATGAAGTGCCGGCAGCCGCTCGCGGCAATCAGGCGCTCGCCTGCAAGCTTGCTCGAACCATAGACGCTGAGCGGAGCGGGCATATCCGATTCGACATAGGGCGCCGGCTTTTCGCCGTCGAATACGTAATCGGTGGAGAAATGAATCAGCAAAGCGTCGAGCTTTTTCGCTTCCTCCGCCAGAATGCGCACGGCAGTCGCATTGACGGCAAACGCAGTCTCGCGCTCCGTCTCGGCGCGATCCACCGCGGTATACGCCGCAGCGTTCACGATGATCGCGGGCTTCAGTTCTTTGATTTTTCTTCTGATTGCATCCGCATCGAGAAGATCCAGCCCCACGCGATCAACAGCGATCACCTCTCCCAGCGGCGCAAGCGCCAGCACAAGCGTCGAGCCGACCTGGCCTTTGCTGCCGGTAAGCAGGATCCTCACACGCTGCTTCGAAGACCGGCTTTACGGCCTCCGGTGCGCCCTTGCAAACCATCGCTGCTGTTCCACCAAACCGGAGCCAAGGATCACGGCGATATCCGCCGGTTGCCAGCGCGTGAATAGCTCATGGAGGAAAGCGCGTGCGTCAGGATACGTCATCGCCTCCCGTTCCAGGCGCTCGAGGGCTTCAAGCTCCGGTCCGGCCGGGTCCCGCGTTTCCACCCATTTTTGGATCCGCTCATCGCGCATGGGATCGATTTTACTCCCCGGCAGCGCCCAACCCGTTCCTGTTCAGGCGTAAGTCTCGGCTGCGGCGAGCGGCGTGCCGTGCCGGTCCTTGTCGGTCATCACCGGTTCGCCCGCGAGCGGCCAGGGAATGGCGAGCGCCGGATCGTTCCACAGCAGCGTGCGCTCGTGCTCGGGTGCGTAATAGTCGGTGGTTTTGTACTGCACCTCGGCCTGCTCCGAGAGCACCAGGAAGCCGTGGGCGAAACCGGCGGGGACCCACAGCATGCGGCGCGATTGCGCATCGATTCTGGCGCCCACCCAGCGACCGAAGCTCGGCGAGCCGCGGCGCAGATCGACCACCACGTCCCAGATCTCGCCGGCGGTGACGCGCACCAGCTTGCCCTGCGCCTGGCGCACCTGGTAGTGCAGCCCGCGCAGCACGTTCTTCGACGAGCGCGAATTGTTATCTTGGACGAATTGCGCCTTGATGCCGAGATTCTCGAAGGTGCGCGCATTCCATGTCTCCATGAAGAAACCACGCGCGTCGCCGAATACCTTCGGCTCCAGCAGCAGTACGTCGGCAATTTCCGTGCGCTCGACCTTCACTGGAACAGTTTCTCCGACAGACAGCGCAGCAGGTATTCGCCGTAGCCGCTCTTCGCGAGGGGCTGCGCGAGCGCCTTCAGCTGAGCGGCGCTGATGTAGCCCATGCGCCAGGCAATTTCCTCCGGGCACGCGATTTTCAAGCCCTGCCGGCGCTCGATGGTCTCGATGAAATGCGAGGCTTCGAGCAGCGACTCGTGCGTGCCCGTATCCAGCCAGGCGTGGCCGCGTCCGAGCGGCCGCACCTCGAGCTCGCCCCGCCTCAGATACTCCTTGTTGACGTCGGTGATCTCCAGCTCTCCCCTGACCGAAGGCTTCAGCCTGGAGGCGATTCCGACCACGCGGTTGTCGTAGAAATAAAGCCCCACCACGGCATAGCGCGATTTCGGCCGCGCGGGCTTTTCTTCGATGCTTTTTACTCTATTTTTTCGATCGAATTCAACTACACCATAACGCTCCGGATCCTTCACCGGGTAGGCGAAAATGGCGGCGCCTTTGCTCCGCTTCACAGCCGTTTTCAGCAGCCCGGTGAGGTCGTGGCCGTGAAAAATGTTATCCCCCAGCACCAGCGCGACCGGGTCTTTGCCGATGAATTTCCGCCCGATGATAAATGCCTGCGCCAGACCCCCGGGCGAGGGCTGCACCGCGTATGACAGCCGGATGCCCCAGCGTTTGCCGTCGCCGAGCAACTGCTCGAAACGGGGCGTGTCCTGCGGCGTGGAAATGATCAGGATGTCGCGGATGCCCGCGAGCATCAGGGTGCTCAACGGGTAGTAGATCATCGGCTTGTCGTACACCGGCAGCAGCTGCTTGGAGACGGCGAGCGTCGCCGGGTAGAGGCGCGTCCCGGAGCCGCCGGCCAGAATGATGCCTTTCATCGCGCGGCTATCCTGCGACGATTACGGTCGCGCCGTAGGCGGCAAGCGCTCGATCGTGGGTGAGCAGCGACATTGATTCGCACCGACATTGCGAAACGAGCAACCGGTCGAAGGGGTCGCGGATCAGCTCGGTGGCCCGTTGCGGGATGCGCCGATCAATGAACCACCAGACCAGCAGGTGCGTGTCGAGAAGAAGTCTCACCGCCTGCGGGTCTTGGCTTTGCGCACGGCCCGGCGCTGCTCGGGCGGGGATTTGCCCTCGAACAGATCGAGCAGGTCGTCGGGAGGCGGTGCGTTGAAATCCTTCGCCACCCAGATCTTGCCCTTGAGCAGACCGGGCGTGCGCGGCTTCACGCTCTGCTGCAGCGGCGCGAGCCGGGCGACCGGCTTGCCGCCCCGCGCGATGATGATCTCCTCGCCCGCGCAGACCCGCTCGATGAGCCGGGAAAACTGCGTCTTGGCCTCATGGATGTTGACCATGTCCATCGCGCGCTCCTTTGAATTTAGCCAAATCTAGTCCGCTTGGGGGCCGCGGTCAACGCGCCGCAGGCCGGCTTATTTTGTTCCAAGGTACCAGTCCACGGTCTTTCGCATGCCGGTTTCGAAGTTCTCCCGCGGCCGCCAGCCGAGTTCGCGTTCGATTTTGGCCGCGTCCATCGCGTAACGGCGGTCGTGGCCCGGCCGGTCCTTCACCAACGCGATCAGGTCCGCGTGGCGGCCGCTTTTGCGCGGCCGCGCCGCATCGAGCAGTTCGCAGATTGTCTTCACCACTTCGAGGTTGGTCTTCTCGCTGGCGCCGCCGATATTGTAGGTCTCCCCCACCCGGCCCCGCTCCAGCACGGCACGGATCGCATCGCAATGGTCCAGGACGTAGAGCCAGTCGCGCACGTTCAGGCCGTCGCCATAGACCGGCAGCGGCTTTTCCGCCAACGCATTGGTGATCACGAGCGGGATCAGCTTCTCCGGATACTGGCGCGGGCCGTAGTTGTTCGAGCAGTTGGTGGTCAGCACCGGCAGCCCGTAAGTGTGGTGATAGGCGCGCACCAGGTGGTCGGAGGCGGCCTTGGAAGCCGCATACGGGCTGTTCGGCGCATACGCGTTCGTCTCCTTGAACGCCGGCTCGGCGGGCCCAAGTGAGCCGTAGACCTCGTCGGTCGAGACATGCAGGAAGCGGAAGTGCTCCTTGTCGCCAGCCGAGAGCGCGCCCCAGTAAGCCCGCGCCTCGTCCAGCAGGCTGAAGCTGCCCACCACGTTGGTCTGGATGAATTCCGCCGGACCCTCGATCGAGCGGTCGACGTGGCTCTCGGCGGCAAAATGAACGATGGCGCGCGGCCGGTGCTCCGCGAGCAGCCGCCGCAGCAACGCCCGGTCGGCGATATCGCCCTTGACGAATGTGTGGCGTACACGTGAGGGATCAATGCGGGCGAGCTCGTCGAGGTTCTCGAGATTGCCGGCGTAGGTGAGCTTGTCGAGGTTGACGATTGCCTCACCCGTTGCGGCGATCGTCGACAAGACGAAATTGGCGCCGATGAAGCCGGCGCCGCCGGTGACCAGAAGCATCCGGCGATTATCTCATTGCGACGGCGCGTACTCCGCGATCCAGGCTTTGAGCCGGGCGCGCACCGCTTCGGGCGCCGCACTGCTTGCCGTCGCGGCCGACAGCCATGCCAGGACCTCTTCGGGCAGGCCTTCGTTGTCCGGCGCTCGCGCCCGGGCGATGCGCAGCTTCGGGTGCGGCGTGGGCAGTGTGGTCTCGTCGCCGACCAGAACCTCCTCGAACAGCTTCTCGCCGGGGCGCAGCCCGGTAAATACGATGCGGATGTCCTGCTCGCTGAAACCGGACAGGCCGATCATTTCGCGCGCAAGCTCGACGATTTTCACCGGCTCGCCCATGTCGAGCACGAATATCTCGCCGCCCTTGCCCATCAGCGCCGCCTGCAGCACCAGCTGCGCCGCCTCCGGGATCGACATGAAGTAGCGCTCGATGTCGGGATGCGTGACCGTCACCGGACCGCCGCGCGCGATCTGCTCGCGAAAACGCGGAATCACGCTGCCGGTCGAACCCAGCACGTTACCGAAGCGCACCATCACGAACCGGGTGGCGGCACGCGGCTGCAGCGCCTGGCACAGCATCTCGGCCAGGCGCTTGGAGGCGCCCATCACGTTGGTCGGATTGACCGCCTTGTCGGTCGAGACGAGGACGTAGGTCTTTGTGCCCGCGGCCTGCGCCGCGCGCGCGGTGACGATGGTGGAAAGCGCGTTGTTGGCGACTGCCTGAAAGGCGTTGTCCGTTTCCATCAGCGGCACGTGCTTGTAGGCCGCGGCATGGAACACCACCTCCGGCGCGTAGCGCGTGAATACTTCCCTCACCCGTGCTTCGTCCTTCACGTCGCCGATCGCGGCGATCACCGGGAGTTCCGGATGCCGGTCGCGGAACTCCTGTTCGATCAGGAACAGCGCGTACTCGGAGTTCTCGACCAGCACCAGGCGCGCCGGCCCGAAGCGCGCGATCTGCCGGCACAGCTCCGAACCGATCGAGCCGCCGGCGCCGGTCACCAGCACCGTCTTGCCCTTGAGCAAGCCGCTCAGCTGCGCGTCGTCGAGCTGCACCGGGTCGCGCCCGAGCAGGTCGTCCAGCTCCACTTCCCGCAACTGCGACACACTGACCTTGCCCGAAACAATGTCGGCATAGGCCGGCACTGTCATCACGCGCAGCCCAGCCGCCTGGCAAAGATCCAGCGCGCTCTTGCGCGCCGCGTGCGTGGCGCCGGGCATGGCGATAATCGCCTGCGTCACGCCCATGCGCCCGGCGATTTCGCCTGCGCGCTCGAGCGCGCCCAGCACCTTCACGTCGTGGATCGCGCCGCCGTGCTTGCGCACATCGTCGTCGAGCAGCGCCACCACGCGCCACTGGCTGCTGTTGGCGAGGTCGCGCAGCAGCGCGGATGCGGAAGCGCCCGCGCCGAGCACGATCACCGGGTTGGCCCGCGGATGGCGCACGACGCCGAGCAGCCGCTGTTCCTTCCAGGCGCGGTACAGCAGGCGGCTGCCGCTCATGGCGCCGATCAGCAGCAGCGGCGCAATCAGGAACACCGAGCGCGGCACGGCGGGCGCGGGGGCGGCGAGCAGGAACAGCGCGGGCGCCGCGAGCGCCGCGATGAACACTGCGGCCAGGATTTTCTGCAGATCCGGCAGGCTCGCGTAGCGCCACAGGCCCCGGTACAGGCCGAGGCGCCAGAACAGCAGCGCGTTCACCAGCACGACCCACGGCAGCGTGCCAAGCGCGGTCCTCATGTAATCGGGCGGCACCTCCAGGTTGAACCGCAGCCAGAACGCCGCCAGCCAGGCAGCCGCGGAAACCACCAGGTCGTGCAGGAAGGCGAGGAAGGAGCGGACCGGAATCGGCCGGCGTGCGTTCATGCGGGCGCGCCCCCGGAGCCGCCGCCCGGGCGCGTCCAACGCGCCCAGCGCACGTCGATCCACGCCGCGATCGCGATCAAGACGATCGCCGCGGCGCATAGCGCGGCGGCCTGCATGCCGGGTTGCGCCGCGCGAAAGAGCAACGCGGTCGCCGCGCAACCCGCCATCGCGGCGTATTCGATCCACGCCGTAGCGCGATGGCCGAAGCCCATGCGCACCAGCCGCTGGTAGTAATGGTCCTTGTGCGCATCCCAGAGCCGCTCGCGGCGCAGCAGGCGCTTCGCCAGCGTCAACGTCGCATCGCACACGAAGGGCGCGAACACCAGCACAGGAAACCACAGCGGCCAGAGGCCGTCGCGCCAGCCCAGCACGCCGAGCGCTCCGGCCAGAAAGCCGGCCGGCACCGAGCCGACATCGCCCATGAACAGCCGTGCCGGGTGAAAATTCACCAGCAGGAACGCGCCGGACGCGGCCGCGACGCTGGCGCTCACCGCCGTCAGGGCGGCATGGCCCGACTGGTGCGCGGCCCAGGCATACGCGCCGAAGCCGAAAACCGCCATTCCGCCCGCGAGCCCGTCCGAGCCGTCCATGAAGTTGTACAGGTTCGTAAACCAGGCGATCGCGAGCAGCAGCACCGCGAACAGCAGCGGCTCGGTAACGCCGATCTCCAGACTCAGCGCGGCGCCGGCCGCTGCGAGGTGCGCGGCGAGGCGCAACAGCGTCGGCAGGGTGAAAAGGTCGTCAGCGAGCGAGAGCGCGGTAAGCGCGCCCGCGATGCCGAGCGTCACGCCGACGCCGTGGGGCGCGACGACCGTACTCATTGCGGCGCCTGCCGCAACGCCCACTGCAATCGCAATGCCGCCGCTGCGCGGCACCGGCCGCACATGCAGCGAGCGTTCGTTCGGCCGGTCGAGCATCAGCCGCCGGCCGAAGGGCGAGAGCAGGACCCCCAGGCAGGCGAGCGAAACCACGAACGCCGCGAGCGTGACCACGAGCGCTGCAGGCGCGTGCTGAAAAAGCATGGCCCGCATTCTAGCCGCCTTGCGTTTGGAACCACCCGACCGTGAGGCGCAGTCCTTCCTCTAGCGTGTATGGCGGCGTCCAGCCGAGTTCGCGCCGGATCGCGCTATCGTCAATCACCAGCGAGCGCGTGAGTTTCCGGGCCGGCGGCGCAATCTCGAGCAGCGCCAGGGGAAGCGGAAAAAGCCGCGCCGGCCGACCGAGCGCGGCGCCGAGCGCGTGGCATAAGGCGGGCGTAGACGACGGCGGACCGTCGGTCACGCCGTAGGTCTTGCCGGCGGCGAGAGGCGATTCGAGGCAGCGCACCACGGCGTCCGCAAGGTTGCCGGCATACACGAAACTGCGACGGTTCTCGATGCTTGCCAGGGGCAGCGGCCAACCGCGCGCCACGGCACGCAGCAAGGCGAGGAAATTCGCTTTAACGCCCGCTCCGTAGACGAGGGGCGGCCGCAGCAGCGTGAGCGCGAGGCCGGGCACCGCGCCCAGCGCCGCCTCCGCCGCCGCCTTGGCGCGCCCATAGGCGTCCTGCGGCGCGGGCGGACTCGAGTCGTCGAATGGCCGCTGAGGCGTTTCTTCGCCCAGTACCTTCACCGAACTCATCTGCAGCATTTTCACGCCGGCGGCCGCCGCTGCCCTGCCGAGCGCGAGCGTGGCATCGACATTGACCGCGCGCAGGTGCGCCTCGTCCATAGGACGCGAATGGGCGAGCGCCGCGAGGTGCACCACCGCATCGCTGCCGGCGAGATGCGCGGCCCAGCCCGTGAACCCGGCAAGATCGCCGACCGTGGCCCGGTCGAGCGCGACGACCTGGTGGCCGCGCGCGCGCAAGGCGGGCACGACGGCTTGGCCGACGAATCCGGAGGCGCCGGTAACGACGACGCGCATGCGGCTCAGGCGAGGGCCTGCAACGCTTCGAGCACCGGCTCGAGCGGCAGGTCGGCGAGATCGCGCGTTTCCGGCCGCACCACGCGGTGCGGGACGCCCCAGGGACGCCAGCGCTCCACCGGCGAGTCGCCGAACAGCGCGACCACGGGCTTGCCGAGCGCCGCGGCAAGGTGCATCGCGCCGCCGTCAGGGCAGACAACGCGATCGGCCAGCGATAGCGCCGCGATCAGCGTTTTAAGATCCGGCGTCGCCAGCGGGATCACCGGCGACGCCGCCGGGCCCTTCGCATTGCGCAGAATCTCTTCTGCCGCTTCGTCGTCGCCGGGATGGCCCGGATTGTCTTTCGAGCCGGGCGCCCAGAGCAGCATCACCCTGCCCTGCTTGGCTAGCTTTGCAGCCAGCGCGGCGTAGCGCTCCAGCGGCCAGCGCTGCGCCGGCCGGCGCGCGCTGATGTGCACCGCAGTGAACGGTCCGGCGCCGATCCGTTGCTTCAACTCCAGTACTTTTTCTGCATCGGGAAAAACCTGCAGCGGTCCAGGCGCTCCAGTCACGCCGAAAGATCTTCCCAGGCCAAAAGCGCGCTCGACCTCGTGCATTCCAGCAGGAAAAGTCAGAGGCGCCGCGATGACCTGCCCCGGCCGCAGGCTGCGCGCGATCTTCAGCGACTGCGGCGCGGGTGCAGGAACCAGTACGCAATCCAGTTTCCGTTGCCGCAGCCGCGACAGTTGGCCAAGACGGTTCTTCAGGTGCGTGAAGATACCGCCGGTGCGGTGCTTGAGCTTTTCGTAGACGTAGATTTCATCCAGCGCCGGATTGCGCGCGAGGACTTCCGCGTTGTAAGTCGTCACCAGGGCGCCCAGCCAGGCGCGCGGCAGCTGCGCGCGCAAGCCCGCCACCAGCGGCGTGGTGCACGCCAGGTCGCCGATGTTGTCGCGGCGGATGATCAGGATGCGCGGCGCGCCGGGAGCGTCGATAGCCATAGCCCCAGGAGGAGCACGGCGAGCAGGCCGTGCTCGTGATGCAGCGTCGTGTTCACCATGCCCACTGCCACGGTCACGATCCAGGCGCTCGCCGCGCCGCCCCAGGCGAGCCAGGCGAGATCGCCGTCCCGCGCGCGCGGGCGGCGGCGGATCAGCGCGACGAACCAGGCGAGCAGCACCGCCGCGAGCGCCGCGAATCCCACGATGCCGCGCTCCGCGAGCGCATTGATGAGCAGGTTGTGGGCGTGCGAAGTCTGCACGTAGCGCGCTGCGTCGTAGTCCTTGCCCGCTTCGGTCCGCCAGGAGCGCACCAGTTCGTCCGAAATCAGGCTGTAGTTGTCCATGCCGACGCCGAACCACGGGTAGCGCTGCCAGGCCACGATCGCCATGCGCCAGATGCCGTCGCGATGGGAAAGCACGTTTTGCGTGGCGACATTGTCCTCCTGCTTGCGCATCACTTCGGCGTTGAAGGTGACGAGCGCCGCGGCGACCAGCGCAATCGCGGCAAGGCTTGCGATGAGCGGCGCGCGCCAGCGCGGCCAGCACGCGGCGGCGAGGATCGGAACCATCACCAGTCCGACGCCGATCGCCCCGCGGCTTGCGGTCACGATGAGCGAAGCAAGAACCAACACCGACACCGCGAGCGCGGTCGCCCGCCGGCCCATCGTCCAGACCCGCCAGCGCGCAAAGAGCCAACTCGCGCATACGCCGAGCATGATCGCGAGGTAGATCGCGGTGTGGTTGACGTGCCCGACGGAATGCAGTTGCAGCGTGCCGCTTTTGCCGGCGCCGCTCCAGAGACGCCAGTAGCCGTACGCCAGTCCGGCGACGCTCGAGGCGACCAGCGCGCCAAGCACCCAGCGGATTTCCTTTTCCGAATAGCCGCCCCGCTTCACCATCCAGCCGAGGATCGCGTAGCGGGCAAGTTCATGCGCCCCGCCCAGCTCGCTGCCCTTCAGTCCCGCGAACGCCGCGACCAGATAGCCCGAGGCGATCCAGACCGCGAACAACGTGTCCCACCCGTCCCATCCGGCAAGAAACTGAGCGCCGAATTCACGCGCGCGGCTCCTGTTCAGGAGCCATGCCGCGATGTAGCCGAGCCAGGCGAAATTCTTCGGCACCTCGAGGAGCGGGAGGAAAAGGCAGAACGCGAGCAGCAGGCCCGTTTCGACCGGAAAGCGGACCTTCTTCAACTCAGCCAGCATGGCGCGCGCAGTCTAGCGCGGCCTGCGCCACGCCCTCGACGCCGATCGCGTGCATGCAGCGCGGCGCCGGGCAATCGGCCAGCGTGCGCTGGCAGCGCTGGACCCAGGCGATCTCGCGCTTGAACAGGCGATGCTGGTCGCGGCAGGGAAAATTCTCGATGGTTACCGCGCGATAGGGCACTTGGCGCCAGAATTCGCCCGGGCCGAACAGCTGCGCCGAACTCGGCCCGAAGAGGGCCACGGTCGGCGTGCCGGTGAGCCGGCCGATGTGCATCACGCTGGTATCCGGGCAGACGAGCAACGCGGCGCCCGCCACCAGGTGCCAGAGTTGCGCCAGATCCAGCCGGTGGCCGAGCGACGGGAAGCGTCCCGCAGGATCGATGCGCTGCAGCAGCGCGCCACCTGTCGGGCCCGCGCTCCATATTGGTTGAATTTCATTTTTAATTAAAAATTCAGCCAAAGAAAACCATTTCGCTTCTTCCCAATGCTTCAAAGGCGTGCTCGCCTCGAC
>JBBPIU010000084.1:0-13677 GCA_038040245.1 Pseudomonadota bacterium | reverse complement strand
GAATTGGTCGGGGTGACTGGATTCGAACCAGCGACACCTGCGTCCCGAACGCAGTACTCTACCAGGCTGAGCTACACCCCGAACTAGGAACGGCGAACCACCGAGAAGGATGCCAATTCTAACAAAGAATCCTTGTAGTTCGAGGCAGGAAGCCCCTTCAGCGCGCGCCGCGCCGCTTCGCCTTCGCGTACCGCGACCTCACGCGCATACTCAAGCGCGCCGGTGGCCCTGACCGCCTCCAGCACCTGCGCGAAGTCGTCGCGTCCGCCGCCGATGATCGCGCGGCGCACCACGCCGGCATGCGCCGGCGAGCCGCTTGCCATGGCGCGGATCAGCGGCAGGGTCGGCTTGCCCTCGGCCAGGTCGTCGCCCAGGCTCTTGCCGATGGTTGCCGCATCGCCCGAGTAGTCGAGCACGTCGTCGATCAACTGGAAGGCCGTGCCGAGGCGCATGCCGTACTCCGCAAGCCCTTCTTCCAGCGGCGCCGGCGCGGCCCCCAGCACGGCCCCCAGGCGAGCCGCCGCCTCAAAGAGCTTCGCGGTTTTGCGCCGGATCACCTCCAGGTAACCGCCCTCGTCCACGTCCGGGTCATGGCAGTTCATCAGCTGCAGCACCTCGCCCTCGGCGATCTTGTTGGTCGCGTCGGCGAGCACCTGCATCACGCGCATGCTGTCGGCGCCCAGCATCATCTGGAAAGCGCGCGAATAGAGAAAGTCGCCCACCAGCACCGAGGCAGCATTGCCGAATTCGGCGTTCGCCGTCTTACGGCCGCGCCGAAGATCGGATGCGTCCACCACATCGTCGTGCAGGAGCGTGGCGGTATGGATGAACTCGATCACCGCCGCCATCTCGTAGTGCCGCTCGCCGCCGGCATCGCCCGGATAGCCGGCGGCCCCGGCCGAGAGCAGCACCAGGGCCGGGCGCAGGCGCTTGCCGCCGCCGGCGACGATGTACTCGGCGACCTGGCGCACCAGCGCCACGTCCGAGCCGAGCCGGGCGCGGATCACCTGGTCGACACGCTGCATGTCCGCCGCGACCGGCGCCAGGAAGGGGAGGTTCTCCATAAGGGGATGGAAATTAGCACAGCAGCCTTTGACCTGGCCGCATGAAATCCCTTATAATTCCAAGTCTTTGCACACTATTTCAGCACAGGTTCAGCCATGTATGCGGTGATTCAGACGGGCGGCAAGCAGTACCGGGTCAAATCCGGCGAGCAGGTGAAGGTCGAGTCGCTCGCGGTCGAGGTCGGCGCAACGGTGTCGTTCGACCGCGTCCTGATGCTTGGAGAGGGCGACGGCGTGCGCGTCGGCGCGCCGTTCGTGGACGGCGCCACCGTCAAGGCGACGGTCGTGGCGCAGGGACGCGGCGAGAAAATCCGCATTTTCAAGCTCCGCCGCCGCAAGCATTTCGCCAAGACCCAGGGCCACCGGCAGGGCTTCACCGAAGTGCGCATCGACGAAATCGTCGGTGCCTGAGCAACTGTTAAGCAGACAAGAGAGAAGCCCCCATGGCACATAAGAAAGCAGGCGGAAGTTCGCGCAACGGGCGCGATTCCAACGCGAAACGGCTGGGCGTCAAGACCTACGGTGGCGAGAGCGCCAGCGCCGGCCAGATCCTGATACGGCAGCGCGGCACCGTGGTGCACCCGGGCGTCAACGTCGGCGTCGGACGCGACCACACGCTGTATGCGCGCATCGCCGGCAAGGTCGAGTACTCGGTCAAGGGTGCGGGCAACAAGAAAACCGTGAGCGTTCTGCCGGCTTAAAAGCCTACCCGACTCCGCGAAAAGCCCCGCCGGAGTCGGTGGGGCTTTTTCATTTATGAAGTTCATCGACGAAGCGAAGATCCAGGTGCACGCCGGCAAGGGCGGCGACGGCAGCGCCGCGTTCCGGCGCGAGAAATTCGTGCCTCGCGGCGGTCCCTCGGGCGGCGATGGCGGCCGCGGCGGCAGCGTCTGGGCGGTGGCGGATCGCAACATCAATACCCTGGTCGACTACCGCTTCGCGCGCATCCACCGCGCAGAGCATGGCGTGCCTGGCCGCGGCGCCGACAAGTACGGGCGCGCGGGCGAGGACATCGAATTGCGCATGCCGGTGGGCACCCTGGTAAAGGACGAGGACGGCGGGCTGCTCGCCGACCTCGCGGCGCACGGCCAGCGCGCGTTGCTGGCAAAGGGCGGCCAGGGGGGCTTGGGCAACCTGCATTTCAAGTCGAGCATCAACCGCGCGCCCAGGCAGTTCACGCGCGGCGAGCCGGGAGCGTCCCGCGAGCTCGCGCTCGAACTGCGCGTGCTTGCCGACGTCGGGCTGCTGGGCCTGCCCAATGCCGGCAAATCCACCTTCATCCGCGCCGTGACGGCGGCGCGGCCGAAAGTCGCCGACTATCCGTTCACCACGCTCAATCCGTCCCTCGGCGTGGTGCGCATCGCGCACAATGCGAGCTTCGTGGTCGCCGACATTCCAGGCCTGATCGAGGGTGCGGCCGAAGGCGCGGGCCTCGGCCACCAGTTCCTGCGCCACCTGTCGCGCACCCGGCTGCTGCTGCACCTGGTGGACCTGCTGCCGCCCGAAGACGGCGCCGATCCGGCGAAAGACGCGCGCGCGCTGGCGAACGAACTGAAGAAATACGACCCGTCGCTGTACGACAAACCGCGCTGGCTGGTGTTCAACAAGACCGACCTCCTGTCCAACGCTGCGGAGGCCGACGCGCGCGCGCGCAAGATCGTGCGCGCGCTGCGCTGGAAAGCGCCGTGGTTCCAGATCTCCGCGATCAGCGGCAAGGGCTGCAGGGACTTGTCTGCCCGGGTATTCGAGTTTATTTCAACAAATGAAAAAAAGAAGGACCGCCGTGCAGCCTAGTGCCGTCGCGGCCGCCACGACGCTGGTCGTCAAGGTCGGGTCCTCGCTCGTGACCAACGACGGCCGCGGGCTCGACGCCGCCGCGATCGCGCGCTGGGCGGCGCAGATCGCGCAGCTGCGCGCACTCGGCAAGCGCTGCGTGCTGGTTTCGAGCGGCGCCATTGCCGAGGGCCTGCAGCGGCTGGGCTGGACGCGCCGGCCGCACGCGATGCACGAACTGCAGGCAGCGGCGGCCGTCGGGCAGATGGGCCTGGTGCAATGCTACGAGACAAGCTTTCGCGAGCACGGCCTCGCGACCGCGCAGGTGCTGCTGACGCACGCGGACCTGGCCGACCGGCAGCGCTACCTGAACGCACGCTCGACGCTGCGCACGCTGCTCGAGCTCGGCGTCATCCCGGTGATCAACGAGAACGACACGGTGGTGACCGACGAGATCAAGTTCGGCGACAACGACACCCTGGGCGCGCTGGTCGCCAACCTGGTCGAAGCCGACGCGCTCATCATCCTTACCGACCAGGCCGGGCTGTACGACGCGGACCCGCGAAAGGTTTCAACTGCAAAATTAATTCAGGAACGCGAAGCGGGCGATCCCACTCTCGAGTCCATTGCCGGGGGCACCGGGACGGCGCTCGCGCGCGGCGGCATGCTGACCAAGGTGCTCGCCGCGAAGCGCGCGGCGCGCAGCGGCGCGCACACGGTGATCGCTTCGGGGCGCGAACCCGACGTGCTGTTGCGCATTGCGCGGGGCGAACGCGTGGGCACGCTGCTCACGGCGCGCACCCTGCCGATAGCGGCAAAAAAGCAGTGGCTCGCCGATCACCTGAACGTTGGCGGGCGCCTGAAGCTGGATGCGGGCGCCGCGAAAGCGCTCGCCAGCGGCGGCAAAAGCCTGCTGCCGATCGGTGTGACCGGCGTCTCCGGGGATTTCGAGCGCGGCGCGATGGTCGCCTGCGAGGATCCGCAGGGGCGCGAAGTCGCGCGCGGCCTGGTAAATTACTCTGCCGCCGAGACGCGCCAGATCATGCGCAAGCCCTCCGCGGAAATCGAAGCGGTGCTTGGCTATGTAGACGAGCCAGAACTCATCCACCGCGACAATTTAGTCCTGCTTTAACAGCACACAATCTGGTGCTGCTCTAGAAACTCCGCTTGAAGTCGGGATGGCCGCCGCGCCGCAGGTAGTCAAGGCCCTCCGCCGCGGTCGAAATCCGGACGTCGAAGGGGCAGAAATATTCGCGCCGCAACGCCGGGTGCCAGCGTTGCACGCTTTTCGGTTCGATCGGCCGCCAGTCCGGATTGCCTCGCGACCGCGACCAGACGCCGCCGTTGACAAACGCATATACCTTGTAGGTACCGCCGTTGCAGCGCATGCCCTCGTAGCTGACGGTCTCGGCCCCCGATGGGCTGCGCGCCACCAGCGTGTAGCGCACCACGTCGTCGGCGCCCACCGAGAGCGATCGCGGGTCGATGAAAAATCTGAAATTCGACGCCGCGGAGACGAAGAACTCGATCAGCTCGCCCATGGGCGTCGCGGGCAAGGTGATTTCGGCTTCCTTGAAGTCGCGCTTTTCCTGTTCCAGCTCCCAGTCGCTTTTCGGCGGGTTGGCCTGCGACGCAGCCAGACTCGCAATGAAGAAAAGAAACAGCGGGGCGAGCCCCAGAACGCGCGGCAGGCTCACGCCAGATCGCCCGCCAGCGACGAGCGCACTTCCGGATTGACCACCACGCTGGCGCGGTAGTTCGGATGGTCAACGCCGATCGACAGAGCGGCGTCCTGCTTCAGCGCCCGGCGCATCTGCTCGTCGAGCTCGAAGCGCACGAAATGCACCGCGGAGGTCTTCTCCTCGTTCTCGCGCTCCATGTCCTCGTCCGCGATCGCATGCACGCGCGCGCAGCCTTCGACCTCCACCCAGGTGCGGTCCTCGATCCCCTTCAACTGCGCGAGCCGCCGGCGCCGCTCCTCGGGCTCCGGATACTCGATCAGCATCGTCGCCTTCCAGTTGGCGCCGTCCGGGATCAGCGGGTTGTAGGCCTCGAGCTCGCCACGGATGCCTTCGGCCTCGAAGATTCGCTCGATGCGCAGCATCTCCTGCACCTGGTAGCGGATCGTCAGCTCGTCCTCGAAGATCAGCGTGACGTGCTCGCCCAAGTGCACGGTGCGCAGCTTCTTGTGGGCGATCACCCGGGCGCGGTAGGCGTTGCGCTCCCGGGCGTAAACCTCGAGAGAAAGCAGGCTCTCCGGAGCGATTTGCGCCATCACTCCACAAACTGGTCCAGAGCCTTCTGGAAGCGGTTGGCGTGCGAACGCTCCGCCTTGGCCAGCGTCTCGAACCAGTCGGCGATTTCGGTGAAGCCCTCGGTGCGCGCGGTCTTCGACATCCCGGGGTACATGTCGGTGTACTCGTGGGTCTCGCCGGCAACCGCGGCGGCCAGGTTCAGCTTGGTCGGGCCGATCGGCTTGTCGGTGGCCGGATCGCCCACCGGCTCCATGTATTCGAGATGGCCGTGCGCGTGCCCGGTCTCGCCTTCGGCGGTCGAGCGGAACAGCGCCGCGACATCGTTCTGGCCTTCGACGTCGGCCTTGGCGGCGAAGTAGAGGTATCGGCGGTTCGCCTGCGATTCGCCGGCAAACGCCGCTTTCAGATTGTCGTGGGTCTTGGAACCTTTGAGTTGCATACAACCTCCTTTGAAAAGGCAATGGGCAAGCTACGACTGACGCCGCGCCCCGGCAAATTGTTTCTTGCAATGAATGCAATAGACGCGCTCTATCGCCTCAGAGCAAGCTCGATTTCCGAGAAGGTGCGGGCCACCTCGCCGGCGGTCTGCAGCACGATGCCGAGCTGGCGCGCCAACTGCGAGATGGAGAGAATACCGCGAACCATGGTGCGCCTGACCGGCGCATCGATCAAGCTCTTTGGCGGGATTACGTCGAAATCGACCACCAGCGCGTGCTGGCGCCCGGCGCGGCGCAGCGTTTCGAGCACGTGGCCTACCCGCGCGCCTTCGACGTCGCCGAGCGCGATGACCTCGACCTGCCGCGCCGGCGTCATGATGTCGCCCACGGTCAGTTCGCCGCGTTTGATGCCGCGCTCCATCGCGACGCGCATCGCCTTTTCGCCCAGCACGTCGGTGGCGGTCACCACACCGAGCACCGTTTCGCGGTCATCGGCCACCAGCAGCAGGCGCACGCCGCGCGAAATCATGAACTGGTTGGCGCCCGCTATCGGCGCCTGCGGGCGGATGGTCGCCGGGCTGGTGCGGCAAAGATCGGTCATCACGTCCAGCGCCGGGGATTCAAGCGTCACGCGCGCGGCCTGAGGCTGGACAGGGCGGCGGAAGCGCGCTTCCTCGCCCAGTTCCCGGATTGGAAGCGATTGAAATTGACGGTCCATGAACCCCCCTTTCGGATGACCGGATGGCGCGATATTGCGAAAATACGTTCCTAGCCCGCGGGCGTCACGGCCTGATCGGATCTGGGCCGGCGGCGCCGGTCGGCGTTCAGGAACCGATGCAGCTCCGTTAGCGCCTGGCGGTAGACGTCGCGCTTGAACTCGATCACCGCTTCTACCGGCACCCAGTAGTCGTGCCAGCGCCAGGCGTCGAACTCGGGCTTGCCGTTGCCGCGCAGCTTGACGTCGCAATCGCGCCCCAGCATGCGCAGCAGGTACCAGATCTGCTTCTGTCCCCTGTAGGTGCCGCGCCCGTCGCGCCGGATCCACTTCTCCGGCACTTCGTAGCGCAGCCAGTGGCGCGTGCGCCCGAGGATGCGGACATGCTCGGACTTGAGGCCGACCTCCTCCTCGAGCTCGCGGAACATCGCCTGCTCGGGGGATTCGCCGGACTTGATGCCGCCCTGGGGAAACTGCCACGCGTGCTGGTTGACCCTCTTGCCCCAGAACACGTCATTGTGCGCGTTCAGGAGGAGGATGCCCACATTCGGTCGGTAGCCGTCTCGGTCGAGCATGGCAACACCACCTAAGCTAGAATTCTCCTCGCATTTTTCCACAGCCTCGCGGCAAACTCAACGCGCCGTTTACCGCCGTTTACAACTACCAATGCGCTCTTCCCGCCACTTCATCTCGACCATCAAGGAGGCACCTGCCGAGGCCGAACTCGTCAGCCACAAGCTGATGCTCCGCGCCGGCATGATCCGGCGCCTGGCGGCGGGCATCTACACCTGGATGCCGACCGGCCTGCGCGTGGTCCGCAAGATCGAGGCCATCGTGCGCGAGGAAATGAACCGCGCCGGCGCGCTCGAGCTGTCGATGCCGGTGGTGCAGCCGGCCGAGCTGTGGCAGGAGTCCGGCCGCTGGGGGGCCTACGGACCCGAGCTGCTGCGCTTCAAGGACCGGCACGAGCGCGACTTTGTGATCCAGCCGACCTCGGAAGAGGTGATTACCGACATCGCGCGCGCCGAGCTGCGCAGCTACCGCAAGCTCCCGGTCCACTTCTACCAGATCCAGACCAAGTTCCGCGACGAGCGCCGGCCGCGCTTCGGCGTCATGCGCGGGCGCGAGTTCGTGATGAAGGACGGCTACTCCTTCCACGCCGACCACGCCGACCTGGAGCGCGAATACCGCAACATGTACGACACCTACACCCGCATCTTCACGCGGCTGGGACTCAAATTCCGCGCCGTCGCCGCCGACACCGGCGCCATCGGCGGCACCGGCTCGCACGAATTCCAGGTCCTCGCCGACTCGGGCGAGGACGCCATCGCCTACAGCCCTGACTCGGACTATGCGGCCAATCTCGAACTGGCGGAAGCCGTTTTTCCTATTGAAAAAAGAAAAAACCCAAGCCGGGAAAAGCAAAAAGTGCCCACGCCCGGCAAGACCAGGTGCGAGGAGGTCGCCGAACTGCTAAAACTTCCCCTCGCACGCACGGTCAAAGCGATCGCGGTAATGAGCAACGACAAATTCGCATTGCTATTGATACGCGGCGACCATACGCTGAACGAATTCAAGGTCGGGAAGGTTCCGTTTCTCAACCCGTTCAGATTCGCATCCGAGGCTGAAATCGAAAAATTCATGGGATGCCGACCGGGATACATTGGCCCTGTGGATCCCAGCCTACATGCAAACAAATCGAATCCAAACCCCGCGCCGGTGGACATTCAGATAGTTGCGGACGGGGCTGTTGCTCAGATGAGCGATTTTGTCTGCGGCGCCAATGAAGCAGGTTTTCATCTGGTTGACGTCAACTGGGTGCGGGATCTGCCCGAGCCCGGCACGGTGGCCGACATCCGCAATGTGGTCGAAGGCGATCCGTCGCCCGATGGCAAAGGCACGCTGAAAATCCAGCGCGGCATCGAGGTCGGGCACATATTCCAGTTGCGCACCAAGTATTCCGAGGCGCTGAAGGCGGTGTTCCTGGACGACAAGGGCGCCCCCCGGCCGATGGAAATGGGCTGCTACGGCATCGGCATCACGCGCATCGCCGCCGCCGCCATCGAGCAGAACCACGACCAGCGCGGCATCGTGTTTCCGCGCCCGATCGCGCCGTTCGAGGCCTGCCTGGTGCCGATCGGCTTCCACATGAGCCCCGCGGTGCGCGAGGCGGCGGAGACGCTTTACGCGCAACTGCTGGCCGCGGGCATCGACGTGCTGCTCGAGGACCGCGACGAGCGGCCGGGGGTGCTGTTCGCCGACATGGACCTGCTGGGCATTCCCCACCGCCTGGTGCTGTCCGAGCGCGGCCTCGCCGCCGGCACCATCGAATACAAGGGCCGCACCCAGGCCGCGGCGCAGAATGCGCCGCTGGCCTCGGCGCTGCAGCTCCTCAAGGACAAATTCGCGGCGGCATGAGACGCGTCATCGCACTCGCGGCTCTGCTCGTGCCTCTGCAGGCGCTCGCAGGGGCGCAGATTTACGAACCGCTTTCGGCGAGCATGGCGGTACAAATGTCGGCCGCGATTGCCGACAAAGCGCCGATTTTTTTCAATTTCAGGAACTCCGACGATGCGCACAAATGGATCGACGAGATGTCGCGCCGCCTGCGCAGCCGCATTCCGGACCGCAAGGAGCGTATCGAGTTGCTCAAATCAGTCCAGCACGAGGCGATCCGTGCAAGACTGGATCCCCAGCTGGTACTGGGCCTGATCCAGGTGGAAAGCGCTTTTCGGAAATATGCGGTGTCTTCTGCGGGGGCGCGAGGCTACATGCAGGTGATGCCGTTTTGGATCAAGCTAATCGGTAAACCTGGCGACAACATTTTTCGCCTTCGAACCAACCTGAAGTACGGTTGTGTCATATTGCGCCACTACCTCGATATCGAGAACGGCGACTATTTCCGCGCTCTCGGCCGCTATAACGGCAGCCTCGGGCGACCGGAGTATCCGAACGCGGTGAACGCGACCTGGCAGGGCCCTTGGAAGTACGACGGCGCGAAGAGCTGACGTGCGACTCCCCCTGCGCTCCAAGCCGCGATTCGCGAACCGGTTCCACGGCAGCACGCCGCCCGAGCGCGGCGAAATCGTGCTCGGCCACCGGCGCGTGTACATCGTGCCCAGCCGGCTCGGCCTCTACTTCGGCGGCACGCTCGCGATCCTGCTGGTGGGCTCGATCAACTACGCGCTGTCGCTGGGCTTCGCGCTCACCTTCCTGCTGGCTGGCATTGGGATCGCGGGCATGGTGCAGACCACGCGCAATCTGGCGCGGCTGTCGGTGCGCGCCGGCCGCAGCGAGCCGGTGTTCGCCGGCGATGCGGCACGCTTCCGTCTCGGGATGGCGAATGCGGGCGATTTCGACCGGCCCGAAATCCTGGTGCGCCACCTGGCCTCGGGCGCGCAACAGACCGTCGACATCGCTGCGGCGGCGTCCGCCGAGGCGGTGCTGGCGGTGCCGGCGCCGCGGCGCGGCTGGCTGCCGCTCGGCCGCGTGATGCTCGAAACGCGGTTTCCGGTCGGCCTGTTCCGCGCCTGGAGCTACCTCACACCCGACAGCCGCTGTCTGGTCTATCCGCGGCCCGAGGCCGGCGCCCTGCCGCCGCTCGCGCCCAGCGCGCAGGCGGGCGGCGCGCGCGCCCACGCGCAAGGCAGCGACGATTTTTCCGGGCTGCGCGGCTACCAGCCTTCCGATTCCCCGCGCCACGTCGCCTGGAAATCGGTGGCGCGCAGCGATGACATGCTGACCAAGCAGTTCGCCGGCGATGCGGTCGCCGAACTGTGGCTCGACCTGCGCGACCTGCCGCCCTCGCTCGGCCTGGAGCAGCGCCTGTCGCGGCTCACCGGCTGGGTGCTTGCGGCCGAGCGCGCCGGCGCGCTCTACGCACTGCGCCTGCCCGGCACCGAGATCGAGCCCGGCCGCGGCGAGGCGCATCGCGCCGCCTGCCTGGAAGCGCTCGCCTTGTACCAAGCGACATGAGCCAGGCCCAGGCCGTCCTGCCCGAGCAGCGCCCGATCGCCTGGCGCGAATTCGCGCTGCTCCTCGCCGGCCTGCTGATCGTGGCCGCGCCGCACGCGCTGCACGCGCCCTGGTGGCTGATCTTCCTTACCCTGTTCCTCTATGCCTGGCGCAGCGCGGGGGTCTGGAACCGCCGCCTGCTGCCGTCGCGCTGGATGCTGATCGTCATCGTGGCGCTCGGCATGGCCGGCATCTGGCTGGAATACCGCGCCATCTTCGGCCGCACGCCCGGCATGATGCTGCTGCTGCTGTTCTCGGGGCTGAAGCTGCTCGAGTCGCGCCACCAGCGCGACGCGGCGGCGGTGGTGTTCCTCACCTGGTTCCTGGCGATCACCAATTTCCTCTACACGCAGTCGATCCCGACCGCGATCGGCATGTGCGCCGCGGTCGCGGCCAGCGTCGCGGCGCTGGTGAGCTGCGCCGCGCCGCGCCGCGCGCCGCGCGCCAACCTGCGCACCACCTGGCTGCTGCTCGGGCAGGCGGTGCCGGCGGCGCTGGTGCTGTTCCTGCTCTTCCCGCGCGTCCAGGGCCCGCTCTGGGGGCTGCCGCAGGACGCCTACGCCGGCATCACCGGGCTGTCGGACACGATGGCGCCGGGCAGCCTGTCCCAGCTCACGCTGTCCGACGCGATCGCGTTCCGCGTCGATTTCCAGGGCGAGGCGCCGCGCCGGCGCTCGCTTTACTGGCGCGGGCCGGTCATGTGGGACTTCGACGGCCGCACCTGGAGGCGGGGAAACCCGCGCCTGGCCGAACTGGAAGCGCCCGCCACCGGCATCCGCATCGAATACGCCGTGCTGCTCGAGCCGCACGACCGCAACTGGCTGTTCGCGCTCGAACGCCCGGCAAGCCTGCCCGCGCGCGCACGCTACCTGGACGACGGCCAGATCATCAGCCTGACGCCGGTGCGCGCCCGGATGCGCTACGAGATCGCCTCGGCGCTCGACGCCGAACCAAACCCTGTCGAGGCGCGCCAGGTGCTGGAGCGCACGCGCCGGCTGCCGCCCGGCTTCAATCCGCGTGCCAGGACCCTGGCCGAGGGCTGGCGCGCCGCCTCGGCGGGCGATGTCGAAGTGCTGGCGCGCGCGATCGAGCATTTCCGGCGCGAGCGCCTGCAGTACACCACCGAGCCGCCGCTGCTCGGGCCCGATTCGGTGGACGAATTCCTCTACGACACGCGGCAGGGATTCTGCGAGCACTTCTCTTCGGCGTTCGTGTTCCTGATGCGCGCCGCGGGCGTCCCTGCGCGCGTGGTGACCGGCTACCAGGGCGGCGACATGAATCCGGTGGACGGAAAATTCACCGTGCGCCAGTCTGACGCCCACGCCTGGAGCGAGGTGTTCATCGGCGGCCGCGGCTGGATCCGGGTCGACCCGACGGCGCTGTCGGTTCCCGGGCGGGTGGACACGGGCCTCGCGCGCGCGGTACCGGCGGGCGCCGCGCTGCCGCTGCTGATGCGGCCCGAGCTGAATTGGCTGCGCACGCTGCGTTACAACTGGGAGGCACTCACCCACCAGTGGAACCTGCTGGTGCTCGGCTACAACCCGGACCGCCAGCGCGAGTTGTTGTCCCTGCTGGGCATGAAGAACGCCGACTGGCTCGAACTCGCCTCGACACTGCTGGCGGTGCTGGGCGTTTTCGTCCTTGGCCTGTTTGCCTGGATGCTGCGCCGGATGGTGCGGCCTGATCCGGTGCAGCGCGCCTGGAACCAGTTCTGCCGCAAGCTGGGCGCGAAGGGCGTGCCGCGCTCGCCGCACGAAGGCCCACGCGACTATTCCGAGCGCGCCGCGCGCAGCCTGCCCTCCGCGGGCGAGCCGATCCGGCGCATCGCGACGCTCTACATCGCGCTGCGCTACGGCGCCGCGCGAGCGCCCGAAGGCGCGGTTGAACTGCGTCGAATGGTGCGGGAACTGAGCGTCGGATGAAACGGGTTTTACTTGTTCTTGTTTGTGCATTCCTGTGCAATTCTGAAACATATTCTGCGCCGCCATCGCAGCAGCCCTACGGCCAGCGCGAAGACGTGCAGGGCTTCATCCGCCAGATGGCGGAGCGGCACGGCTTCGCCGAGCACGAACTGAAATTCCTCTTCTCCCGCGCGCGCCGCGAACCCGCGATCCTCGCCGCGATCACGCCGCCGAAGGATCCGCAGGCGCGGTCCTGGCTGGCCTACCGCGCGCGCTTCGTCACCGATGCGCGCATCGCGGAGGGGACGGCGTTCTGGCGGCGCCATGCCGCGGCGCTGGAGCGGGCCGCGCAGGAGCACGGCGTGCCGCAGGAGATCATCGTCGCCATCATCGGCGTGGAGACGGTGTACGGCCGCCAGATGGGCAGTTGGCGCGTGATCGACGCGCTCTCGACCCTAGCCTTCGACTATCCGCCGCGCGCGGAATTCTTCCGCGGCGAGCTGGAGCAGTACCTGCTGTTCGCGCGCGACGCGGGGATCGACGTGTTCAGCGTGCGCGGTTCCTACGCCGGCGCGATCGGCATCCCGCAGTTCATGCCGGGCAGCTACCGGCGGTTCGCGGTCGATTTCGACGGCGACGGCGCCATCGACCTGCGCGCCAGCCCCAGCGATGCCATCGGCAGCGTCGCCAACTACCTCGTCCAGCACGGCTGGCGGCGCGGCGAGCGCGTGCACCTGCCGGCGCGCGTGGCAGGAGGAAATGCGGGCGCGGCCCACCGCGAACTGGTGGACGCGGGGATCGAGCCCAAAACGCCCCTCTCGGAGATGAAACGCTACGGCGTGGAAACGCGCACCGACCTCGCGCTGGAGACGCCGGTCGCGCTGATCGAACTGGAGAGCCCCGGCGCGGCCACCGAATACCGCCTCGGCTTGCGCAACTTCTACGTCCTCACCCGCTACAACCGCAGCGTTCTGTACGCGTCGGCCGTCTATGATCTCGCTCAGGAAATCAAGGCAAGGCGCTAAGAAAGTCATTCCCGCGAAAGCGGGAATCCACGACGGATAGGAAAATCAATCCGAGGCTGCCCGCGCGACGCTTCATGGAATGCCTCCTTTTATGCTTCGTAGTCCCGGCGCAGCGTCGCACAATTGGTGCCTATGCCGAAACCCTTACCACCTTCCCTGGTTTCAACGTCGGCAGCAACGCGAGCACTTTGGGCATGAGCGGGCTGGTGTCGGCCAGGCGATTGGTGGGCGCGCGCAAGGCGACGATTGCGAGGTGAAGTTTGGCGAGGTTTTGCTGGCTGGCCATCGAGCCGTCCATGGTGATGAGAACGTTGAAATCCTCCTGTGCACGCGCCAGAATTTCGTCGAGCAGGATTCTCACGTCAGACGTGGGAGAGGACTTCCGTTTCCATTTCCTTGAGCACGGCTTGCACCTGCGAACGTTTCACGCTGGGGAAGCCTTCGAGAAAAACTTCGATGGAATCGCCGGCCTTGAGATGGTCGAACAAACTTT
>JBBPIU010000083.1:0-13686 GCA_038040245.1 Pseudomonadota bacterium | reverse complement strand
ATGAAAACGGGCGACATTCTCGGCGCGCTGGCGGGCGCGCTCGCAGGCGGCCGGATCCGCGTGATCGATCTCACCCATACGCTGACCCCCGAATTCCCGCAGATCGCGCTGCCGCCCGAATTCGGCCAGTGCCTGCCGTTCCGGGTGGAAGAAGTCTCGCGCTACGACGAGCGCGGCCCCAGCTGGTACTGGAACAATTTCTCCTGCGGCGAGCATACCGGGACCCATTTCGACGCGCCGGTCCACTGGATTTCCGGGCGCGATCTGCCGAACAACGCCGTCGACACCATCCCCGTGCAGCATTTCGTCGCACCCGCGGTGGTGATCGATTGCTCGCGGGAAGCCGCGGCCAATGCTGACTTCCTTCTGACGGTCGATGCAGTCAGGAAGTGGGAGAAGAAGCACGGCCGCGTGCCCGCGCGCGCGTGGGTGCTGATGCGCACCGACTGGTCGAAGAAGTGGCGCGAAAAACCCGGGGACGCCGAGGCATTCCAGAACTACGACGAAACGGGACAGCACACGCCCGGCCCGGACGCCGAGGTGGCCAAATTCCTGGTCGAGGAGCGCGATGTGCTGGGCTTCGGGTCGGAAGCCATTGGCACCGACGCCGGACAGGGCTACCACCAGCGTCCCCCCTATCCCTGCCATTACTACATGCACGGCGCCGGACGCTACGGCCTGCAGTGCCTGGCCAATCTCGACCAGCTGCCGCCCACCGGGGCGGTGCTGATCTGCCCGCCCCTGAAAATCCAGCACGGCAGCGGCAGCCCGTTGCGCGTGCTCGCGCTGGTCGGGGGCTAGCCCGAGCGCAAAGGAGAGATCGTTGAACCCGCCGTCGAAAGCAGACTTTCGGAAAAAATGCGGACGACAAATCGACTGTGAGCCCCTAGGCGGATTTCTTCAGGCCCAGGTAGGTTTCGATGACGCGCGGATTCCGTGCGAGCTCGGCGGAGGGGCCCTCCACCGCGATCTCGCCGTTTTCCAGCACGTAGCCGTAGTCGGCGATCTGCAGCGCCGCGCGCGCGTTCTGCTCGACCATCAGGATCGACACGCCGGTCTTCCGGAGGTCGGCGATGATATGCAGGATCTCCCGCACGACCAGCGGCGCAAGCCCGAGGCTCGGCTCGTCCAGCATGAGTACCCGCGGCCTGGCCATCAGCGCGCGGCCGAGCGCGAGCATCTGGCGCTCGCCGCCCGACAGGGTCTCGGCAAGGCTGGCGCGACGATCCTTCAATCGGGGAAAGCGCCCGTATACGGCTTCCAAGTCGGCGTCGATGCCGCGCTCGCCACGGCGAATGCGCGTGAACGCGCCCAAGCGCAAGTTGTCGTGCACCGTAAGCTCGCCGAACAGTTCGCGCCGCTCCGGCACCAGGCTCAAGCCTTGCGCCACACGCGCCTCGACGCCCGTGCCGGCGAGATCCGCGCCCCGATAGCGCACGACGCCCGAGGAGGGCAACACGCCCATGATCGCGCCCAGCAGGGTCGTTTTGCCCGCGCCGTTGGGCCCGATCACGGTGACGATCGAGCCTTCCTCGATACGCAGCGTGGCGCGATGTACTCCCTCGACTTTGCCGTAAAGCACGCGCAAATCGCTCACCTCGAGGATCGCGCTCACTCCATGCCTCCGAGATAGGCTTCGAGGACTTTCGGATCGGCCTGGATCGCGGCCGGCAGGCCTTCGGCGAGCTTCTCGCCGAAGTCCATGACCACCAGGCGGTCCACGAGTCCCATGACGAAATCCATGTCGTGCTCGACCAGCAGGATCGTCATGCCTTCGGCGCGCAGCCTGCGCAGCAGATCGGCAAGCGCCTTTTTCTCCGCGTAACGCAGGCCCGCGGCGGGCTCGTCCAGCAGCAGGAGCACCGGATCGCCGCACAGGGCGCGGGCGATTTCGACGATGCGCTGCTGACCAAGCGGCAAGCTGCCCGCTGGCTCGGACAGGTGTTTCCCCAGCCCTACGCGCTCCAGTTGTCCGGCCGCTTCCTTGAGCAGGCGCGCCTCCTCCTGCCGATCCAGACGCAGCATGGCGGCCACCGTCCCTCGAGACCCGCGCAGGTGCGCGCCGATGGCGGCGTTCTCGAGTACCGTCATGGCGCTGATCAGGTTGACGTGCTGGAATGTGCGGCAAATGCCGCGCCGCGCGATGTCGCTCGAGGGCAGGTGCTCGATGCGCTCGCCGCGGAACAGGATTTCGCCGCCGTCCGATCTCAGCACGCCGGTCATGAGGTTGAACATGGTGCTCTTGCCGGCGCCATTGGGACCGATCAGGCCGAGGATTTCGCCGCTTTTCAGCTCGAACGACAGCTTGTTCACCGCCACCAGTCCGCCGAAGCGCTTCTCGGCCGAGCGGACTTCCAGCAACCGTTCGCCCGCTTTCGGCTGTGCCCGGCGCTCGAGCGGCATGGCCGCGCCGGATATGCGCGGCAGCTTGCGCGCTGGCAGCCAGCGCGCAAATGCCGGCACAAGTCCCTCGCGGGTCCGGTGCAGGAGGACCATCATCAGGAGGCCGAACACCACGATCTCGTAGTTTCCGCTGTGGTGAAAGAGCTTGGGCAGGCTGTCCTGCAGCCACTCCTTGAGCACCGTCAGCACCGTGGCCCCGATGACCGCTCCCCAAACCTGGCTGGCGCCGCCAACGACCGCCATGAACAGGTAATCGATGCCGGCGTTGACGCCGAACGCGCCGGGGCTGACCAGGCGCATGAAATGCGCGTACAGCCAGCCCGAAATGCCGGCCAGCAGCGCCGCGTAGAGGAACACGATGGTCTTGAGGGAGGCGGTGTCGACCCCGAAACTCTCCGCCATGACTCCGCGAAAGCGCAGTGCCCGGATCGCCCGGCCCGAGCGCGAATCGAGCAGGTTCTGCGCCGCAATCAATGCGGCCAGTGTCACTACCCAGATCAGGTAATAGGATTTGCCGTTGGTATCCAGCGTCCAGCCGAAGAGCGAAATTCGCGGAAGGTTGGCGATGCCGTTGTACTGGCCGAGAAGCTCGGTGTTTCCGAACGTGTAGTAGGCGGCAATCGCCCAGGCGATCGTGCTGAGCGCAAGGTAGTGGCCCGAGAGCCGCAGCGTGATGAATCCAAGGATCAGGGCCGCCAGCGCGGTAAGCGCGAGCGCGGCGACCAGCGTGACCCAGGGCGAGACGCCCCAGACGGTCGTGAGAACGGCAGTCGTGTACGCGGCCAGGCCGACGAAGGCCTGCTGGCCGAATGAAATCAGCCCCACGACGCCTGTCAACAGAACCAGGCCGAGCGTAACCAGCGTGGCCAGGCCGATGTAATTCAGCAGCGTGACGTAGAAATCCGGCAGATAGAGCGGCGCCGTCGCGATGATCGCGAGAAAGGCGGCGAGCATCGGCGGGATCGCCTTCATTGCTCTTCGTCTTCCACGTGATGAATGCTGGTGAGCGAGCGCCACACCAGCACCGGGATGATGACCGTGAACACGATCACTTCCTTGAACGTGCTCGCCCAGAACGACGAGAACGACTCGAACAGGCCAAGGATTACCGCACCGAGCACCGCGAGCGGGTAGCTCCCCATTCCGCCGAGGATCGCGCCGACGAATCCCTTGAGCCCGATCAGGAAGCCGGTATCGTAGTAAATCGTCGTGGCGGGCGAGATCAGGATGCCCGAAACCGCGCCGATGAACGCCGCGAGCGTGAAGCTGAGGCTGCCCGAGAGCTCGGTGGGGATCCCCACGAGGCGCGCCCCGATCCGATTGATCGCGGTGGCGCGCAGCGCCTTGCCGTAAATCGTGCGGTCGAACAGCAGCCAGAGCACAACCATGATGACCAGGCTCGCGAACAGCACCCACAGGCTCTGTGCGGTAACCGTCAGCACGCCAAGCTGGAACTTTCCTTCAGAAAACGGCTGTACGCGCAGCCCCTCGCTGCCGAAGAACACCAGGCCCAGGCCGCTCAACACGTAGTGCGCCGCCATCGACACGATGAACAGGACCAGCACCGAGGCGCCCGCCAGCGGCCGGTACGCCACCCTGTACAGGATGGGCCCGAGCGGCACGACGAGACCGAGCACGATCAGCACCTGCAGCCAGAGGCTGAGCTTCTGCGGCACTGCCCACCAGGCAATCGCCGACATGAGGACCGGCAACACGACGTAGACCGCGAAAATCCGCGGCAGCTGCCGGTAGGCCCTGGCGCGGATAGCGATGACGCTGTCGAATACCGCCGCAATGAGGCCGCCGATCACCAGGACGTAGACCGTGCCGGGCAGGCGCCCCGACTGGAGCAACGCGAGGGACAGCGCGGCATACGCGATGAACTCCCCCTGCGGCACGAATATGACGCGCGTTACCGCGAACACCAGCAGCAGGGCGAGCGCGAGCAGCGCGTAGATGGCGCCGTTGGTGATGCCGTCCTGAACCAGCCACAGCGCGATATCGAAATTCATCGCGCGGGAACAGCTACTTCATCAGCCTCCACTGGCCATCCTTCACCACCACCAGGACGCGCGCGCGCTCGTCCATCCCGTTGTGGTTCGTGGGCGTCATCGTGTACACCGCGTGGGTGCCGACTACGTTCTTCACATTCTCCAGCGCATCCCGCAATGCGGCGCGGAATTCAGGAGTCCCCGGTTTGGCTTTCTTGAGCGCCACCTGCGCAGCCACATCGACCAGCAGGACCGCATCGTAGCTATAGCCGGCAAATGCATTGCGCCCGAGTTTGAACGTGGCCTCGTAGCGTTTCATGAACTCCTCGCCGACCGCCTTGGTGGCATAGCCCGCGGGCAATTCGTCCGCGACGACGATCGGACCGGTCGGCGCGATCGCGCCTTCGACGTGCTTGCCGCCGATCTTGATGAATTCGGAATTGACCGTGCCGTGGTTGTGGTAGATCAGGCCCTTGTAGCCGCGCACCCGCAATGCGATCTGCGGCAAGGCACCGCCGGTGCCGGACCCGCCCACCATGACCGCGTCGGGGTTGGCAGCCATCAGCTTGAGCACCTGGCCGACGACGCTGGTGTCGTTGCGCGCGTAGCGCTCGTTGGCCACGATCCGGTAGCCGGCCGCCGCGGCATGCGATTCGGTTGCCTTGAGCACGATGTCGCCCCAGCCATCGGAGAATCCGATATAGCCCAGCGTCTTGATGTTGTGCTTCTTGATGTCCTTGGCGACCGCATCCATCATCAGCTCGGTCGGCTGGGGCACGACGAAAGTCCAGTACGCGTTTTCGGCGGGAACGTTTATAGGCGAGAACGCGAGCATTGGGGTCTTGCTTTCGCTGGCGATCTGCGCGAGCGCAAGGGATTGCGGCACGCCGTTGGAACCCATCAGCACGTCCACCTTGTCTTCGGTAACAAGCTTGCGTCCGTTTCTCGCCGCGTTGGTTACGTCCGATGCATTGTCGAGGATGATGTACCTGACCGGCTCGCCGGCCATCGTCTTCGGCAACAGGTCAAAGGCATTCTTGTAATGCACGCCAAGCGAAGCCTGCGGACCGGTGAATCCGATCGAAACGCCGATCGTAATGTCGGCCAGTGCCCCGGTCGCGGCAATCGCCGCCGCCATGCCCACGGTCATGCAAATCCTGAGTTTCATCTTATCTCCCGGTTGATATGCGATATTAGGCGAGTTTGCGGACCGACTCAACGCCTCTTGAGCAGATAACCGGCGGCTTCCCGGTCCCAGGTCCGGGCGCCGGGGCCACGTTCCCGCAGCTTGAATTTCTGCACTTTCCCGTTCTCCGTGCGCGGCAGCTCCGGCACGAAGTCGAGGAACCGGGGAATCGCGAAATAGGGCATGCGCGGCTCGCAGAACGTCATCAGCTCGAGCGGATCCAGCCGGCAACCCGGCTTCAGCACGATGGCCGCCATTACTTCGTCTTCGGCGAGTTCGGAGCGCACCGGGAATACCGCGACCATCTCGACGCTCGAATGCGACAGCAGAACCTGCTCGACTTCATAGGACGAAATGTTCTCGCCCCGGCGTCGTATGGCGTCCTTGAGCCGGTCCAGGAAGCGGAAATTGCCGTCGCTATCCCGCACCACCCGGTCGCCGGTGTGAAACCAGAGATTGCGCCACGCCTCGACCGTCTTGTCCGGCATGCCGAAGTAGCCCGTCGCAAAGGCATACGGTTCGTCAGCCCGCAGGAGCAGTTCGCCCGCCACGCCGTGATCGACTTCAAAGTCCTGATCGTCGACGACGCAGGCGTGGTACCCGGGGCGAATCCGGCCGATGGATCCGGGCTTCTGCTGGTCGATCGTGGATCCGATCACGAAGTTGGTCTCGGTGGACGCGTAGCCTTCGAGAAGACGGACGCCGGTGCGTTCGCCGAATTTGGCGATCATGTCCGGCGGCACCCCGGGACCCAACGCCAGCCGCACCCGATGACTGCGTTCAGCTGCGCCCGGCGGCTGGGCCAGAAGGATAGGCACCATCGCGCCAAGCAGGTAGATGACCGTGGCGCCGGACTGCCGTGTCGCCGGCCAGAAACCGGAGGCTGAAAAACGCTCGTGAAGCACCATGTGCGCGCCGGAAAGCAAGGCTTGCGCGAAACTGCTCAGAGCGTTGACATGGAAAAGCGGCAGCGTGGTGCAAAGGACGTCTTCGGCGGCAATTTCAAGCAAATGTATGGTGTTGATGCCCCACCAGTAATACTGCGTATGCGGGAACATCACGCCCTTCGAGGGTCCGGTCGTGCCCGAGGTGTATAGAATCGCGAGGGTGTCGCCCGGTTTGACGGCGGCGGCAGGAATCGGCGCCCCCGGGGCAGGCAGCGGCTCGACGCGCCGGCTGGACGTTGCAGCACCACGCGAATCACCGACAACCCATATTCGCTCCAGCGCCAGGCGCTCGATCTCTACCTGTTCGAGCCGGGAAAGCAGGTCGCTCTCGATCACCAGCACCCTCGCACCGCTGTTTTGCAGGAAGTAGCCGATCTGCGGCCCCATGGCCGCGGTGTTTATCGGCACCGCGATGGCGCCCATCCAGCCGCAAGCGAGCACCATCTCCATGAGCTCGATCCGGTTGCCCAATAGCAGCGCCACCCGGTCGCCCGGCCCGATACCGGCGGCGGCGAGCATGCCGGCGCGGCGCGCGGCCGCGCTCGCGGCATCGCGGAATGTCCACGTCACCTCGCCGATGGTAAGCAGAGGACGATCGTGATGGCGTTCGGCCTGCACCGCGAGCATTTGCGGTAGCGTTCGCTGCGAGCGGGGCAAGCTCACCGAATCCAACATGAGCGCAAGGATATATCATCGGATCGAAGGGGAATCGGCATGAAGATAGCGGTTTTGGGTGGCGGTCACGGCGCCTACGCGGCAGCGGCCGACCTGAGCGAGAAAGGCCATGAGATAAGACTGTGGCGCCGGGACGCGGCTGCATTTGCGCCGGTCCTCGAAAGCCGCGCGATCCGGGTCAGAGACGTCGACGGCGTCCGCAATGCTTCCATCGCGACTCCGACGACCGACATCGGCGTCGCCGTGCGCGGCGCGCAACTCATTCTGGTTCCCTCGCCCGCTTCCGCCCAATCGGATATCGCAAAGGCCATCGCGCCGCACCTGGCCGCAGGCCAGGTGGTCTTTCTGCCCCCCGGCACTTTCGGCGCGTATGTCATGGACAGAATCGCCCGGCAAACCGGTTCCCGGGCGGAGGTGACCTACGCCGAAACCGGCACCCTTCCGTACCTCGCACGCAAGCGCGCCACCGGCGAAGTCGCCATCACAATTCGCGCGAAGCGCCTGCCTACCGGCGCGTATCCCGCCAAGCGCGCTGCGCTCGCCCGCGACGTAATCGCGGAGGCATACCCCGCGATCGAGCCATGCGAAGACGCGCTCTCAGCGGCGCTATTGAATGCCGGACCCATCATTCACCCGCCCTTGATCCTGCTCAACGCCGCCCCGCTCCAGCATTTCGAGCACTGGGACATTCACCATGAGGGCACGCAACCGGCGGTCCGGGCAGTGACGGACGCACTCGACGCGGAACGGATTGCCGTGCGCGAGGCGCTTGACTATCGCCCGCCTCACTTTCCGTTGTCCGATCATTACAACAGCGATCGATGGATGTACGGCGACGCCCACCAGAAGCTCGTGGATTCGGGAGACTGGCGCGAACATATCGACCTGCGCCAGCATCGATACATGACGGAAGACGTCGTCCTTGGACTCGCGTTCCTCGATTCGGTCGCGCAGTGGATTTCCTGCGAGGCGCCGGTTGCCCGCGGATTGCTTGCGGTGGCCGGGGCCATTCTCGGACGGAATCTTCGCCACGGACCGCGCACGCTTGTCGCGCTTTCGTTGAACACCAGGACCCCCGATCAACTGAAGGAACTGCTTTGGGAGGGGGAACAGTGACGATCGACGGGCAGCGGGTGGCGGCGGTAGGCGCGGGACGGATGGGGCGCGGCATCGCGCTCGCGTTCGCATACGGCGGCTACGAGATCGATCTCATCGACCTCAAGGTTCGCACTGCCGCGGAGTGGGCGCGTCTTTGCGCGGACGCCCGCGAAGAAATCGCTTCCAGCCTGTCGATGCTCGCGGAGCTTGGCGCAATCCCGCAGGACGCCGTGTCGCGGCTGCGGGACCGGATCCATCTGTTTCCGGAGTCCGAGTCAGCGGAGCGGCTGGCCGGGGCGGATGTGATTTTCGAAGGCGTCACGGAAACCCATGCAACCAAGAAGCATGCGTTCGAACGGATTTGCCTTTCCGCCCGGCCTGACGCGATTCTTGCTTCCACCACCTCCACCATTCTCGTGACCGATCTGCTCCCCTTTGTCACGCATCCAGAGCGCCTGCTCAATGCCCATTGGTTGAATCCGGCCTACGTCATTCCGCTGGTCGAACTGAGCGTCCATCCCGGAACCACGCCTGAAACCGTCGGACGCTTGCGAAGCCTTCTGGAGGACATCGGCAAGGTTCCGGTTGTATGCGGCCCGACCCCCGGGTACATCGTCCCGCGCCTGCAGGCACTGATCATGAATGAGGCGGCCCGCATGATCGAAGAAGGCGCCGCCACCGCAGAGGAGATCGACAAGGCAACCCGTCTTGGCCTTGGACTGAGGTTTGCCGCCATGGGCGTCATCGAGTTCATCGACTATGGCGGCAATGACATTCTTTACCATGCGAGCCGCTACCTCTCCGAAACGATCAGCCGTGAGCGATACACAGCACCCGATATCGTCCAGCGCCTCATGCATGACGGGCTGATCGGTCTCAAATCCGGCCAAGGCTTTTACGACTATCGTGAGCGCGATTTGAAGGCGTACAGGAAGGACGTGCTGGCACGCATACTTGGAATGCTGCGGCATGTCGGCCTTCAGAGACCGCCACGCTGACTATTCGGCACCCATGCGCTAAGATGCGATCACATTCCTACGTTGAAGAATACAGGGGGGGTTCCGATGAAAATCAGCCGTATCCTCGCCGCCGCGCTCGCGGCGTCTCTCGCGTCAGTCTGCACGGCGCCGGTCCTGGCGCAGGACAAGCTCACCGCGACCCACGTGTTCCCGGCAAGCTGGGTCTATTCCAAGAGCTTCCTCGAGTTCGTCAGGAAGGCGAACACCGCGGGCAAGGGCGTGCTCGAGATCCAGGTACGCGGCGGCCCGGAGGCGATCGGCATGTTCGAGCAGCCGGCCGCAGTGCGCGACGGCGCAGTCGACATGGTCTATACGCCCTGCGCGTTCTATGCCGGGACGGTTCCCGAGTGCGACGCGGTAAGCGCGAGCACCATCGACGGCCCCACGGCGCGCAAGAGCGGCGCGCTGGCGGCGCTGAACGAGGCGCACGTGCGCAGGATGAGCGTGGTCTACCTCGGCTGGATCGACAGCGGGATCCACTTCCACCTGTGGTTCAAGAACCAGCCCAGGCTCGATGCCAGAGGCAACCTCGATATCACCGGGGTCAAGCTGCGCGGCAACCCGATCTACAATGCGTTCTTCACCAACTATCTGAAAGCGCAGGTGATCAACCTGCCCTCGACCGATGTGTATACCGCGCTCGAGCGCGGCACGGCGGACGCCACCGGCTGGACCGAGATCGGGCTGATGGACGCGAGTTGGGACAAGTTCCTCAAGTTCCGGCTCGATCCCTCGTTCTTTTCCACCGACCTCGGCGTCATCATCAACGTACGCAAGTGGAATTCGCTCTCGCAGAAGTCCAAGGACGTGCTGACCAGGACCGTCATCGAGCACGAAGTGTCCTCCGTCAAGGACCTTGCCGCGCTGCGCACGAAGGAGTTCGCCGAGCTGGAGAAGCGCGGCCTCAAGTCGGTGTCGCTCGGCAAGGAGGCCGCCGCCGCGTTCGCCGGCGAGGCGCGCAAGGCGAGCTTCGTGCGCATGAAGGAGCGCATGGAGAAAGCCGGCGGCCCCCAGGACGCCGACAAGTTCAGCAAGCTGTTCGCGCCGGGATCCTGACCTGCGCCTGATCGGCAGAGCCTACGACGCCCTCCTCCACGGCATGGCCGTGGCGGCGGGTGTGCTGATGGTGGCGATGATGGTCACCATCTTCATCGACGTGGTGCTGCGCAACCTGGGCTACCAGAGCTCGGCGCATTTCTTCACCTTCACCGAGTACGCGCTGCTGGTCATGCCCTGCCTCGGCGCGCCGTGGCTGGTGCGCGAGAAGGGCCACGTCTACGTCGAGATCCTGCTGATGTACCTCCGGCCCGGGCTACGGCGCCGGTTCACGATCGCCATCGGTATCGCCTGCATCGCCGTCTGCGCGGTGCTTGCCTGGTACGGCTTCGAGGTCACGCTGCGCAACTACAGCCTGAACGACATCGACGTGCGCTCGATGGACATGCCGCGCTGGATGGTCGTGATCTTCATCCCGGTGGCCTTCTCCATGATGGCGATCGAGTTCGGGCGCTTTCTGTGGCGCGGCGAAAACTTCCTCGGCGATCTCGGCGGCCAGTCGGGCGAGACGGGCTGAACGATGGCACGCGAAAGGTTTTGAGCTAGTGACACGCGAAAGGTTTTGAGCTCGTGACACAAGACAGGTTCTGAGCCAGTGGACTGGTACTGGGCGGCGGCGATCCTGTTCGGCCTCGCCATCGCGCTGATGATGCTCGGCATCCCGGTGGCGATCGCGTTCTTCGCCACCAACATCGTCGCCGCCATCCTGTTCATGGGCGGCGGCCAGGGCATCGCGCAGGTGATCAACAACGGCTTCGGCGCCATGACCACCTTCGCGCTGGTGCCGATCCCGATGTTTCTGCTGATGGGGGAACTCTTCTACCACACCGGGCTCGCCACCAAGTGCTTCAATGCCGCCGACAAGCTGCTCGGCAACGTGCGCGGGCGGCTCGCCTACGTGACTCTCATCGGCGGCACCGCGTTCGCCGGGCCGGCGGGCTCGAGCATGGGCGCCTGCGCGCTGCTCGGCACGCTGATGGTGCCCGACATGATGAAGCGCGGCTACAACAAGTATCTCTCCATCGGACCGATCATGGGCGTGGGAGGACTCGCGGTGATCATCCCGCCCTCGGCGCTCACGGTGCTGCTGGCCACGCTCGGCCGCACCGACGTCGGCGACCTGCTGATCGCGGGGATCGTCCCGGGATTGCTGCTGGCGCTGATGTACGGGGTACTGATCTGGACCTGGACCATGATCGACCCGGGCGCCGCCCCGGCCTATGTCGCCGATCCGGTGTCGCGGCGCGAGAAGGTTCGCCTCTTCTTCGTCGACGTGATCCCGATGGTGGCGATCATCGTGTTCTCGGTGATCATCATGATCGTCGGCTGGTGCACGCCGACCGAGGCCGCGGCGCTGGGCGCGGTCTCGGTGGTCGCCCTGGCGGCCTGCTACGGCAGCATGACCTGGAAGGCGTTCGTCAGATCGGTGGAGGGCGCGTTGCGCGTGACAGTAATGTCGTTCCTCATCATCTTCGGCTCGGCAACCTTCGCGCAGGTGCTGGCGTTCACCGGCGCCTCCAGCGGCCTGATGAACTGGGCGCTCGGCTTCGACCTGACGCCGATGGGCATGCTGATGGTGATGATCGGCGTGATCCTGTTCCTCGGCTGCTTCATGGACCAGCTCTCGATGATGCTGCTCACCGCGCCGATCTTCTTTCCGCTCGCCAAGAGCCTCGGCTTCGACCTGACCTGGTTCGGACTGATCATGCTGCTCGCGCTGGAGATCGGCTACACCACGCCGCCCTTCGGGCTCCTGCTGTTCGTCATGAAAGGAGTGGCGCCGCCCGGCACCACGATGCGCGACATCTACCTCGCGGGAATGCCGTTCATCGCCTGCGTAATGCTGCTGATCGCGCTGATCATCGTCTTCCCCCCGCTCGCCACCTGGCTGCCCGGGATCAGCCACTAGCTCATGACCTGCGACCTGCTGATCAAGAACGTGCGCGTGGTGCGGCCTCATGGCAACGAGGTGCATGACTGTGATGTCGCCATTCAGGATGGCCGTTTCAGGAAAATAGCCTCAAAGATAGATCCAAAAACTGCCAAAACAATCTATGACGGCAAGGGCCGCCTCGCCTTTCCCGGCGTGGTGGATGCGCACATGCATGCCGGCATCTATTCGCCGCTGGCCGAGGATGCGGTGACCGAGAGCCGCGCCGCGGCGCAGGGCGGCGTCACTTCGATGCTGAATTACTTCCGCACCGGCCAGTACTACCTGAACAAGGGCGGCCCGTACCGGAAGTTCTTTCCCGAGGTGCTGAAGATCTCCGAGGGGAAGTTTCACGTCGACTACGCCTACCACCTGGCGCCAATGGACGCCACGCAGATCCGCGAAATCCCGGAGCTGGTGGCGAAGCACGGCGTGTCCTCGTTCAAGATCTTCATGTTCTACGGCTCGCACGGCCTGCACGGCCGGTCGAACGCGCAGCACGATTTCCTCATGATCAAGCCCGAGGAGCGCTACGACTACGCGCACTTCGAGTTCGTGATGCGCGGCGTGCAGAAAGCCCGCGAGAAATACCCGGCGATAGCCGGCCAGATCAGCCTGTCATTGCATTGCGAGACGGCGGAGATCATGACCGCCTACACCAAACTGGTTGAGTCGAGAAAGGATCTTTCGGGGTTGGCCGCGTACAGCGCCTCCCGCCCGCCCCATTCCGAAGGATTGGCTGTCTTCATCGCCGCGTATCTCGCAAACGAGACCTTGCTGCCGAACATCAATCTTCTCCATCTCTCCTCCCGCAAGGCTCTGCAGGCAGCTCTGCAGATGGCGGCCGTATTCCCGCACATCGATTTCCGGCGGGAGGTCACTATTGGGCATTTAATTCTTGATGTCTCTTCCCCCAGTAAAGTGCTTGCCAAAGTAAACCCGCCCATCCGCCCGCGTGAGGACGTCGAATACCTGTGGGCGAAGCTGCTGGAGGGAAAGATCGACTGGGTGGTGAGCGACCACGCCTGCTGCCGGCACGAAACCAAGGTGGCGAAGAAGTACTTCGGCAACATCTGGCTCGCCAAGTCCGGCTTCGGCGGCACCGAGTACCTGCTGCCGGCGCTGGTATCGGAGGGCTCGAAGCGCGGCCTGTCCTACAACCACATGGCGCGCCTCACGAGCTGGAATCCGGCGCGGCGCTTCGGCCTGAATTCGAAAGGCGACATCGCCGAAGGGCTGGATGCGGACCTGGCGCTGGTGGACCCGCGCGAAACCTGGACCATCCGCGCGAAGGATTCGGAGTCAACGCAGGGCTACACGCCTTTCGAGGGCATCGAGCTTTCGGCGGAGGTGAAGGGGACGTTCGTGCGCGGCGACCTGG
>JBBPIU010000082.1:0-13797 GCA_038040245.1 Pseudomonadota bacterium | reverse complement strand
CGACGCTCTCGCGCGCGCCGGCCAGCGTCTTCTCGCACCCGATCCTCGATTCGGCCGCCGCATCCAGGGCGCTGCGCACCGCCGGCACCGGATCCACCGCCAGTTCCTCGGTCAGGCGCGCGATTTCCACTTCCGCATGGCCGATCTGCTGATCGATCATGCGCACCGAATTGTCGATCTCGGAAATCTTCGCGGATATCTCGCGTTCCCCGAACACCGCATCCTGCGCTTCGCGCTCGGCCTGCTGGGTGCGTATCCGTTGCTCGGCGAGCGCGGTTTCGGCCGCGACATATCCCGCGCGGACCGCTGCCAGCTTCTGCTTGGCCTCGCGGATTTCATCGCCGATGCGCGACGCTGCTGCCCTTGCCTCGGTCAGCCGCTTACCGTCGCGCTCGGCCTCCAGACCGACCACGCCGATTTCGTCGCGAATCTGCGCGGCGCGCTCGCGATACCGTTCCAGCGCCTGGCCCAGCTTGAGCGCCTCGATCTGCGCGTCGTGCTTCTCCTGCTGCCTCGCCCCGACGGCTTCCCTCGACTGTTCGAGCGCCGCCATGCGTTGCGCAAGCTGGTTTTCGATGCGCCTGGCCTCGGCGGCGGTTGCCCCGGCTTTTTGCGCCAGGCCGCGGCAGCGTTCTGCCAGGCTCTCGATCTCGGCTTGGCGCGCAAGGATCCCGGCATCGGCCGAATCCGGCGCATGGAAGCTCAGCGTATGGCGCGTGAACTGGTCGCCCTCGCGATTCACCAGCGAAGCACCGGCAGGGAGCGCGGCTCGCTGCTCCGCCGTCGGCGTGCCCTCGATGGCGTAAACACCGGCAAACCAGTCGGCGAGCGCCCCGGCGAGCTTGCCGTCGATGGCATGCACCTTGTCCTGCAGCGGCGTATGGCCGGGCAGCGCGGCAGCAGCGGCGGAAGCGTCGACCAATCCGGGCGCGAACAGGCTCGCCTTCACTGGCGGCCGGTCTGCCCCCAGTGGACTGCTGTCTCCCAGCTCCAGTGCATGCAGGCGCTCGCGCAGCACCGATTCCACCGCCGTCTCCCAGCCGTGGTCGATGCGAATCTTCTGCCAGAAGCGCGGCAAGGCGGCGAGCTGATGGCGCTCCAGCCATTCATGCAGGGGGGCGTCTTCCTCGGCGGCGGTCTGGACCTGCTTCAGGGTGGCGAGTTGGGCATCGGCTGCGGTGTGCTCCCGGCTCGCCTGCGCATCGGCTTCCGCGGCGGCCGCGCTCGTCGCCGCAAGCGCTTCGGTCTCCGCCTGAACGGCATCGACGCCCGCCTGCGCTTCAACCATCGCGCGGTCAAGCAGCACAACGCGTTCATTGGCGGCGTTGGTGCCGGCCGCGTCAGGCTCGGCGAGCGATTGCAGCTCGGCCTCCAGCCGCTCGCGCCGCTGCGCCAGCGACTGCAGATTGCCTTCCAGGTGCGTGACCTTCTGCTGCTCGAGCAACAGCCGGCTCTCGGCCTGCAGCAGCTTGCTGCGCGCCTCGTTCAGCTGCTCCTGCCTCGCGCGGTAGGCGTGCTCGGACTCGGGAAGACGTACGTTTTCCACCGTCAAACTGGCCTGCGCATCCGCGACCCGCTGCTTCGCGCCACCGGAGCGCGCGGCCCACATGTGCAGCGCCTGGGTCAGCTGCGAGCGCTGCTCCCGCCACGACGTAAGCTGCACCCCGCGCTCGGCGTGCTGGCTCTCCAAACGGCTACGGCTCTCTTCGACGTGCCGCAGCTCGGATTCATGCTTCGCCACTTCGGCGTTCGCCGCGTACACGGCAGCCTGCGCTGTATTCAGTCCGTCTCCCGCCGCGAAATGCGCGACACGCGCAGTCTCTACCCGGCTTTCGACTTGCCGCAGCCTCGCGGTACCGGCCTCGACCTCGTTGGTGACGCTGGCAATCTCCTTCGAATGCTTCTCGCGGTCAGCCGCTGCATCCTTGCGCCGCAGGAACCAGAGCAGATGCTGCTTGAGCAGCAGTTCCTGCTGCAGTTCCTGGTACTGGGAGGCGACCTTCGCCTGGCCCTCGAGCTTCTCGATCTGCGCGCCCAGCTCGGTGCGGATGTCGGACACGCGGGCCAGGTTCTCGCGCGTATCGGCAAGACGGTGCTCGGTTTCCTTGCGCCGCTCCCTGTAGCGCGAAACGCCTGCAGCTTCCTCGAGAAAGACCCGCAGCTCATCGGGTTTGGCCTCGATCACACGCGAAATCATTCCCTGCTCGATGATGGCATAGGCGCGCGGCCCCAGGCCGGTACCGAGGAAGAGATCGGTGATGTCGCGCCGCCGGACGTGCGTGCCGTTGATGAAATAGGACGACTCGCCGTCGCGCGCGAGCACCCGCCGGACCGACAGCTCCGCGTATTGCGACCATTGGCCGGCGGCGCGGCCCAGCGCGTTGTCGAAAATCAGCTCGACGCTGGCGCGCGCCAGCGGCTTGCGGTTGCCCGAACCGTTGAATATGACGTCCTGCATCGAGTCGCCGCGCAGGGCGGAGGCGCGTGATTCGCCCAGCACCCAGCGCACCGCGTCGATGACGTTCGACTTGCCGCATCCGTTCGGGCCGACGATGCCGACCAGCTGGCCGGGAACGTGGATGGAGGTGGGATCGACGAAGGATTTGAAGCCGGCGAGCTTTACCTGTGTGAGGCGCACGTATTGGAGCTTTTTCGTAGCGTTTTCGGGTTTTGAAAATGATACCATCCGGCTGCACGATTGCCGTCGATTTCCGCTCATTTCCGTCACCTTCCTGAATTTTTTCGATGCCCACGCGCCCGAGCAAACGCCTGCAAACGTTCGTCAACCCGTCGCCGCGGCGCGACTACCGGATTTGCATGGAAATTGCGGAATTCACCTGCCTGTGCCCGCTCACCGGGCAGCCGGATTTCGCCACCCTGTCGCTCGAGTACATCCCCGAGCGCCGCTGCGTGGAACTGAAGTCGCTCAAGCTGTATGTCTGGTCCTACCGCAACCAAGGCGCGTTCCATGAAGCCGTCACCAACCGCATCCTTGAGGATCTGGTGAAGGCGACGCAGCCCCGCTTCATGCGTTTGACGGCAAAATTCAATGTGCGCGGCGGCATCTACACCTCTGTCGTCGCCGAGCATCGCAAACGGGGCTGGAAAGCAAGAGATTGAATCCCCGCCTCGCTCAACTCCAGACCTATCCGTTCGACAAGCTGCGCACGCTGCTTGCCGGCGTCACGCCCAACCCGGCGCTGCGGCCGATCGATCTGTCCATCGGCGAGCCCAAGCACCCGACGCCCGCGCTGGTGAAGGAAGCGCTGGCCGGCGCCCTGGACGGCCTTTCGATCTATCCCCGGGCCGCCGGGCTGCCGGAACTGCGCGAGGCGGTCGCGGCCTGGGCGATGCGCCGCTATTCGTTGCCCGCGCTCGATCCTGCGACCCAGGTGTTGCCCGTCAACGGCACGAGGGAGGCATTGTTCGCCTTTGCCCAGACCGTGATCGATCCGTCCGGGGGCAATGCGCGTGTCGTTTCCCCCAATCCCTTCTATCAGATCTACGAAGGTGCCGCGCTCCTCGCCGGGGCAAGCCCGGTATTTCTGAACCACGGTATGCGTTTCGACCAGATTGAGTGGCACGGCGTGCAGCTCGTCTATACCTGCTCGCCGGGAAATCCGACCGGCAAGGTGATGCCGCTGGAGGACTGGCAGCACTTGTTCGAACTCTCCGACCGTCACGGCTTCACCATCGCCTCGGACGAGTGCTACTCCGAGATCTATTTCGACGAAGGCACGGCGCCGCTGGGCGCGCTGGACGCCGCCCAACGCCTCGGCCGGAAGAACTTCACGCGGCTGGTCATCTTTTCCAGCCTGTCCAAGCGTTCGAACGCGCCCGGCATGCGTTCGGGCTTCGTCGCCGGCGATGCCGCGCTGCTCAAGCAATTCCTTCTCTACCGCACCTACCACGGCTCGGCCATGAGTGTCGCCGTGCAGCGCGCCTCGATCGCGGCCTGGAACGACGAAGCGCACGTGCGCGAGAACCGGCGCCTCTACGCGGCGAAGATCGACGCCGCGCTCGGCATGATCAAGGCGCCGCTGTCGGCCTACCGGCCGCAGGGCGCCTTCTACCTGTGGCTGCGCACGCCGATCGACGACGCCGAGTTCGCCCGCCGATTGCAGCGTGACTATAATGTGCTGGTCCTGCCGGGCAGCTTTCTCGCGCGCGAGGCGTATGGAGAAAACCCCGGCAAGAACCATGTCCGAATTGCCCTGGTTGCGCCGCTCGCCGAGTGCGTCGAAGCGCTTCGGCGTATCGGCGACTACGCCGCCAAACTCTGAGGTTCAATGGATTCGACCCAAAAGACGATCGAGGACGCCTGGGAGGGCCGGGCTGCACTCAACCCCGCGTCGGCACCTAAAACCCTGCGCAGCGCGGTCGAGGAAGTCATTGCCGGGCTCGATTGCGGCAAACTCCGCGTGGCGGAGAAGAGCAACGGCAGCTGGATCACCCATCAGTGGATCAAGAAGGCGGTGCTGCTCTCGTTCCGCCTCGAGGACAACCGGGTCATGCCGGGCGGCTCGACCAACTATTACGACAAAGTACCGTCGAAGTTCGCTTCTTTTAGTTCTGAAGAATTTAAACAAGCAGGGTTTCGGGTCGTCCCGCCTGCCGTGGCGCGGCGCGGCGCCTACATCGCGAAAAACGTCGTGCTGATGCCCTCCTTCGTCAATATCGGCGCCTATGTCGACGAGGGCACGATGGTGGACACCTGGGCCACGGTGGGCTCCTGCGCGCAGATCGGGAAAAATGTGCACCTCTCCGGCGGCGTCGGCATCGGCGGCGTGCTCGAACCGGTGCAAGCCGGCCCGGTGATCATCGAGGACAACTGCTTCATCGGCGCCCGCTCCGAGGTTGTCGAGGGCGTGATCGTCGAGGAGAACAGCGTGCTCTCCATGGGGGTCTACCTCAGTGCCACCACAAAAATCTACGATCGCGCCAGCGGCGAGGTCATGTATGGCCGGGTCCCGTCCGGATCGGTCGTGGTGCCGGGCACCCTGCCTTCGGCGGACGGCAAATACGGTCTTTACTGCGCGCTGATCGTCAAGCGCGTGGATGCGAGGACCCGGGCCAAGACCGGCCTGAACGAGCTCCTGCGCGCAGATTAGAGGCTAAACTAGGCAGTCGTAAGGGGAGAACGCATATGTCCGCGATGAAGCGTCTGTTCCAGCTGATGGCCGATAAAAAGGCGTCGGACATCTTCCTGTCGGCCGGCTCGCCCATCAACATCAAGATCAACGGCGTCGCGGTGCCGGTCAATCAAACCGTGCTGAACACGGAAGCGGTCAAGACGCTGCTCTACGAGGTGCTGACCGAAAAGCAGATCCGCGAATATGAGGACGAGATGGAACTGAACACCGCGTTCGCGCTGGAAGGCGTCGGCGCGTTCCGCATCAGCGCCTTCCGCCAGAAAGGCACGCCGGCGGTGGTGGTGCGCTTCATCCCCGGCAGCGTGCCGCAATTCGACACTCTGGGCCTGCCGGAAATCCTGAAAGAAATCATCATGCGGAAGCGCGGCCTGATCCTGATGGTCGGCGCCACCGGTTCGGGCAAAACCACCTCGCTTTCGGCGATGATCGACCTGCGCAACGAGCAGAAATCCGGCCACATCCTGACGCTGGAAGACCCGGTCGAATTCATCTTCAAGAACAAGAAATCGATCGTCAACCAGCGCGAAGTCGGCACCGACACCAAGAACTTCGAGACCGCGCTGAAGAACGCCCTGCGCCAGGCGCCGGACTGCATCCTGATCGGCGAAATCCGCGACAAGCAGACCATGGGCATGGCCCTTGCCTACGCGCAATCCGGCCACCTGGCGCTCGCCACGCTGCACGCCAACAACAGCTACCACGCGATGAACCGGATCATCAGCTTCTACCCGCTGGAGAACCGGCCGACGCTGCTGCTCGACCTGTCGGCCGCGCTGCAGGCGATCGTTTCGCAGCGCCTGGTGCGCACCAAGACCGGCGCGCGCCGCGCCGCGGTCGAGGTGCTGCTGAACACGCGCCACATCTCGGAACTGATCGAGAAAGGCGACGTCAACGAGATCAAGGACGCGATGGAAAAGAGCATGGCGCCCGGCTCGCAGACCTTCGAGCAGTCGCTGTTCAACATGTTCATGGACGGTTCGATCACGCAGGAGGAATGCATGGCGAACGCCGATTCGGCCACCAACATGCTGTGGCTGATCAACCAGGCGACCGCCGGGTCGATATCCTCGGGACAGGTTGCCACGCCCGGCGCCGCCGACAGGAAGGACGAGAAGAAGGACGGCGTACTCTCGGCCAGCGCCGGCCCCGGCGCATCCTTCAACGACTTCAAGATCGACGTCACCACCTGACAGGCGCGGCTTGCAAGGGGCGCTCGAACTCGCGCAGGAACTGATACGGCGGCGTTCGGTCACGCCGGACGATGCCGGCTGCCAGGAATACCTGGCCGCGCGGCTTGCCGAGGCGGGTTTCACATGCGAATCCATCCGTTGCGGGGCGGTCACCAATCTCTGGGCGCGGCGCGGCGCCGCGCGCCCGCTGCTGTGCTTCGCAGGACATACCGACGTGGTGCCGACCGGGCCGCTGGAGGAGTGGCTGAGCGAGCCCTTCACGCCCACGATCCGCGATGGACGGCTCTACGGGCGCGGCGCGGCGGACATGAAGTCCTCGATTGCCGCCTTCGTGGTTGCCGTCGAGGCCTTCGCGCGGGAACGGCCGAAGCACGCCGGATCGGTCGCCCTGCTGCTGACCTCCGATGAGGAAGGTCCCTCGATCGACGGCACGCTGAAGGTCGTCGATCTCCTGAAGCAGCGCGGCGAATCGATCGATTACTGCCTCATCGGCGAACCCTCCTCCGCAACGATGCTGGGCGACATGGTTCGGGTCGGCCGGCGCGGTTCCCTGTCGGCCAGGCTCACGGTGCGCGGCGTGCAGGGCCACGTCGCCTATCCCGAACAGGTGAAAAATCCCATCCATCTGCTCGCGCCCGCGCTGGCCGAGATCGCGGCGACGAGATGGGATCAAGGCAATGAATTCTTCCCGCCAACCAGCTTTCAGGTCTCCAATCTGAATGCCGGCACCGGCGCGGAGAACGTGGTGCCGGGGTCTGCCCTGCTGCTGTGCAATTTCCGCTTCTCCACCGCCAGCACCGAAAGCTCGCTCAAGGAGCGTTTCGAGGCGGTTTTGCGCCGGCACGGCCTGGAGTATTCGGTGACGTGGACGCTCGGCGGCAAGCCGTTCCTCAGCCGCGCGGGCAGGCTGACCGAGGCGGTAACGAATTCGGTCCAGGCAAACACCGGCTGCACACCGCGCCTGTCGACCGGCGGCGGCACCTCCGACGGCCGCTTCATCATCGACATCTGCCCGGAGATCGTCGAGCTCGGCCCGATCAACGCCAGCATCCACAAATTGAACGAGCACGTTGAACTCGCGGCGCTCGAGAAGCTGCCGCGGATCTACCTCGATATCCTGCGCTCGCTGCTTGCTTGAACGTATCCCGGTTGCTGCGTGAAACCGCGCAGCGCTTCTCGCGCGCCGGACTGCATTACGGCCACGGCACGCACAACGCGCGGGAAGAAGCCGCCTGGCTGATTTCCTCGGTGCTGGGATACCTGCTGGAAGAGGAAGTCGCTCCCCGGGCCCGCCACAAGATCGACGCCCTGGTCCGGCGCCGTATCCGGGAGCGGATTCCGATGGCTTATCTGCTGAAGGAAGCATGGCTCGGCGAGCATTCTTTCTACGTCGACAAGCGGGTCATCGTGCCGCGCTCCTTTGTTACGGAGCTGCTGCGCGACCGGTTCAGCCCCTGGCTGACACGAGATCCGCGCCGGGTCCTTGATCTTTGCACCGGCTCAGGCTGTCTTGCCGTTCTTCTTGCGTCCACCTTCAAGGCTGCGCACGTTGACGCTGCTGACCTTTCAGGCGCTGCGCTCGCGGTCGCGCGAATAAATGTGAATCGTTACAAAATGAAAAAGCGCATCCAGGTCGTCAAATCGGACCTGTTCGAGTCCCTCGGCGACAGGAAATACGACCTGATAGTCAGCAACCCGCCCTACGTGACCGCGCGCTCGATGCAGAAGCTGCCGAAGGAATACCGGCACGAGCCGGCGCTCGCGCTTGCGGCCGGCAAGGATGGCCTCGATCTGGTGCGCAGGATCCTCGCCGAGGCGAAGGATCATCTGACTCCGGGCGGACTGCTGGTGTGCGAGATCGGCGGCAACCGCAGGGCGCTGGAGCGCGCCTATCCGAAAATTGAATTCGGCTGGCCGGAAACGAGTGAAGGCCCCGGCAGCGTTTTTATCCTAGAGCGGGGGCAACTGTGACCTGCCACGGGATAATAGTGCCAATCTGAGCTTAATAGAGCCCGCTTTCGGCCAGGACAGGACACTCAGACCGTAGGCTTCGCCTCACGCTGGCCTCGTCGGAGGTAACATGCACCGGCTGCATGGCTCGGAGAGGGGCCGACACCAGTGAGCGGAACCGAACTCAAACAGCGGCTGGCAGCCATTCTCGCGGCGGATGTCGCGGGCTATTCGCGCCTGATGACGGCGGACGAGCGCGCGACGGTGGCGGCGCTGGAATCCGCGCGCAAGGTGTTCAGGACGCACATCGACTCCAGCCAGGGCCGGATCATCGACATGGCCGGCGACTCGGTGCTTGCGGTGTTCGAGACGGCGACTGGGGCAGTGTCAGCCGCTCTTGCCGTTCAGCAGGAGCTCAATGCTTCCTCAAGCGCAGTGCCCGAAGACCGGCGCATGCGCTTTCGCATCGGCGTGCATCTTGGCGACGTGATCGAGAAGGCTGACGGCACAGTGTATGGCGACGGCGTGAACATTGCCGCTCGGCTCGAAGGCTTGGCCGAGCCCGGCGGCATCACGGTGTCCGAATCGATCCGCACTGCGGTCAAGGGCAAGGTCAGCGCGAGCTTCGAGGACCAGGGCGAACAAAAGGTCAAGAACATGGAGTCGCTGCGGGTCTATAAGGTGAAGGTCAGTTCGCCTGATCTCGAAGCCGTCAAACGCACAATGGCGCGCCGAGACCGACCTTCCATCGCCGTACTGCCGTTTGCCAACATGAGCGGCGATCCCGAGCAGGAATACTTCGCCGACGGTATCAGTGAAGACATTATCACCGAGCTGTCAAGGTTTCATTCACTATTCGTGATCGCGCGCAATTCATCGTTCACGTATCGCGGTCAAGCGATCGACGTTCGAAAGGTGGCGAAGGAACTCGATGTCCGCTACGTGCTAGAGGGAAGCGTCCGAAGGGCCGGCAAGACGATTCGGGTCACGTCCCAGTTGATAGACGCGACCAACGGCCATCACGTCTGGGCGGAGCGCTACGACCGGGACCTCGTGGACCTCTTCGCGGTTCAGGACGAAATCACCAGGAGCATCATCGGTTCGATCGCGCCCGGCATTGTGATGGCGGAAATCCAGCACTCGAAGAACAAGGGGACGGCCGAGCTCGACTCCTGGGATCGGATCATGCGCGCGCACTGGCACATCAGGCGGTTCACGCGGGAGGATTTTGGCGAAGCGCTCCGTCTGCTGGAGGAGCTGTCGCGTGATGAACCGGACAATGCGGTCGCGCTCGGCGATCTGGCCTTCGCATTGCATTTCGCGGCCCTCTTCGGCTGGACGGACTCGCCGGCCGCCGCGATGGCGCGAATGGGCGATGTCGCGCGAAGAGCGGTAAATTCCGACGATCAGGATGCGGCGGCGCATACCGTACTGGCGATTCACGAGCTGTTTTCGGGCCGGCACGATGACGCCATCCGACGTTTGCGGCGCGCCATCGAACTGAACCCGAATTCGAGCTTTGCCCGCGGCTACACGGGCGTCGTCCATGGGTTCGCCGGTGAATACGAACTTGCGATCGAAAACGCGCGCGAAGCGATGCTGCTGAGCCCGCGCGATCTTTTGATGGTGATATGGCGGGTTGTGGAAGGATGGGCGTATTTGAGCGCCGAAAAATTTGAACAGGCCGCAGAAAGCGCTCAACTGGCGATCGATTGGAATTCCGCCTTCACCGATGCGCACGGCATTCTCGCGTCAGCCCTGGCCCACGGCGGGCGCATCGACGAAGCGCGCATCGCCCTGGACGAATTCGCGCGTCAATTGCCGGAGCTGACGCTGCGCGATCCGCGCTTGATACGCCCGTTCCGGCGAGCGGCTGATCGGGAGCGTTTCCTCGACGGCCTGCGCAAGGCCGGGTTGCCGGAATGCTAATGTCCGTCCGAACGAAAAAGGCAAAGGCTTGATCGTGGAGATCGACAAGTCAGTCAATAGGATGGTCGTAGGCGCGGCCAGCTAGACATGATCTGGGATCATGTTTTTGTCACGGCGTCCGAATATTCTCGCCGCGCTGTAGTGCTAACTGCTTGAATTAGGTGGGGTGACCGATGGGACTCGAACTCACAACCCCAGATCTGATAATCTAGTCAGTATGACTAGAACTCCAAACCGCGCTATCGCCAAACCGTCTTCGCGCCGGTCCCTTCCGTCGAATTCACGCCGCTGGCCACTGCAGGACGCAAAGGCGCGCTTCAGTGAACTGGTGCGGCGGGTCCATAACGAGGGGCCCCAGCATGTCACCGTTCACGGGCGCGACGAAGTCGTCGTCGTCGCGGCAGAGGAGTTTCGCCGCTTCAAAGGGAACCTCACCGGCCAGGCGCTGATCGACGCCCTGCGGTCATCGCCGCACCGCAAAATCAAGCTTGAGCCCCGACGCGCTCCCATGCCAGTGCGCGACATCAGCCTGTGACAGGCTGGTTGCTGGACACGAACATCCTGTCCGAATTGCGGCGCTCGAAGCCCGAACCGCGAGTGCTCGCGTTCGTCGCGGCGCAACCGCTGGAGCTGCTGCATGTCAGCGTAGTGACGCTGGCGGAGATCAGGTTCGGTATCGAAATTGTTTCCGACGCCAATCGCCGCGCCGAACTTGGCGAATGGCTCGCCCACAAGCTGCGGCCGATGTTCGATGGGCGGGTGCTTCCGGTGAGCGAGGACATCATATTCAAGTGGCGATTGCTGGTCGAGGAAGGCCGCAAGATCGGCCACACGTTCTCTCAACCCGATCTCATCATCGCCGCGACAGCGCTGCATCACGGGCTGACGGTGGTGTCGCGGGACACCGCCGACTACATCAAGACGCGGGTGTCGTTGTTCAATCCATGGGTCGATCGCTTCTAACGGCGTCCGAATGATCTCGCCGCGTCTTCGCGCCAACTTCTTGAATTTGATGGGGTGACCGATGGGACTGGAACCCACAACAACCTGTCGTGTGTATGTGGTTTAATCAAACGCATGCTTGACACGAGCCGCATCGAGACGCGCTACGCCAAAAGCGGTGAGCTGAGTATCGCTTATCAGGTTTTCGGCGAAGGGGACGTGAAGCTAGTTCTCATTCCCGGTTGGGCGTCGAACGTCGAGAATATATGGACTCTGCGAGAGTTTGCCGAGTTCGCGGGCAAGCTGGCGCAGTTCGCGCGAGTGATCCTGCTCGACCGGCGCGGGACAGGATTGTCGGACCCCGTCGCGAACCCACCGACGCTCGAGGAACGCATGGATGACGTGCGGGCAGTGCTCGATGCGGCAGGTTGGGAGTGCGCCGTGATCTGGGGCATATCTGAGGGTGGGCCGATGGCGATGATGTTTGCCGCGACTTATCCCCGTCGTGTGCCGGCGCTTGTGCTTTACGGCACATTCGCGCGCTTCAGCAGGGCGGACGACTATCCGCACGGCTACCCTGCGAAAGTGAACGAGGAATGGGTGGCAGGGCTTGCAGCTACCTGGGGCACCGGCGAGCTGTCGCGCTCTTTCGCTCCTAGCATGGTGGCCGACGAGGCCGCCATGCGCACTCTGGCGCGGCTGGAACGCATGGCGATGAGCCCCGGTACGGCGCGCAAGCTGTTCACGCTTTTGACGCAGACCGACGTGCGGCACGTGCTGCCGGCGATTGGCGTGCCAACAATGATTCTGCATCGCACGGGAGACAAACCAGTACGCGTGGGACATGCGCGGTACCTGGCAGAGCGCATCGTCGGAGCGAAATTCATCGAACTGGTCGGGCACGATCACTTCCCGTGGCTGGGTGACGTGGACGCATTGCTAGGTGAGGTGCGCGAGTTCCTCACCGGCGAGCGCGCGGCGCCCGAGTCGGACCGAATCCTGACGACAATCCTTTTTTGCGACATCGTCGACTCGACCAAGCGCGCCGCCGAACTCGGCGATCACGAGTGGAAGCAACTGCTGTCGCGGTTCTACACGATGGTCGACGGAAAGCTGCATCACTTCCGCGGGCGCAAGCTCGACACTGCGGGCGACGGCCTGTTCGCGGCGTTCGACGGCCCGGCGCGTGCCGCGCGCTGCGGTGCGGCGCTGGTCGAAGCGGTGCAGACGCTGGGCCTGCGGCTGCGCGTGGGCGTGCACACTGGGGAATGCGAGGTACTGGGCGAAAAGTACAGCGGTATCGCCGTGCACTTGGGGGCGCGCGTAGCATCGGCGGCAGAACCCGGCGAAGTGCTCGTCACCTCGACGGTGAAAGATCTCGTCGTGGGATCAGGCATCCAATTCGAGGACCTCGGTTCGCGCACGCTCAAAGGCGTGCCGGACAGCTGGCGACTGTATCGCCTGACGGGCTGAGGGAAACTTGGGATCACTCTTTTGTCACGGCGTCCGATGGTTCCCGCCGCGTTTCGGTGCTAACTGCTTGAATTAGGTGGGGTGACCGATGGGGCTGGACTGCGAAGTCGGCGGCAACCGCAAGGCGCTCGAGCGCGCCTATCCGAAGATTGAGTTCGCCTGGCCGGAAACCAGCGACCCGCGCAGCGTTTTCATCCTTCCGCGCGAGCAGCTTCCCGGCGCTTCCAGTATGGCCTGAGTGGCTCGAACGCCGCCCAGGCGCGGCCGAGCATCGCCGCGAGGGCGCGTTCGCGCGCTCGGAGTGCCGCCTCCGCCGCCGCAGCCGCAGCCGCAGCCGCAGCGGCGGGACCACCGCCGCGCGCGAGCTCCCGCAGCAGCCGGCGCTGCACCTGGATGTCGTTCATCTCGCCGAGAATTTCCTGCAGGTGCCGCAGCTTCTTCAGGAACGGCAGCTTCGTGCTCTCCGGCCACGCCGCCGCAAAGCATTCGCAGCCATAGCGCAGCCGCTTGACGCGGATGCGCAGCCGGTGGCGGTGCGACGGGTCGTGCCAGTCGATCTCGTCCGCCACCTCGATCAACCTGCGCCGCAGGCGATCCAGGCCTCGGCGTGCAAAGCCTGCCATTGGTTCGCGAGGATCGGCGCCCGACTTCCAGGGCGAGGACTTGGCCCAGGCGAGGACGCTGACCGGCAGTGCCTGGAACCGCGCCGAGGCTACCGTCGCACGCGCCACCCGCCGCGCGTCCGCCATACTACCGCGCGCGCGGCGCCGCAGCCCCGCGTGCCGATGCGAGCCGTGGAACACGTCCCAGTCGCGCGCCGGGCCCAGCGAGCGCAGCGCCGAGCGCAATTCGCGGTCGAAGCGCTGCGCGCGCCGCCTGCGGACAAGTTCGCGGAACGCTCGCAGCGTCGAGCGCAGCCGGCGGATGCCGACGCGCAACTGGTGCAGGTACTCGGGGTCGCGTCCAAGGGCCGCACCGCGCGCATTGGCGCGAATTTGCGCCACCGCGGCGTCGACGTTGGCGGCAAACGCGGCACTCGCGATTGCCCCTGACTTCAATGGAGGCTGAATCGATTTCTGCCGTGGCGGGATGCGCTGCATGAAGGTGGGGTGGCCGACGGGATTCGAACCCGCAACAACTGGAATCACAATCCAGGACTC
>JBBPIU010000081.1:0-14085 GCA_038040245.1 Pseudomonadota bacterium | reverse complement strand
ATTTCCTTGAGTTGCGTAGCCCTGTGGGGCGGAGCAGGTTCCTTGGGAGCGGGGCGGGCCCCGGCCGCGATCTCGTAGCCGGCGGCGAAGCCGCGCAGGCTCGCCTCGGCGCCGCGCCCGCCGCGCCGTATCGCCTGCTCGCAGGCATCGCGGGGCAGAGGCAGAACCCCGCTCCCGGCCATGGCGCCGAACAGCACGGCGTTGATCACGGTGCCGCTGTCCTCGGCCAGCTTGCGCATGTCGAACAGGACCGCCTGCTTCGCCAGTTTCCTGCCGGCATCGACGACGCGTGAACTGTCGAAGCGTCCGTCCGCCATCTGCATTTTCTCGATGGTGGCGTAAATGCGGTGGGTGGAAGCGACCAGCGTGGTGCGCTCGGGGCTGACGTAGCCGTTCTGCATCGCGCGTCCCGCCTCGATCAGTTCCGAGGCGACCATGATGTCCACGTTGCCGGGGCTGGGCGTCAGGGAGAAGACCGGGCTTTTGCCGTGCAGCTGATCCCGGGTTGCCGGAAAAATCTCGAGGTAATAGGTCGTCGCGCCGGTACGCTGCGCCACGCCGGGAATCGAAGTGCTCTGCGACGGGAAGTTGCACTGCCTAGCCGCGTCGATCAGCCAGTCGGCCATCACGCCGCCGCCTTCGCCGCCGAGTGCGGCGATCAGGATGGTGATGGGGCGGTCTGGGAGGTTCATCTGAACATGCTTCGAACTTTTTGAAATGCTTTATCAAGAAAATTCGGGTTCTGAACAACCTCTGCCCGATAAAACGACGGACACAAGATCGCCGCGTGCGCGTTCTCGCCGCACAGGCCGCAGCCCACGCAGCCGTCGATTACGGTGGCCACCGGGTCGCGCCGCAGCGGATCGGGGTTGTCCTTGATGGTGAGCGTCGGGCAGCCGGAGAGCCGGATGCAGGAGTGGTCCCCGGTGCAGGTGTCCTCATCGACACCGTATTTCACCCGAACTGTTCTTTTTCCTTGAGATAATTGCTTTGCAACAACTGGACGCAATTTGCGCTGGCGCTCGAGCTGGCATTCGCCCTCGGCGATGATGACTTTCAGGCCCTTGTAATCCGTGGACATCGCTTCCTTCAGCACCTTGGCCACGTTGCCGACCCGGTAGTTGTCCACCGTCTTCACCCAGCCGACGCCGACGCCGGCGAGGGCGCGTTCGATCGCCATGTCGCCGGACTTGAATTCGCTGTGCTGCGGGCTGGAGGGCAGCTCCTGCGTGCCGGTGGCGGAGCTGTAGCCGTTCTTCATGATGACGAGGATGCCGTCATCCTTGTTGAAGACGGAATTTGCGATGCCCGAGGTAAGGCCGTTGTGCCAGAAGCCGCCGTCGCCCATCATCGTAACGGTGCGCCGGCCGAACAGCGGCTGGATCGCCGAGTTCGAGGCGAGCCCCAGGCCGTAGCCGAGCACCGTGTGGCCGATGTTGAACGGCGGCAGCGTGGAGAAGGTGTGGCAGCCGATGTCGGCGGATAGGTGGAATGCGCCGGTCACTTTCTCGGCGATCTTCATCGCGGCGAACACCGGACGCTCCGGACAGCCGATGCAGAAGCCCGGCGGGCGGGTTGGAACGACCCCGAGCAGTTGCAATGCTTTTGCTTTTAGGGTTTTTATCGAATCAATTGTTTTTTCCAAGTCCAAAAACTTGGAAATTCCAGTCAATACGACTTCGCCCGTGTACTCGCCAGCCATCGGCAGCACGTCCTTGCCGTGTACCTTGACGCCCTGGACCTCGTGCCGCTGCAGCAGGGCGAGCACGGCGTCCTCTATGTAGGCCGGCTGGCCTTCTTCGACAATCAGGACGGATTTTTTGCCGCTGCAGAACGACACGATCTCTTCCGGGATCTGCGGATAGGTGACGTTCATGCAGTAGATCGGCACCTGCGAAGTGCCGAACGCATCCGCCAGCCCGACCATCTGCAGCGCGCGCAACGTGGCGTTGTACATCCCGCCCTGGCACAGGATGCCGACGTCCGTGCGCGTGCCCGGGAACACCTCGTTCAGGCCGTGTTCGCGGATGAAGCGGACCGCCGCCGGCCAGCGCACTTCGATCTTGTGTTTTTCCTGCGCGTAGGTAGAGGGAGGGAGGCAGATGCGGCCCAGGTCGAAATCGGGGTCCATGATCGGATTGTTTTTTGAGTTTTTTGAACTCAAATTCTTTTTCGCGACGAACGATCCATGCACGTGACACGCGCGGATCCGCAGTTCCAGCATCACCGGCGTGCTCGATGCTTCCGAGAGCTGGAAACCCATTTCCACCATCTCGACGATTTTCGGCAGGTTCGGCCGCGGATCGAGCAGCCACATCTGCGATTTCATCGCGAAGGCCTGGCTGCGCTCCTGGATGATCGAGGAGCCCTCGCCATAGTCCTCGCCGAGCACGATCAGTGCGCCTCCTTTGACGCCCGCCGACGCAAGATTGGAGAGCGCATCGGAGGCCACGTTGGTGCCGACCGTGGATTTGAAAGTCACCGCGCCGCGCAGCGGGTAGTTGATGGAGGCGCCGAGCATCGCCGCGGCGCCCGCTTCCGAGGCGTTGGTCTCGATGTGCACGCCGAGCTGGTCCATGATGTCGCGCGCATCGTTCAGCACGTCCATCATGTGCGACACCGGGGCGCCCTGGTAGCCTCCGACGTAGGCGACGCCGGATTGCAGCAGCGCCTTGGTCACCGCGAGGATGCCCTCGCCGTGGAAGGTCTCGCCTTCGCCGAGCTTGAGCAGTTCCACTTCCTGCTTGAATGAGCGTTCCATGGCTCCTATCCTAGCTTAGCGGGCAGCCACGTGGCGACCCCCGGCACGAAGAAGATCAGCGCGAGCACCGCAATGCTGATCAGCAGGTACGGTATCACCGCGCGGTAGATATGCGCCATGGTCACCTGCGGCGGCGCCACGCCCTTCATGGTCATGAGCAGCAGCCCGTGCGGCGGCAAGAGCAGCCCGAGCTGCATGCAGATGAGGAACATGACCCCGAACCAGACGAGGTCTATGTTCAGCTGCTGCACCACCGGCATGAAGATCGGCAGCGTGATCAGCATCATGCTCACCTGGTCGACGAACACGCCAAGCAGGATCAGGACGAGCATCATCGCGGCGATTATCGCCATCGGCGAGAGGCCCTGACCGGTGATCGCCGAGACGAGGCCGTTGGAGGCGCCGGAGAAGCTGAGGATCTGCGAGAAGGTGGTTGCGCCGACGATGATGAACAGGATCATTCCCGAGATCGACATCGTGCCGCGCAGCGCCGCGAGGATGTTCCTTCGCGACAGTGCCCGGTACGCGGCGGCGAGCGCAAAGGTGGCGAACGCGCCGATCGCCGCCGACTCGGTCGGCGTTGCCCAGCCCGCGGACATCGAGGCCACCACCAGGCCGAAGATCGACACCAGCGGCAGCACGTACTGCACGAACATCCTCCACTTCGCCCAGCCGCGGTGTTCCTGCACCGGCGCGGGCGGGGCGAGAGTGGGATCGATCGTCACTCGCACGACGATATAGGCGATGAAGATCGCCGAGAGGATCAGCCCCGGCGTGACACCGCCGATCAGGAGCTTCGAGATCGAGATTCCCGACAGGCTGCCGAGCAGCACGGTGAGCGCCGAAGGCGGGATCAGCATGTCTACCGCGCCGATCGCCATGACCGGGCCGGTGGCCATCGTCGGGTGGTAGCCGCGGGCAAGCATCACCGGCACCATCAGGCTGCCGAGCATCGCCGTGGTGGCGATGGTCGAACCGGAGATCGCGGAAAACACCGTGCCCGCAACTACCGCAACCACCGCGAGGCGCCCCGGCACGTCGCGCACCAGCCGTTCGATGCCCTCGATCACCTTCACCGCCAGACCGGTGTGGAACAGCACCTCGCCCATCAAGACGAAAAGCGGAATCGGCGTGAGCGAAAAGCTCGCCACCGAGGCGACGGCGTTCCTCGCGAACTGCACCAGGCCAACTTCGCCGCCCATCCAGATCACCGCGCCGACGATGTTCACCGCAATGAAGGTAAACGCCACCGGTAGGCCAAGGAACAGCAGCACGGTCGAGCCGCCGAGCAACAGCCACGCTGCGAACTCCCACCCCATGTCAGGACGCCGAGACCGCGTCCTCGCGCGGCGCCTTCGGGCCGAGCGCGAGGCGCCGCATACGAAAGAGGACCTCCACCGCGAGCAGCGCGAACGCCGCGGGCAGCGGCGCGAGCGCCCACCACTCGGGCATCACCAGCGTCTTGATGGTGATCGAGTTCTGCGAAAAGCTCTCCCAGGTCGCCCGCGCGCCGTAGAGCACGACGGTCACGCAGCAGGTGAACGCGATGCCATCCGATACCCATTCGCAGATCCACCCGGCCTTGCGCGGGATCGCGCGAAGGACGATGTCGATGCGGATGTGGCGCCCCTCGCGCAGGAGCCATGGCGCGGCGAGCATGGTGATGAGGTAGAGACCCGTTTCGGACAGTTCGTTCGACCACGCGAGGCCATCCACGCCGGGGATCAGCGGGACGTTGCGCAGCAGCACGTCGGCGCAGATCATGAGCGTCATCAGGCCGATGAGCGCACAGGCGCCGAGGGCGAACGCCTCCAGCACCTTCCCCCAGGCGCGATCGAAACGTTCCAAAGGAAGCTACTTCTTCGTGAACAGCTTCTGCATCGCCGGGCCGTGCTGCGGCGAGTTCTTGATCACGCCCGCCCAGCCCGTGTCGTAGGCCTGCTTGCGGTACGCCGCCGCGGTGGCCGCGTCGAAGGAGATGGTCTTGATGCCCGCCGCCGCCTGCCGCTTGGTCTCTTCCTGCGCGTAGGCCTTCCAGAAGTCGTTGCGGCCCTCGAAGTTGATCACCTGCTGCTGCAGGAACTCGCGCTGCTTCGCGCTGAGGCCCTGCCATTTCTTCAGGTTGATGAACAGCGACACTTCGGCGTCGTAGAACCCCGGGTCGACCCGGTACTTCGTCTTCTCCTGCCAGTTGAAGTCGAAGATGCCGCCGATCGGCCAGCCGTAGCCGTCGACCACGCCGCGCTCGAGCGCGGTATAGACCTCGCCGGGCGCGGTCACCATCACTGTCGCGCCCATCGCGCTGAAGAAGTCGCGGTACACGGGTGTGATGCGGATCTTGAAGCCCTTGAGGTCGGGCCTGGTGATCTCCTTCGTCAGGTACAGGTGGAACGCCTGGTGCTCGACGATGCGGCCGAGGTACTGCATGTTGCCCTTCTCGTTCCACACCTTGTTGACGTAGGCGATGACGCCGTTCCTGCGTTGCTCGGCGACCGGCATTTCGGTGAGCTTGAGCGCGTCGGACTCGGGGAACACGTTGGTGTAGAACGCGCCCGTGGACATGCCCATGTCGACCACGCCTCCCTGCACGGACTTGCCGACCTCGAGGGTGGGGATCGCCTTCGGCCCGCCGATGAAGTTGAGTTGCAGCATCCCCTTGCCTTCGGCGTTCACGCGCTCGATCCAGTTCTCCAGCCGCTTCACGTAAATGAAGTTCTCGGGAAACGCGCTCACCACGCGCAGCGTGACCTCCTGCGCTGCGACGTGGACCGGAACGAATGCGGCGGCGGCAAGCGCCAGCCAGCGATGGGCTTTCATGGGTTTCCTCCTCTTGGGGAAAAGTGGCGGGGCTCAGGCTAGAAGTCCAGATATCATAGGTCAAATCAATGCGATGCATCATATGAATCACGTTGCTGAATGTCCAGGCACGGAATGACGCCATGAAGATGCTCATCGCAGGCGCCGGCCCGGCCGGACTCTATCTCGGCTACCTGCTGCGTCGCCGGCAGCCGACATGGAGCATCCGGATCATCGAGCAGAATCCGCGCGACTCGACCTTCGGTTTCGGCGTGGTGTTCTCCGACCGGGCGCTCGAGTTCCTGCGTGCCGACGATCCGGAGACCTTCGGACTCATCACGCCGGCGATGGAGGCCTGGACCAACCTCACCGTGGTGCACCGCGGCGTGCCCGTGGTCATCGACGGCATCGGCTTCGCGGCCATCGGCCGGCTGCAGTTTCTGAGGTTGCTGCACCAGCAGCTGACGACCGTTTCTGTTTTTCCAGAGTTTGAAAAAATCATTGAAGAAAAACAGGAATTGCAGGGCTACGATCTCGTGGTCGCGGCCGATGGCGTCAATTCCTTCGTGCGGCGCGCCCATGGCGATGCGTTCGGCACGTCGGTGACGCATCTGCGGAACAAATTCTCCTGGTACGGCACCACGAAGCGCTTCGAGACGCTGACGCAGACCTTCGTCACGAACGAGCACGGCACCTTCAACGCGCACCACTACCGCCACTCGGCGCAGATGAGCACCGTCGTCGTCGAGTGCGACCCGGCAACCTGGGCGCGGGCGGGGTTCTCGGCGATGGATGAAGCCGCCACGCTGGCGTACTGCGAGCGGGTGTTCGCGGACATGCTCGCGGGACATCGCCTGGTTTCCAACAAGTCCCTCTGGCGCAATTTTCCCAACCTGCGCAATGCGCGCTGGTCCGTGGGCAATACGGTGCTGCTGGGCGACGCGCAGCGCACCGCGCATTTCTCGATCGGCTCGGGCACGCGCCTGGCGATGGAAGATGCGATTGCGCTGACGAAATCCTTGTTTGAATTCAAGAATGACATCCCAGGAGCGCTTGCGGCGTTCGAAGCGGCCCGGCGGCCGATCGTCGAGAAGCTGGTGGCCGCGGCCGACGCGAGCGGCGACTGGTACGAGCGCTTCCCGGAGCACATGCGGCTCGCGCCGCGGGATTTTGCCTGGAGCTACATCCAGAGGAGCGGCCGCATCGACCCCGAGAAGCTGCGCAAGATCGCGCCGAAGTTCGTCGGCGGCTAGCCCGCGGCCACAACCTCGGGGGCGTTCGAGTACAGTTTTTCTACCAAGGCGGCGCGGCGCTCCAGCACCGCGCGCTGGTTGAGGTAGCCCTTGTCGGTGATCTCGTTGCCGTCGATCGAGGGAGGCTCCGCCATGATGAGAATGCGCTTCGGATGGGTGGAGCTGCCGCCTTCCTTTGCCAGGACTGTCAATGCGTTTGCGATCTCGTCCCGGATTTTTCCCAATGAAAGATCTTTTGTCGCCACCGGATTGAGGAACACCAGCGCCCCGATTTCATCCCGGTCGTGGCCCGTAATCACGGCGTCCTGGATCAGCGGGTTGCCCGCCGCGATGAGCTGCACGCGTATCGCGCCCACGTGCACCCAGGTGCCGGTGGAGAGCTTGAAGTCCTCGGCAACGCGGCCATCGAAGACGAGCCCTTTCTCCGGCACCGCCGGATCGGCGAATCGCATCGCATCGCCGATGCAGTAGTAGCCTTCCTCGTCGAACGCGGCCTTGGTCAGGTCGTCGCGCCGGTAGTAGCCGGGGGTGACATTGGGGCCCTTGACGCGCACCTCCAGCTTGCCCGCGGCGGGCACCAGCTTCAGTTCGCAGCCGGGATTGGGCAGGCCGATGACACCGGCGCGCTCGATCGGGTAGTGCACTGCCGCCGCCGAGGGCGCGGTTTCGGTCGAGCCCCAAGAGGAAATCATCGATAGCGCGCCACCCTTCTCGGCCAGGGCGAGCTTCTCCAGCCGCTCCCAGAGGTTCTGCGGCAGCGCGGCGCCGGCGTAGAACACCATCTCGAGCTCGCGGAAGAAATTGCGCCGCAGCGCCGCGTCGTTCTCCAGGGACGGCATCAGCAGGTCAAAGCCCCGCGGCACGTTAAAGTACATCGTCGGCGAGATTTCCTTCAGGTTCTTCGCGGTGATCTCGGCCAGGCCCGGCGCGGGTTTGCCGCCGTCGATGTAGAGCGTGCCGCCGTTGCGCAGGATCACGTTGAAGCAGAAATTGCCGCCGAAGGTATGGTTCCACGGCAGCCAGTCGACGATGGTCTGCACCTTGTCCTCGAGGAACGGCCAGACCTGCGCCAGCATCTGCTGGTTGGCGCACAGCATGCGGTGGGTATTGATGACGCCCTTCGGCACGCCGGTCGATCCCGAGGTGAAAAGAATTTTCGCCACCGTGTCCGGGCCGAGGCGCGAAAACGCGACCTCGAGGTTCGAGCCCGGATTGGTCTCCAGCATGTCGGAGAACGCAGTCGAAACGGGGTCCTTGGGCGCATTGCTGCTGAACACCAGCTGCGCGCCGGGGCAGGGCACGGCGCGGATCGCGGGGGCGAAGCGCTCGCCGTCCGCGGCGTAGATCAGCCCCGGCTGAAGGAGGTCCAGGATGTACTTCAGCTTGCTGAAATCCTTCGACATCAGCGAATACGCCGGCGAGATCGGCGCCACTGGAATGCCCGCATGCATCGCGCCCAGCGCGAGCAGCGCGTGATCGACGCTGTTGTCGGAGAGAATCGCGACCGGTTTCGTCGCCTCCAGCTTCATGTTGAGGAGCGCTTGTCCGATGCGGCGCGCATCGGAGAGCGCATCTCGGTAGGAGACGCGCCGCCAGCCCTCGCCCTTGCGCTCGGCGATGAAGGTGCGGTCCGGCGCGCGCTCGTACCAATGCACCAGCCAGTCGCCCACCGCGCGCGCGTAGGGCTTGAGCGCCTGCGGCGAGCGCAGCACCATCGTGCCGTCGGCACGCCTTTCGACATTTACCTCGGCCGGCGCGTAGCGCAGTTGGGTATGCAGATGCATTAAATTGCCTCTCCCTTCTATAATTTTATAGAAACGATTTCAGAGGCGGAAAAAATGATGCAACTCAATTCGGACGGACGTCCTCCCTTTCGCGCCGATCACATCGGCAGCCTCCTGCGCCCGCAAAAGCTGCGGCAGGCATTCCGCGCGCATGCCGCGAAAGAAATGACGGATGCCGATTTTCGCGCTGCACAAGACGCCGCTATCCGCGATGTCGTCAAGCTGCAGGAGGACTGCGGCCTGCAGGTGGTCACCGATGGCGAGTTCCGGCGGATCTCCTATTGGGAGAAGTTCGTGCGGCTGACGCGCGGGCTGGTGGTGAAGGACGCGGTGTTCAAGTTCCATGACGAGCATGGGCACGAAAGCGACTTCACCGCGCCCTACGTCACGGCGAAAGTCGGCCGCTCCGCGCCGATCACTCTCGACGAATTTGATTTTTTGAAGAAAAACACTTCCCGTACCGGGAAGGTGACGATGCCATCCCCTTCGACCATGCACTTCTACCGCTTCACGCAGTACGGCGATCCCGGTGTATATGCAAGCGCGAAGGAGTTCTTCGCTGATCTCGGCAAGGTCTACCAGCGGGAAATCGCGGAGCTCGCGAAGGCGGGTTGCCGCTACGTGCAGCTGGACGAGGTCGCCCTGGCGATGCTGTGCGATCCGGCGGCGCAGGCGAAGGTGAGGGCGGCCGGGGGAAATCCCGACGAGCTGGTGGATCTCTACGTAGACGCGATCAACGAGGCGGTGAAGGGCAAGCCCGCCGGCATGGTCGTCGGCGTGCACATGTGCCGCGGCAACTACAAGGGCATGTACCTCTCGGAAGGCGGCTATACCTCGATCGCCGAGCGGCTTTTCAATCGCGCCGATGTCAATCACTTCCTGCTGGAATTCGACACGCCCCGCGCGGGAGATTTCGCACCGCTCGGCCTGATGCCGAAGACCAAGGGCGTGGTGCTTGGCCTCGTGAGTTCGAAGACGCCGGCGCTGGAACCCTTGGATCTTCTGCGAAAAAGAGTGGCAGAAGCCGCCAGGCACATCGATTCTTCGCAGCTGGCAATCAGTCCGCAGTGCGGCTTCGCCAGCACCATGGGCGGAAACCCGGTGACAGAGGCCGACGAGCGCGCGAAGCTCCGCCTCTGCGTCGACGCGGCAGCGAAGATCTGGAGCTAGGCTGAACTGCCGCGCGAGGCGATATAGCGGTTCATCCAGGCCGCAGACGAGGTCACGCCGCCGAAGGTGAAAAGATGGACCCCGACCACGTTGCAGTCGGCGTGTACCGCGCAGTAGTGGGCGAGGGCGGCCAGCTGCTCGGCCGGGTCGGTATGGGTCACGAGGCGCACGGCATCCATCCCTTGCGTCCGCAACGCCCGTAGCGAGGCACTGACTCCGCAGCGCTGCGCGAAGCGCAGCAGCGCGACCGGATTGGTCGGCCCGGCAAGGCCCACGTAGACCGGCACCGCAGGCGCGGTGCGCGCAAGCCCCGCGCAATACTCGATCACGCGCGCCGGGGCAAAGGAGAACTGGGTGACGATGTAGGTGCCCAGGCCCTGCCCGGCGGCGAGCGACAGCTTCTCTGCGAAAGCGCTTTCCAGCGCGGCGCGCGGGATGCGCGGGTGGCCTTCCGGGTAGCCGGGAAGCCCGATCTCGCGCAGGCCCGAGGCGGCGAGCAGGCCCTCCCTGATCAACGCCGCGCCGTCGGCGTAGGCGCCGAGCGCTTCGGGTTCGTCGCCGCCCAGAATCAGCGCTTTGCGAACCCCTGCATCGCCGACCGCGCGGGTGAGGAAGGTCTGGAGCTCGGCGCGATCCTTGATGCGGCGCGCGGCGATGTGCGGTACCGGCTCCAGGCCCGCCTCGCGCACCGCGACCAGCGTCGGGAGGGTGTCGAGCAGCCGGTGGCGCGGCAGGTGGTTGACGTAGACCGGCGTGCCCGCCGGCAGCAGTGCGGCGATTTCGTGTGCGTCCTGCGGCCGGTGCGCGCCCATTTCGAGCGAGCCGCCGGAGACGAGTTCAGCGGCGATGGACGCGGCGCGCCCGGCCGCCGTCCCTTCAACCGCGTTTTCGAGATACGACATAGGATTCATCCAGGAACCAGAGGCCGCCATGTGCCTGCAGGACGTCGCGCGTGGCATCGAGGTACTTGCGCTCGCCGACGACCCGCGCGAGGCGCTCGTCGTCGATCTGCGCGACGTAGATCGCGGCGTTCCACGCCGCGAACAGCGTCGAGGTGCCGATGCTTTCCGCGATTTCGGTGGGCAGCGTGTGCATGTCGTAGCGGAATACCGCGCGCGCATCCGAATAGGAATTGAAATTGAAATGCCGCGCTTCCTTGCCGAGCTCCGTGCGCACCGCGCGCAGCAGGTCGTGCCGTCCGGTGGTGAAGGGATTTTCCTCCGGCCAGATCTTGCGCACGATTTCCAGGCCCGGATCGCGGCCGCTGGAATGGATGCCGAGCAGCCGGCCGCCCGGCCCGAGCGCGCGAGCCAGCGGGCCGATGACCCTGGAGGCCTTGAATTCCACCGGCACGCGCGCGCGGTAAGGCTGCGAGGCGATCACCAGGTCGTAGTCGGCGCGCACCTTGCCCTGTTGCGGGATCGCCTCATCGAGCATGAAGCGGAAGTCATCCCGGTAGAGGACCAGCGCGACCGGACGCTCGTAGATCGGATTGCCGCTCTTCGCGCTGTGGCGCGCCTGCCAGTTCTTCGCCAGGAACGGTTCCAGTGCCGCCATCTGCTCGCTGAACTCGTGCGCCGTGGTGCCGGTGAGGCCGACCTCGTGCCACACCAGCGAGGTGGCGGCAGTGAGCGCCCTGGGCGTCAGCCACGGCGCTTCCGTGTAGTACATGTTGGTGACCACCATCACCGTGGCCGGATGCTCGTAGAAGCGGTCGGGCATCTTGTCGAGCGACAGGCGCACATCCTCGAGGCTGATCTCTTTGCCGACGAAATAGAACGGCCGGGTGGGGAAGCGCCGGTGCATCTCGCGCATCACGCGCGTCAGCACCGTGCCGTCGCCCATACCGGCATCGAACACGCGGATCGCCGGCGGGCGCGGATGGATGTGCGCGAGTTCCATGCCGACGCGGCGCGCCACCGTTTCCTTCTCGCCGCAGGTGTTGACGAACAGCAGGTATTTCTGCCGGTTGTCGAAGAAGCGGAAGTTGCGCGAGGGCGCGCCTTCATCGGGCGTGCGCTGCGGGACGGCGGGCGCCGCGCGCCCGGCCACGCGGATCAACCGGCGCAATTCAGGCGGCGAGGCGGGCGCGCTCGCGCCGTGGCGTTCGAGGAATGTGGTGACGCGGTCGAGCGTTTCGGGCGTGATGCGCGCGCCGTCGCGCAGGCGGGCAACGAACTTGCCGTCGTTCACCGCGCGGCGGCCGAACGTGGATTCGGCGATGCCGTTGTGGCGGCAGAAATCCGAGATGCTCTCGAGCAGGGTGCTGCCTTGCTCCGCGATCGCTTCCATGTAACCCTTCCTCCTGGACGGACAGTACGTCCGGGATTGTGGGAAGGCAACCACAAGTCGGCCAGGAAAATAGGTGGGAGACTGCCCATCTCTCCGAATCAAGGGCTTACCGCGTCCAGACCCGGCCTTGGTTCATGGGGCGGGTCAGCGCAGTCTTGCCAGCTGTCCCGGTTTCGTTCATTATTGCATTACAAATGTAATGCAAGGAGTGCCCATGAAAACTGCTGCCATTCCCGCGGTCCGCGTTTCACCTGAACTGCGTCAAGCCGCCGAGGAGGTTCTCCAGTCCGGCGAGACCTTGTCCGGATTCGTCGAGGATGCGGTGCGCCGCAATGTCGAGTTCCGCCATGCCCAGAAGGCCTTCATCGAGCGCGGATTGGCATCGGGCCAAGCCGCCAGAAAGTCGGGCGAATATGTCTCGGCAGCCGCGGTACTGGGCAAGCTCGCGCGGCGGTTGGACAAGGCGCGCAAGGGCCGCACCGGCCGGGCAGGCGCCAAAGCGGCGGCATGAACCGATTCGAGGTTCGCTTCACTCCGGAAGCGGAAGCGGACCTGCTGCGCCTGTTCGATTTCCTTCTTGCCGAGGACGCCGCAGCAGCCGAAAAAGCCCGGGCGGCGATCGCGAAGGCGATCGAACTGCTCGAGGTGTTTGCGTTTTCGTGCCGCAAGGCCTTGGGCGGTGACGGCAACCCGTTCCTGCGCGAACTCATCATTCCCTTCGGCGGGTCCGGCTATGTCGCGCTGTTCGAGATCGAGAACCGGGAGACCGTCACTCTCCTCGCCGTCCGCCACCAGAGGGAAGAGGACTACCACTGATGTGCTGGCGCGCAAGAGCTGAGCGAAGTGGCCGCCGCACGGAGACTCTCGCCGTGAGCCGTTTGTTCGCGGATCTTTTCCAGGCGATGTAAGGCTTGTTTCGATCCAGACCGGGCTAGAATCCGCCGTATGGCGCAAGAAAAGCCCACGGGCCTCGCCCGGGGCCTGACCAACTATGGCGACCCGGCTTTTTCGCTCTATCTCAGGCGCTCGTTCGCCAAGAGCATGGGTTATTCGGGCGAAATGCTGGCGCGCCCGGTGGTCGGCATCGCCGATTCACGCAGCGGATTCAACAACTGCCACCGGCATTTCCCGGAACTGATCGAGGCGGTCAAGCGCGGCGTGCTCGCCGCGGGCGGGCTGCCGATCGAATTCCCGACCACATCCCTGGGCGAGGTGTTCCTCAGCCCGACCTCGATGATGTTCCGCAACCTGATGGCGATGGACGTGGAGGAAATGGTCCGCGCCCAGCCGATGGATGCGGTGGTGCTGGTCGGTGGCTGCGACAAGACGGTGCCGGCGCAATTGATGGGCGCGGCGAGCGCCGATGTTCCCGCGGTGCAACTGCTCGCGGGGCCGATGATGCCGACCTCCTACCGCGGCGAACGGCTCGGCGCCTGCACCGATTGCCGGCGATTCTGGGCGCTGCATCGGGCCGGAAAAGTGGATTCATCCGAAATCGAATCCATCGAAGGAAATCTGGCGACAACCGCGGGTACCTGCGCGGTGATGGGGACCGCATCCACCATGGCCGCGCTTGCCGAGGCGCTCGGCATGGCCCTGCCGGGCAGCGCGGCGATCCCCGCGGTGCATGCCGACCGCCTGCGCGCCGGGGAAGCGAGCGGCAGGCGCGCGGTGGAACTGGTGACGAAACCCATCCGACCGTCGCAGATCATCAACCAAAAATCGGTGGAGAATGCGATCCGCGTGCTGCTCGCGATCGGCGGTTCGACCAACGCGATCGTGCACCTCACCGCCATTGCCGGACGGGTCGGAGTGAAAATCGATCTGCACCGCCTGAATGAAGTATCCGACTCGACGCCGGTGCTGGTGGACCTGAAGCCGACCGGCCAGTTCTACATGTCGGACCTCTATGCCGCGGGCGGCGTGGGTGCGGTGCTGAGGGAACTCAAGCCGCTGCTGCACCTGGAGTGCATGACCGTGACCGGCGAGACGCTCGGCGAGCGGCTGGCGCACGAAGAAGGCGCCTGGG
>JBBPIU010000080.1:0-14119 GCA_038040245.1 Pseudomonadota bacterium | reverse complement strand
GTCGAGGCCCTTGCCGATGATGAATTCGGTCGAGCCGCCGCCGATGTCCACCACCAGCCTGTGGTGGGCGGCCGGCGGCATCGCGTGCGCGACGCCGAGGTAGATGAGGCGCGCTTCTTCGCGGCCGGCGATCACCTCGATCGGGAAGCCGAGCGCGGCGCGCGCCTCGCGCAGGAACTGCGGCGCATTCTTGGCCACCCGCAGCGTATTGGTTCCCACCGCGCGTACCGCGCCGCGCGGCAGGCCGCGCAGGCGCTCGCCGATGCGCGCCAGCGCTTCCAGCGCACGCGCCTGCGTGGCGCGGTCGATGCGCTTCTCGGCGGTCAGGCCGGCGCCCAGGCGCACGACCTCGCGCAACGAATCGAGCGGATAGATCTGCCGGTCAACGACCCTCCCTACCTGGAGATGGAAGCTGTTCGAACCGAGGTCGATCGCGGCGAGCACGTCAGGACGGGGCATGGCCGGAGAAAGCTTACACCCTGTGGATAACCCGGCAAACCGGGGTTTCCAGTGCTTTCACAATGCTGCAACATTTGTCGTGTAGCCTGCCATGGCTCGGCCAGCCTGCCGTGTATCCCAATGGTAAAAAAGAATCTTCAGCCGTCGCATTTCCTAAACCGCGAGCTCGGTTTGCTGGAGTTCAACCGGCGCGTGCTGGCGCAGGCGGCGGACGACGCCGTGCCGTTGCTGGAGCGGCTGCGCTTCGTCACCATCGTTTCCTCCAACCTGGACGAGTTTTTCGAGATCCGGGTCGCGGGGCTGAAGGAGCAGATCAAGATCGGCATCAAGGGAACCGGCCCCGATGGCCGCAGCCCGGCGGAAGTCTACGAGCTGGTTTCGGCGCAGGCCCGCGCCCTGGTCGGCGAGCAGTACCGGCTGCTGAACAGCGTGCTGCTGCCCGCCCTGGCGAAGCAGGGCGTGATTTTTCCGCGCCGCGAGGACTGGACCGAGCCGCAGCGCGCCTGGATCCGCGACTACTTCATGCGCGAGCTGCTGCCGGTACTGACTCCGATCGGGCTCGACCCGGCGCACCCGTTCCCGCGCGTGCTGAACAAGAGCCTGAACCTCGCCATCGAGCTGGAGGGCCGCGATTCTTTCGGGCGCAAATCGCGCGCCGCCATCGTGCAGGCGCCGCGCGCGCTGCCGCGGGTGATCCGCCTGCCGGCCGACGTCGCGGGCGCCGAGTACGCGTTCGTGTTCCTGTCCTCGATCCTGCACGCCCACGTGGAAGAGTTGTTCTCCGGCATGGAGGTGCGGGGCTGCCACCAGTTCCGCGTGACGCGCAATTCGAACCTCTTCGTGGACGAGGAGGAGATCAAGAACATGCGCATCGCGATCCAGGGCGAACTGCTGCAGCGCCACTTCGGCGACGGGGTGCGGCTGGAGGTCGCCGACAATTGCTCGCAGCAGACCGTGGATTTCCTGCTGCAGCAGTTCGGTTTGTCCGAGGCGGACCTGTACCGCGTCGACGGCCCGGTGAACCTGTACCGGCTGCGCGAGGTGACCGATCGTGTCGACCGTCCCGAGCTCAAGTACCCGGTGTTCCAGCCCGCGCAGCCGCCGGCACTGGTGGGCCAGAAGGACATCTATGCGGTGCTCAAGAAGCAGGATGTGCTGCTGCACCATCCCTACGAGTCGTTCACGCCGGTGATCGATTTCATCCGCACCTCGGTCACCGATCCGCGCGTGATCGCGATCAAGCAGACCGTGTACCGCACCGGGACCGACTCCGAGCTGATGGAGATCTTGATCGAGGCGGCCAAGCGCGGCAAGGAAGTCACGGTGGTGGTGGAGCTGATGGCACGCTTCGAGGAGGAAGTCAACATCACCTGGGCGTCGCGCCTCGAGGAGGTGGGCGCGCACGTGATCTACGGCGTGGTCGGCCACAAGACCCACGCCAAGATGGCGCTGGTGGTGCGGCGCGAGGACGGCCCGCAGGGCAGCATCCTGCGGCGCTACGCGCACCTGGCCACCGGCAACTACCATCCGCGCACCGCGCGCCAGTACACCGATTTCGGGCTGCTGACCTCGAGCGAAGAAATCTGCTCGGACGTAAACGAAGTGTTCAAGCAGCTGACGGGCCTGGGGCGCTCGAGCCGCATGAAGCACCTGTGGCTGTCGCCCTTCACGCTGCACAAACGCGTGGTCACCGCGGTGAGGAACGAGGTTCGCCTCGCCAAGGAAGGCAAGACGGCGCGCATCATGGCGAAAATGAACGCGCTGCTCGAGCCCGAGCTGATCGAGGAGTTGTATGCCGCCTCGCAGGCCGGGGTGCAGATCGACCTTGTAATTCGCGGCGTCTGCGCGCTACGCCCGGGCGTCGCCGGCCTCTCGGAGAACATCCGCGTGCGTTCCGTGGTCGGGCGCTTCCTCGAACACACGCGCCTGTTCTATTTCCACAATGACGGCGCCCAGGACGTCTACCTTTCCAGCGCCGACTGGATGGACCGCAATTTCTTCCGGCGCATCGAGCTTGCCTTCCCGGTGCTCGATCCCGCGCTCAAGCAGCGCGTCATCGGCGAAGGCCTGCAGGCCTACCTGGATGACGCGGGCCATTCGTGGGCGATGAACTCCGAGGGCGGCTACGAGGCGCCGGCGCCGCGCCGCGGCAAGGCCAGGGTGGTGCAGGAAGAGTTGCTGCGAACGCTTGCGCCCGTGGCCTGAACAAGGAGGCAGAGATGGCCTTGCAAAAAGAGAGTTTTCACCAGGCTTCGCAGACCGAAGCCTTCCTGATGAACTGCTGGTATGTCGCGGCGTGGGACCACGAGCTGATCGACGGCAAGCTGCTGGCGCGCACCCTCCTCGACAAGCCCGTCGTCATGTACAAGGGCGACAGCGGCAAGGCGGTGGCGCTGGACAACCGCTGCTGCCACCGTGGCGCGAAGCTCTCGGAGGGCCGCCTCGAAGGCGACAGCCTGCGTTGCATGTACCACGGCCTGAAATTCGATATGACGGGCAAGTGCGTGCAGATCCCCGGGCAGGACAACATTCCGGCCAAGCTCGGCGTGCGCAGCTACCCCGTCGTGGAACGGGACCATCTGGTCTGGATCTGGATGGGCGATCCGACGAAGGCCGATCCCGCGCGCATCATTGACATTGCCTATCTGCACGACCCGGCGTGGCGCGGCCTGCCGGGCTACCTGCACTACGACGCGAACTACCTGCTGATCGTGGACAATCTTAGCGACTTCGCGCACCTCGCGTTCGTCCACGCCAAGACGCTCGGCGGCTCGGAGGAATACGCCTTCAAGACCAAGCCGGTGGCCATCGAGCGCCTCGAGACCGGCTTTCGCGTCGAGCGCTGGCACATGAACGCCAACCCGCCGCCGTTCCACAAGAAGGTGGTGCGCAACAACGATCCCATCGACCGCCGCAACATCGGTCTGATGCACGTGCCGGGCATCTTCCTGCTCGAATCCATGTTCGCGCCGGCCGGTTCAGGCGCCGAGAAAGGCAAGCTGACGGGCGCCAAGCAGTACCGCAACTGCCAGTTCTTCACGCCGGAGACGCAGCGCAGCACGCATTTCTTCTGGAACTACCTGCACGACTACGATTTGCACGATCCGACGGTCGCGTTGTCGCTCTACGGCAGCCTTGTGGAGGGGTTCATGGAAGACAAGGCGATCATCGAGAACCAGCAGAAGGTCCTCGATGCCGACCCTGCGTTCGTGATGAACGCCATCGTGGCCGACGCGCCGCTGGTGCATTTCCGCCGCACGCTGGCACGCATGATCGCCGAGGAGCGCGAAGCGCCCGGCGAGCGCAAGCTCAGCGCAGCCTAGGGCCGCAGGTAGGCGTAGCCCTCGCGCTGCTGCAGGCGCGCGATCTCTGCCACCCCCGAGGGCACCCAGGTCGATTCCTCGATGAACTGGTCCTGTGTGAGTTTGCGGTTGCGCAGCGTGATCTGGCAGACGTCAAACCTGACGCCTTGGCTCTTCAGGTCCTGCACGATGGTTTCGTAGGGATTGCCGTTGGCGTCCTTCTTGCCTTTCATCAGGTAGTCGACGCCCTGCGCGTGCGCCACGACGACGATCTGCGCCTTCGGGTTAACCTCGAGGTGGTTGCGGATGTTGCGCAGGCCGTTGGTGGCCTGCTCCAGCCCGGAATTGAGGTGGTAGACGACCTTGTCGGGGCCGACCGGTCCCGACGACGATCCCCCGGTTCCGACGCAGCCGGCCAGCATCAGCAGCGCTACAGCAGCGATCGATATCGTGACTCTCATCATGATTCTCCTTGAGCGTGGATTATCCGCTACTTTTTCAGGCCGAGCGCTTCGCGCGCGATGCCGTCCAGCAGTGCTTCCACCTCCTTGAGCGCGGCCTTGGATGCGGCCGAGCCGTCCGGGCGCCACGTGCGCCGATAGGAGACGTGGACCCTGTCGGGCTCCGCTGTCGTCGCATGCACAGAGACGCTGTAGGGGCACATCGCCAAGTTCGCCGGATCGGCCTCCATCGACTTGCGCGACAGCGCCGCGCTGCAGAAGACGAACGCTTGCGCATCCACATAGAGCCGGCGCGCCGAACCGACATCCTTGCCGGTGCGCTCGAGCATGCGATTCACGTACGAATTGAGGTCGACCACAAGGCCACGAGCTTCGATCGCGCGCAGCAGGTCGTCGCGCACGTCGTCGAATTTCGCCTTCTTTGAGTACGTGACCACCGGATGCGGATCCGCCGCCGTGGCCACTGCGCTGAAAAGCACCACCAGGCCTGCTGCGAGAATCCGAATGGCTGTCATCGTCTTGGCCTCTTCCATTGTGAGCGATTACGCGATCCCGGGGTTGCCGGCAACACCGACAATCCTCGGTACATTGGGCTTGCGCGGCGTGACGACCTTCACGTCCTTGAGGTAGCGCTCCACTACGTCCCAGACCGGCTCGCCGCTTGCCCCCTCTGCGACCGGCGCCCAGCTGGCGATTTTATAGCGCTTGTCCGCCTCTACAGGCGCGCCGCGAAGGCGCATGTCGGAGATGCGTTTGCCGATCGAGGCATGCGGATCGCACGCATAGGTCATGCCTCCGACCCGCACCATGTCGCCGCCCTGCTGCAGATATGGATCCGGATTGAACAGGTTGTCGCAGACGTCTTCCAGAATTGCCTTGATGTCCGCGCCGGTGATCTCGTTCAGCGTTACGTACGGATAAGTGATCGCGGTCTGGTCCATCAGGTGCTCGCGCAGGATCGGCTGGCCGGGCAGGAGGGTCGTGCCCCAGCGGAAGCCCGGCGAGAGGCCGATTTCCGCGCCCTTCACCGCCATCAGCGCGTCCAGGATCAACTGGTCGAAGCTGCCGTTGAAGTTGCCCCGCCGGTAGAGCAGACCCTCGGTGACCGCGAGCGGCTCCTCCAGTTTCGCCCTGTACGGCGCGCGCACGCGCTCGATGAGCGTGCTCATCTCCGGGTCGGGCGGCAGGAGATTGGAGAACACCGGCAGCAGCCGGTAGCGGAAGTCCGCGACGCCTCCGCCCTTCACTTCCAGGTCGAGGACGGCAAGGAACTTGCCGTTGGAGCCGGCGTTCGTCACGACCGTCCTGCCGCCGCCATTGGCGACGATCACGGGGACCGGCACGCCGTCGTGGGTGTGGCCGCCGAGGATGGCGTCGATGCCGCGCACGCGTCCCGCGAGCTTCACATCCACGTCCATGCCGTTGTGCGACAGCAGCACCACGGCGCGCGCGCCCTTGGCGCGGACCTCCTGGACGATCTTCTGCATTTCGGCTTCCTGGATGCCGAAGGTCCACTCCGCCACGAAATGCCTGGGGTTGGCGATCGGGGTGTAGGGAAAGGCCTGGCCGATCACCGCGACCGGCACGCCGCTCATCTCGCGGATGACGTAAGGCTTGAACACCGGGTCGCCGAAATCCGCCGTCTTCACGTTCTGCGCCAGGAACTCGGTGCGGCCGGCAAAATCCTTTGCCACCACTTCCTGGACGCGCTTGCCCCCGTAGGTGAAGTCCCAGTGCGCGGTCATGATGTCCACGCCCAACTGCTTCTGCGCCTCGATCATGTCCTGGCCGCGCGTCCAGAGCGAAGTCGCCGAGCCCTGCCAGGTGTCGCCGCCATCCAGAAGCAATGCGCCAGGCCGCGAAGCCCGAATTCGCTGTACCAGCGTGGCGAGGTGCGCGAAGCCGCCCAGCTTGCCGTAGCGGCGCGCCGCGGCCTCGAAATCGAGATACGTGAAGGCGTGCGCCTCGGGGCTGTTCGCGGGAATGCCCGCCCGCAGCAGCAGGTGCTCGCCCACGAGGTGCGGCGCCCGACCCGTCGCCTCGCCGACGCCAATGTTGGCACTGGGCTCGCGGAAGTACGTCGGCAGCAGCTGCGCGTGGCAGTCCGTGAAGTGCAGGAAACTCACGTTGCCGAAGCGCGGCTGATCGTAGAGCGCCTGAATGGCCTGGGCGCGCGCCGCACCGAGCGGCGCGCCGCAGGCCGCGGCCGCCGCGAGCGCCTGCAGGAACTCGCGACGCTTCACGGCCCGTGCTTGTGCCTGTGGTTCACCGATTCACCGGCGAGGCGGGATCCAGGAGCAGCGCGGTCACGTCCTTCATCTGCTGCTCGGTGAGGATGCCGTTGTGCCCGAAGCGCGGCATGTTCGAGCAAGCGGTGAAGGCCTGCGAGTTGTAGATCCTGCCGTAGGTGTAGCGCTGGATCGGCTCGCTCGCGCCGCGCAGCTTGCCGTAGTTGTACAGGCTCGGCCCGATGGTGCCGAACGAAATCTCCGCCTTGCTGATCTGGTGGCAGGCGTAGCAGTTGGCGCCCGAGGGCTGCTTCGGGTCGTCGGAGAACTGCTTGCCGACGCCCGTCTGTGCGATGCGCTCGCCCAGCTTCCAGTCGCCCATCAGTTTGCCATCGGCCGGATACTTGATCGAAGCGAGGTTCGCCTTCTCGATGCGCTCGGCGACATCCTTCGGCAGGGTCACCGAGGGCGGGTTGCTGCAGAGCTTCTGCGCTTCATCCTGGTCCAGGCGGTCGAGCTTGGCTTGGCCGCGCTCCTTGAACGACGCCTTCATGATCTGCAGCGCCTTCTCCGCGGCCTCCTGATCGCTCATGCTGGCGCAACCGGCCGCAATACTGGCGAGGGCGGCGAGTCCGGCAATGAAATACGTTTCGCTCTTCATCTGCGCCCCTAGCGTTTGATGGCCGGCGCATTGAAGGCGGCGCCGTTGGCGTTACGCGCGAGGAACGCCGTCAGCGCGATCGATGCCTCCGAGCCGAAGATCAGTTCCGGAAAGCGCTGCTGGCGGAAGCAGTCGTAGAGGCGCCACTGGAAGGTGCGCAGCTCGCCCTGCGACACGCGATACGCCGGCCATGTGGTGTAGCCCAGCTGCGCGCCGGCCTTTTCGGTCAGGTTGGGCAGGTCCTGCAGGCGGATGCGCTTGCCGCTCTCGCCGTGGCAGGTGGCGCAGGCGAAGTCGTGTGGCCCGCCCCGGAAGTAAAAGATCTTCTCGCCGAGCTTGTAGGCTTCCTTTTCCTTCGCGTGGCGCAGGGCAACGTTCATAACAACGCCCTTCGATTCGGAGGTAATCCAGGCCGTGAGCGCTTCGATGTCGGAGCGATTGCTGCCGGAGCCGAAGGTGCGCTTGGTCGCGTCTTCGGGTTTCATGCCCTGGATGGTCACCATGCAATGCACCAGCCGCGTCTCGAGGTCCATCACCCGGTCGGCGTCGGCGAAATGGCGCGGCAGCTCCGCGTAGGCACCTTTCACCACGCCGGGGCCCTTGCCGAGATTGCACTGCTCCAGGGAGGCATTCTTCGGCCCGCGCTTCTGCTTCCAGAGGCCTTCACCGCGCGCTTCCCACAATTCCGCAGGGTTGCCGTCCTGGAGCTGTTGGCGGTACTTGGCGATTTCGTCGACCGCCGATTGGGGGTGAACCTGCGCAGCCGCAAACAGGGCCGCCGCGGCGCCCGAGGCGGCGAGCAGCGTGCTAATTGATGGTGGCTTCATCGCTGCGCTTCTCCCCCTTGTTGTCTTCCCAGGTGACGACGACCTTGTCGCCTTTCTGGCCGCCTTTGAAGCTGAATTCGAGGAACGGATTCTTCGCGACCGCCGGTCCCCACTGGGCCGACAGCACGGTCTTGCCCTGATGCGTCGCGGTGACGTTGCGAATGTAGTGCGCGGGCACAAGATTGCCAGCACCGTCCTTGCGCTGCCCGGTCTCCATTTCGTGGCTCATCAGGACTCTCACATTGACCATCCCGTCGCGGGCGGCAACGCGGATTCTCATCGGATCTGCCATGTCATTCTCCTGGTTGCCTCAGCCGCCGCAGCCGCCGAGCGTGATCTTGATTTCCTTCTTCGCCATGTAGAACTTGCCGTCCGCCTTTACCAGCGCGTAGACATCCGAGCTCTGCCCCATCTTCACGCGGGTCGACACATTCGGCTCGGTGCCGGCGGGTATGTCGAAGCTCGCGGTGAGCGGCTGCGGGTTCTTCTCGATCAGCAGCGTGATCGACTGCGTGCCCGGCAGCCGGCTTTCTACCCCGATCGGCACCACGGCGCCATTTTCTGCGATTTCCGGTGCCTTGATCTGGATCGCGTCCGAAGACGCCGGGCTCTGCGCGCCGAGCGCGCGCAAGACCTCGGGCAGCGTCTTCACCGAAAACGCGGCCTCGTTCCAGTCCGCGGCCAGCGTCTCCCCCGGCCGCAAGATGCCGGCGGCGAACAGCAGTGCCAGGACGCTGGCGCCGCCACCGGCGCGAAGAGCGTTTCTGCGTGATTGATTCATGGTCCCTCCTTTATTCACTCGTGAGAATCCAGCGGATTAGGGTTCGGATATCGCTCTCCGGCAGCTTCGGATGCGCAGGCATGGGGACGCTGCCCCAGCCGCCCTGACTGCCGGCCTTCACTTTTTCGGCCAGTCGCGTTTCGGCGCCGCTGTCGGTCCGGTAGCGCGCGGCGATTTCCGCGAGCGATGGTCCGACCAGCCGCTGCTTCGCGCCATGGCAGGCGAGACAACCGGACTTCTCCGCCAGCGGTCGCACCGGGTCGGTTGGGGCAGCCGCAGCCACGGCCGCGCCGGTCCCGCGCACCGGGCCGACGACGCGGTTCTGGTCGGCGAGATTGCCGTGCGCGTCGCGCGCGTGGTCTGGCAATCGGGAAACAATCTGCCCCTTGACCGGGCAGTCCTTCATGCACGCGTCGTTGCGGACATCGCCCTTGCCCTTTGCCTCCCAAAGGCCAGGCGCGCGCGTCATGCCGTCGCGGTTGGGCAACCGCTTCTGCACCTCGCCGATGTTGCGTTCGGTCAGCACGAAATCGTCCGGCACGATGCGGCCCAGGTTGATGATGTATGCGGTGAGCGCGTAGACCTCATCGGCACTCAGCGTCTTGGGGGCGTTCCACGGCATCGCGCGGTTGGTGTAATCCCACAGCGCCGAGATCTGCGACAGCTTCATCAGCGTGGTGCGCTGCTCTCCGGGGCGCGCGAGCGCCTCGACACGTCCCCGCTCGATGTCCTTCTGCGTGGTTCCGCCCGCGATCGGCGGAAACATCGCATTGGACTCACCGAAGCTACCGTGGCAGGAGGCGCATTTCGCCTCCCACACTTCCTCGCCCTTCTTCACGCCGCCGGAGCCCGCGGGCAGGCCCTTGAAATCGGGGCGCACGTCGATGTCCCAGGCCGCAATCTCCGCCGCGGTCGCGGGGCGTCCAATTCCCTGAAACCTGTTTTGTGCGCAGACTTCGGAACAGAGCAGAAAAGCGAGCGCGAAGCTAGTCCACCTGGACATTGCCGACCTCGCCGTTCGCCGCCACCTGCCACGACTGGATGGCGTTGTTGTGATAGATGGATCGCGTGCCGCGCACCGCGCGTAGCTGCGCGATCGTCGGCTGCACATAGCCGGTTTCGTCGATCGCGCGGCTCTGCAGCATCGCGGGTCTGCCGTCCCAGATCCAGCCGATGTTGAAGCGGGTGAGCGCCTTGGAGAGCACCGGCGGCTCGAGCCGCGCAGTGCGCCAGTTACGCCCGCCATCGAACGATACATCGACGCGCCGGACCCGGCCGCGGCCGGACCAGGCCAGTCCGCTGACGTTGTAATGACCCCTGTCGAGCAGCGTCTGGCCGCCCGAGGGGCTGGTGATCACGGACTTGCATTCCTGGATCGAGGTGAATTGCCGGTGCCTGCCGTCGGGCATCAGGTCGACGTAGTGCAGCGTTTCCTCGCGCGTGTACCAGGGCTGATCGCCGACCTCGATGCGGCGCAGCCATTTCACCCAGGACACCCCCTGAATGCCCGGAACCACGAGTCGCAACGGGTAACCGTTCTCGGGCCGCAGCATCTCACCGTTCATCGCCCAGGCGACGATCACGTCGTCGAGCGCGCGCTCCATCGCGATGGTGCGGGTGAGCCCGGATCCGTCCGCGCCTTCCGCGAGAACGAAACGGCCCTTCTTCGTATCGGCGCCGCAGTCATCGAGCAGCGTCGCGAGCCGGACCCCGGTGTACTCGCAGCAGGACAGCATGCCGTGCGTGTATTGAACCGTGGGCACCGCGACATTGCTCCACTCCATGCCGGTGTTGGCGCCGCATTCGATGAAATGGATGCGCGACACGGCGGGCAGCCGCATCAGGTCGTCCATCGTGTAGACCTTCGGCTGGCGCACCATGCCCATCACCATGAAGCGATGCTGCGCCGGATCGATGTCCCACCAGCCCTGGTGGTGGCGCTCGAAGTGAAGGCCGCTGGGCGTGATGATGCCGAAGAGACCTTGCAGCGGGGTGAAGGAAACGGAAGCCTGCGACACGCGCGTGAGCCCGGGACTTTCGCGCCGGTGCAGGTTTTTCTCGTGCACCGACGGCATGCCGTAGCCGCGCGCGGCCACCGGCTGGCCGAGCCCGGTCGAATGTGCCGGCAGCTTCAGGATCGCGGGATCGCCGGCGGCTCGCGCCGTGCCCGCTACGGCGGCGCCGCCCGCCACTGCAAGCGCGTTGCGCAGAAAGATCCTGCGCGGCGCTTCGGCCCCGGGCAGGATCCTTCCGCGAACGATCATGCCGCGCGCTTCCTGGCCGGCGGAAGGAATTTAAGCAGCTGTTTCTTCAGGGGCCGCCGCTCGTCGATGGTGCTCGCGATCCGGATGCACACGGTGCGGCACAGCTCGATCATCGTCGGATCGGCGACGCTGTAATGGATCTGATTGCCGTTGCGGCGCCGGGCCAGCACGCCTTGGCGGTGCATGAGGCCGAGGTGGCGCGACACGTTGGTCTGCGTGGCGCCGGTCTCCGCGACGATCTGGGATACGGTCTTTTCGCCCATGCATACCGCATGCATGATCTTGAGGCGGGTCGGCTCCGACAGCACCGAGAAGTACGCCGCTACGGCGTCGAATACCGGGTCGAGTTCATCCATGCACTGGATTTATATGAGCGCATGCGCATATTGTCAATCATGCGGCGCACCATGCGGTGCCCGCCCCGCTTGCTGCGCCGCGTCTAGAAGGTGCCGGGGAAAGCGCCGCCGTCCATCAGCAGGTTCTGGCCGGTGATGAAGCCGGCGCTGGCGCTGCACAGGAACGCGCAGGCGTCGCCGAACTCCTCGATGGTGCCGAAACGCTTTGCCGGATTGGCATCGGCGCGCGCCTTCGCCAGTTCCTCCACCGTCTTGCCCAGCTTCTTCGCGTTGAAGATGAAGTTGCCGCGCAGACGGTCGGTATCGAACGGTCCCGGCAGCAGGCCATTGATGGTGACGTTGTGTTGCACCGTTTGGCGCGCGATGCCGGCGACGAAGCCGGTGAGGCCGGTGCGCGCGCCGTTCGACAGGCCCAGTTCCGGGATCGGCATTTTCACCGCGCCCGAGGTGATGTTGACGATGCGGCCGAATTTGCGCGCGATCATCCCGTCCACCGTCGCCTTGATCAGCTCGATCGGCGTCAGCATGTTGGCATCCAGCGCCTTGATCCAGTCCTCGCGCGACCAGTTCCTGAAATCGCCGGGCGGCGGGCCGCCGGCGTTGTTGACGAGGATGTCGGGGCTCGGGCAGGCGGCGAGCGCCGCGGCGCGGCCTTGCGTCGTGGTGATGTCGCCGGCAACGGCGATCACCTTCGCGCCGGTGCTTTTGCGAATTTCCTCCGCCGTCGCCTCCAGCGCCTCTTTGCCGCGCGCGGTGATGACCAGGTTTACCCCTTCTTTCCCGAGCGACAGCGCACAGCCCTTGCCCAGGCCCTTCGATGCCGCGCATACCAGCGCGGTTTTGCCGCGAATGCCCAAATCCATGATCAACTCCTTTTGACTGAAACCAGCAATACTCCGGATATCACCAGGGCTCCGCCGACGATCTGGATCGCGCTGAGCGTGCCCTGCATCAGCACGAAATCAGCGAGCACGGTGGTCACCGGGCCGAGCGCCCCGATGAGCGCGAAATGATTGGCGCCGATGCGCTTGAGCGCCTCGGCGACCAGGAATACCGGCAGCACCGTGCATACTGTGGCGAGCAGTATCACGTACCACCACAGTTGCGCGGGAAGTTCGAGCGCCGAGAGCGGTTCGAGCAGCAGGAACTGCACCACGGCGGGCGCGGTGGAGACGATCATGGTGTAGGCGGTGAAGCGCGCGCTGCCGACGCGCTTCACCAACTGGCTGCCGGTGACGAGATACACCGCGTAGCACATGGCGGAGGCGAAGATCAGCAGCGCGCCGAACACGAACAGGCGGTTCTCGGGCGCCGCGCTGATCTGGTTGGAGAGGACCAGCGCAATGCCGGCGTAGGTGATGGCAAGCGCGGCGAGTTCGCGCCGTGTAGGTGATTTTGAGAGAAAGAAAGCAGAAAGAACAATCACCAGCGTCGGGTACAGGAACATGATGAGCCGCCCCACGCCCGCCGAGACGTACTGCAGGCCGAGAAAATCGAGCAGGCTGGCGAAGTAGTAGCCGAGGAACCCCAGGCCGATGATGCCCAGCCAGTCGCGCCGCGAGATAGGCCCACCATCGCGCACCCACCAGGCCATCGCGAGGAAAAACGGCAGCGACAGCGTCATGCGCAGGAAAAGCAGCGTGGTGGCGCTGACCGGGTGCGCGTTGTACCCGAGCTTGATCAGCACCGGGCGGAACGCAAAAGACACCGTGCCGGCGAGGGCAAACGCGATGCCCCAGAACCGGTAACTGCCGCTCAACGCCGCCTGCCGAGGATCGAGCCGAGCACGCCGCGGATGATTTCGCGCCCCACCTGCGAACCCACGGTGCGTGCCGCGCTTTTGGCCATCGCCTCGAGCAGGCCCTCCGACTGCTTGCCGCCGCGCGGCCCGGTCTTGCCGAACAGCACGTCCGAGAACACGTTGGGGGTTGTTTGTACTTTTGGTTTTTCTTCAGTGCGGTTCTTCAATTTCTCGTAGGCGGATTCGCGGTCCACGGACTTCTCATAGTGGCCGTAGACTAGCGAAGACTCGATGACCTTCCTGCGTTCGTCATCGGAAATCGGGCCGAGGTGGCTGCCGGGCGGAACCACGAAACAGCGCTCGACGATGTTCGGCCGGCCCTGCTCGTCCAGGAAGGACACCAGCGCTTCGCCCACGGCGAGTTCAGTGATGGCTTGCTCGACCTTGAGTTTCGGATTCGGCCGCATGGTCTCTACGGCCGATTTCACCGCCTTCTGGTCGCGCGGCGTGAAGGCGCGCAGCGCGTGCTGCACGCGGTTGCCGAGCTGCCCCAGCACCGTTTGCGGAATGTCGAGCGGGTTCTGGGTGACGAAGTAGATGCCCACGCCCTTGGAGCGGATGATGCGCACCACCTGTTCGATCTTGTCGAGCAACGCCTTGGGCGCCTCGTTGAACAACAGGTGCGCTTCGTCGAAGAAGAACACGAGTTTCGGCTTCTCCGGATCGCCGACCTCGGGCAGGTGCTCGAACAGCTCCGACAGCATCCACAGCAGGAACGTGCCGTAGAGCTTGGGCGAATTCATCAGCTGATCGGCGGCGAGGATGTTGACCACCCCCTTGCCATCCACGGTCTGCATCATGTCCGCGATATTCAGCATCGGCTCGCCGAAGAACTGCGCTGCGCCCTGGCTCTCGAGCGCGAGCAGGCCACGCTGGATGGCGCCGATGGAAGCGGCCGAGACGTTGCCGTATTCGGTGGTGTATTGCGCCGCGTTCTCGCCCACGTGCTGCAGCATCGCGCGCAGGTCCTTGGAATCGA
>JBBPIU010000079.1:0-14137 GCA_038040245.1 Pseudomonadota bacterium | reverse complement strand
GCTATCCTGCGGATGCGCGCCAGCAATTCGCCTTCGCCGTCGTCATAAGTCCGCGTCACCATTGCGCCGTGCAGGTCGAGCAGCACCGCGTCGCAGCCTTTGGCCACCGCATCCACGATGCGCCCCGCCATCGCCTCGTAGGCCTCGTCGTCCACCGGCGCGCTGGGCGCCGCATTGCCGGCGATCGGGAACACCGCTTCGGCGCCCGCCTTGTCGGCAAGGTCGATGAAGGCGCCGATCGCCGTGCCGGTGCCTTTGAACGCCTCGTACACGTCGCGCCCCTCGGCCGGCAGCGGCCGCCCCGCCGCGAAGCGCGCGAGCGGCGTCGGCACCGGCGAAAAGGTGTTGGTCTCGTGCTTCATCTGGGCGATGACGAGACGCACGGACGTTCCCCCGGAGGGCTACGGATTGCCGATGAAGTCGCGCTTGCCGATCTCGACGCCGTTGTGGCGCAGGATGTTGTAGACCGTGGTGGCGTGGAAATAAAAATTCGGCCAGGCGAAGCCGAGCAGGTACTGCAGGCCCTTGAACGGCACGTCCTTACCCTGCAGCTTGAGCACCACTTCCCGCTCTTCCGTGCCGTCGATCTGCGCCGGCTTCACGCTGGCGATGAACGCGAGCGTCTTCGCGATGCGCTCCTTGAGTTCGTCGAACGTCTTTTCGACGTCCTCGTGCTTCGGGATCTCCACGCCGGCCAGGCGCGCCACCGCGCCCTTGGCCGAGTCGCAGGCGATCTGCACCTGGCGCGCCAGCGCGAACATGTCCGGATAGAGGCGTGACGAGGTCAGCACCTGCTCGTCGATCTTCTTCGCCTCGGCGTGGACTTTCGCCTTGTCGAGGATCGCCGACAGGTTTTTCAGCGTGTTGGCGAAGCGCGGCGCGCTCGCCTGGTACATGGAAATGCTCATGGGATGTCTTTCTGGAGTGGAATTTTCAGACCCTTTATACTCTCACACCGGGGAGGCACTGCCATGTTCAAGATCGCACCGCACTTCCGACTGCAGGAATGGGTCGCCGAGGAAAAGGGCTACTTCAGGGCCGAGGGGCTGGACTACGAGTTCCGCGACAGCTGGGGCAAGGACGATCCGGGCAAGACCCACGCGGTGCCGGACAAGTTCGGCGCCTACCAGAGCTTCGAAAAAGGCCGCGAGGACGGCGTGAGCTGCGCCTGCCACTGGACCGTGAATGCCGCGGCCTCGCAGGGTCACGGCAAGCTCTACGCCGACTGCTACTCGGTCGCGCCCTCGGCGGTATTGGTGCCGCCCGAGTCGCCGGTGCGCACGCCGCAGGACCTGAAAGGCGTGCCGATCTCGGTCGGCTACCAGTCGGGCAGCCACTACTCGACCATCCAGGCGCTGGAGCAGTACCTGAAGCCCGAGGACATCAAGCTGTCGTTCGCCGACGGCGTGCTGTTCGGCCGCATGCAGAAGCTGGTTGACCGCGAGGTGCCGGCGGCGGCGCTGTTCAGCGGCCCGTACTATTTCGCCGAGCAGCTGGGCTTCCGCAAGATCATCGACACCACCTTCATGATCACCACCATGCTCTCGGGCAAACCCGACCCGGAGGACGTGCGCAAGTACTTCCGCGCGCTGCGCCGCGCGCAGCGCGACATCGACCTGCGTCCCGAGCGCTATACGCATTACTACCGCAAGGAATTTCCGGCCCGCTTCCTAGACCAGATGGATACGCGGCGCTGGGGCCCCGGCGAGCGCATCGTGTTCGAAACCTATACGCGCGAATCCTTCGACGATTCGCAGCGCTGGATCGCCGAGCACGGCATCTTCGAGCAAGGAAAAATGGGTTCAGGCCGCTACGACGAATCCGTTGTTTCTCTTTCATCATGAAAAACTACAACCCGACCGTCGCGCTGGAATTCTTCAAGGCCGCCGGCAAGCCCGAGAAGGTCGCGCCGGGCAGCAGCTTCTTCGCCGAAAACCAGAAGGCGCGACCCTTCCTGTTCATGCGCGACAAGATGTACCTGCTGCTCGACGGCGAAGTCGACCTGGTGGCGCGCAGGAAAGTCATCGGCACCGTCACCAAGGGGCAGATATTCGGCGAAATGGCCTCGATTACCCATGCGCCGCGCAGCGCGAGCGCGGTGGCGAAGACCCCGTGCCACGTCATCGCGCTCGACGACAAGCAGTTCCGCAGCGGCCTGCAGAAGAAGCCCGACTTCGCGCTGATGCTGATGAGCATCATGATCGGGCGGCTGCGCGAGACGATCGCCAAGCTCGCCGAGCAGACCACGCTGCGGGGCGACGCAGTAATGAAGGAATCGGCGGTGTTCGATCCCAAGCGCCTCGCCGAGCTGGCCGAGGGCCTCTCCAGCGACGCACCGGTGTACTACGACCGCGGCAAGTCCATCGTGCAGGAAGGCCAGACCGGCGTGCGCATGTACGCGGTGCTGGAAGGCCGCGTCGCGGTCTCGATCGGCGGCGGCGGCGTGGTAGAGCGGCTCGGGCCCGGCGGCGTGTTCGGGGAACTCGCGCTGATCGAGCAGACGCCGCGGCTGGCGAGCGCGGTGGCGGAAACCGACTGCTCGCTGCTGCCGATCAACCGCACCGCGTTTCTGCTGCTGGTGAAGACCAGTCCTGAGTTCGCCGGCTCGCTGCTCGGCTCCCTCGCCGAGCGCCTGCGGCTGCTGACCTCGCGCCTGAAGTAGGCGCGCCATGGCCATGGCCGACAATGCGGCCGCGCGTTTTCCCCTGCTCGCGCACCAAGCCATGACCCCGGAGCAGCAGGACCTCTACCGGCGCAAGATGGTCGGCCCCTGGGCGGACCTGCGCGGACCGTTCAACGCCTTCATGCGCAGCCCGGCGATGGCCGACAAGGCGCTCGACCTGGGCAACCAGATCCGGCACGGCAATTCGCTCTCCGACCGGCTGACGGAACTGGCGATCCTGGTCACCGGCCGGCACTGGAGCGCGCAGTACGAATGGTGGGCGCACTACAAGCGCGCCATGGAAGCGGGCCTGCCCGCGCCGATCGCCGATGCGATTGCGCTGGGCAAGCGGCCCGCGTCCATGCAGCCCGATGAAGAAGCGGTCTACGAGTTGTGTATCGAACTTCACGAAACGATGCAGGTCGGCGACGCCACCTTTGCGCGCGCAAGGGCGCTCTTCAGCGAGCAACAGATCCTCGACCTGATCGCGACCTGCGGCTTCTACGTGCTGATCTCGATGGTACTCAACGTGGCGCAGGCGGGAATTCCGGGCGGCGGGCAGCCGCCGCTCGCCCCGCTCACTCGGGCTTGAAGAGCGAACATGCCGGCGCGCAAAACAGTCCTACCAGCGTCCGCGCCCGCCATGATGGCCGCGACCGCCGTATCCGAAGCCGAAACTGAAGAACGGCTGCACTACGACCGCCGGCGGGCTGTATACCGGCCCGCCGTACACCGGATCGCCGTACGGGGATGGGCCATACGCGGGGACGGCGATGCATCCCGAAAGGCCGGCGCCTGCAAGCAGTGCAATCGCCAACGTCTTCGCAATGGTCTTTGAGTTTTTCATGCCTGTTGGAGCCCCGACGCAGCCAGGCGTTCGCGCTCAATTGTTACCAAATGTGCCACCTGTAACGGTTTGAACAACCCTTGCCCATGAGTGAAGCAACGCGCCGCATCATCCACCTCGACATGGACGCGTTTTACGCCTCCGTCGAGCAGCGCGACGACCCGTCGTTGCGCGGCAAGCCGGTGGCGGTGGGCGGCTCGCCGCAGTCGCGCGGCGTGGTGGCCGCCTCCAGCTATGAAGCGCGCAAGTTCGGCGTGCGCTCCGCGATGCCGATGTCGCGCGCGCTGCGGCTCTGCCCCGACCTCGTCATCGTGCGGCCCGATTTCACGCGCTACCGCGCCGCCTCGCAGAAAGTGATGGCGATCCTGCGCTCCTGCACCCCGCTGGTGGAGCCGCTGTCGCTGGACGAGGCCTACCTGGACGTCACCGAGAACCTGTGGGGCGAACCGCTCGCCACCAGCATCGCGAAAAAACTCAAGGCGCGGATCCGCGAGGAAATCGGCCTCACCGCTTCGGCCGGCGTGGCGCCCAACAAATTTCTCGCCAAGATCGCCTCGGGCTGGCGCAAACCCGACGGCCTCACCGTGATCCCGCCAGAGCGCGTGGAGAGCTTCCTGCAGCAACTCCCGGTCGAGGCGCTGTGGGGCGTCGGGCCGGTGACGGCGAAGAAGCTGCGCGCCGTGGGAATCCAACGACTGGTCGATGTCCGCGATTTTGATGAAATATCATTGCAAAAAACGGTCGGCAGCCTGGCGGCATGGCTGAAGCGCCTGTCGCACGGCGACGATCCGCGCGAGGTGAAGCCCGACCGGCCGTGGAAATCCATCTCGGCCGAGACTACTTACAGCGTGGACCTGGAGGACGTGCGGGAAATGCGGGCGGAGTTGGCAAAGCTCGCGGCCAAGGTTGTGAATTCCCTGGAGAAAAAGAACCTCCTGGCGCGGACCGTCACCATCAAAGTGCGCTTCGACGATTTCACGACCGTGACCCGGAGCCACACCGCACACCACCCATCGCGGAACGCGGCCGATTTCCGGGAGCGCGCGCTCGCGCTGCTGGAGCGCACCGAAGCCGCGCGCCGGCCGGTGCGCCTGCTCGGGGTGGGCGCGCACGGGCTGCTGGGCGACGCAGACCCCGCCGGCGCCGGCGAGTCAACGCGCGACGGGATCCTTTTTTGACCCGAACAGAAGGTGCTCGCAGATATGCAGCAGCAGGTTGGCGATCACCACGAGGAGCGCAACCAGCGCGGCCCACGCGATGAAGCCCAGTCCCGCGAGCACCCCGACGGCCGACGCGCACCAGATGGTTGCCGCGGTGTTGATGCCCCGCACCTTGACGCCGTGATGCATGATCACGCCGGCGCAGAGGAAACCGACGCCGGTCACGACCTGTCCCGCGACGCGCGCCGGTCCCGAGGCGTCGCCGATCAGGACGCCCACGATGACATACGCCGCCGATCCCAGCGCGACCAGCGCAGTCGTATGCAGTCCCGCGGGATGTTTGTGAAACTGGCGCTCCAGGCCGATGACGGTCCCGAACACCAGTGCAGCGATCAAGCCGATGACATGATAGAGATCCAACCCGCCCGACAAATCCATAGACCCTCCTTTGAAATAGCTCGTTTTGTGCTCGACCGCGCACCGAACCTGCTATAGGATCATAGGCCCATGAGCGAACACGGCGCGGCACCAGCCCCAGCACCCAAGCCCGGAGCGCCCGCCGCTTCGCACGATCCGGTCGAAGAACTGGCGAAGCAGATCTTCATCGAGCTGTCCAGCCAGGTGCATTCCCAGCTCGACGGCAAAGCCAAACCGGAACACAAGGCGCTGGTGGAACTGAGCTTCCGGCTCGCCGAGGCCTTCATTGCCGGCAATTTCGACTTCAACACCGCCGCGCGCGAACGCCGCGAGGCGAAAGCCAAGGCGAGCGTGGACGTCAGCAAGATCGAGATCGACTTCGGGGCGATCGGGAAGAAGTAACAAGCAGCGCGCCCGATCCCGCGACCAACACCCCGCTCGCGATCAGCAGCGCCGCGGAGAAACCGCCGCCGGCGCTCACCATCAGACTTACGGATAAAGGCCCGGCGATCTGCCCGGCGGCGAAGGCCGCGGTCATCGCCGCCATCAGGCGCGCCGCTTGCGGTCCGGCGACAGTGCGCGCCTCCTGCAGGCCGACCATGGTGATCACCACGAAGGTGCCGCCGACGCACAGCGCCGCGAGCACGATGCCGCCGATGCCGGGCCAGAACACAGGCGCGGCGACGCCGAGCGCCATCGCTAGCTGGCTGCCGATCCAGGCGGCGCGGTTGCCGTAGCGCCCCGAGAGCAGCGCGACGCCCAGCGTCGAGAGCGCGGCCGCGGCGCCGAACACCGGCCAGGCCCAGCCGAACACCGCTGGATCGCTCACCACTTCGCGCGCCATCACCGGCAGGAAGGTCGCCGGGATGATGTAGCCGAAGCCATAGGCGCCGTAGGCGAGCACGAGGCGCGCCTGCTCCCAGGTCCAGCGATGAGGATCGTTGAACGTCTTTTCTTTTTCATTCGAAAAATCAAATATCGACCACACGGCGACCGTGGTCGCGAGCGACACGATGCCGAGCACCAGCCACGCGATCGCCGATCCGGCGCGCGCCGCCATCAGGATTACGCACAGGCTGCCGGCGGCGATGATCCCGACGCCGACGCCCGCGAACAGCACGCCGGCAAGGATGGGACGGGCGGGCGGCGCGGACCGCTCGAGGCCACGCGGCGCAAGCCGCTCCAGGCACCACGCCGAGGTGTGGATCAGCACCCAAGCGCTCGCCACGCCCGCGATCACGCGCAGCACCGCCCAGGCCGCGAAGCCGGCATCCAGCGCCATGGCGAGTGTCGCGACGCCGATCGCGGCGAGACCCGCGCGGATCGCGGTCGCCGCATTGGCGCGCGTCGCGCCCGCCCACAGCGCGCCCGCGAGGTAGCCCAGGTAGTTGGCCGAGGCGAGCCAGCCGCCGCCGGCCACCGACAGCCCGGCGTCCTGCTGCATCATCGGAAGGATGGGCGTGAAGGCGAAGCGGCCGATGCCCATCGCCACGGCCAGCGCGGCGAGACCCGCCAGTGCGATACGCATGGCTGCAGTCTACCTGTCGATCTGGCCTGTCGAACCTGCCGCTCGCGGCACTCGCCGGCTGCGATAATCCGCCTGCTCCCATGAAACGCATCTTTTACGGCTGGTGGATGGTCGGCGCCGGCTGCGGCATGCAGTTCATCCAGTCCACGCTGCTGCTGCAATCCTTCGGCGCCTACTTCGCGGTGCTGCGCGACGACCGCGGCTGGTCCAAGACGGAGCTCTCCGGCGCCGCGGCCATGCACCAGGTCGAGGCCGCCCTCCTCGGTCCGCTGCTGGGCTGGTTCATCGACCGCTTCGGGCCGCAGTGGGTGATCCGCACCGGCGTCGTCATCTTCGGCGCCGGCTTCATCCTGCTCAGCTTCATCGACTCGTTGCTCGCGTTCTATGGCGCCTTTATCGTCACCGCTCTGGGCGGCAGCCTGTGCGGCTTCTTTCCGCTCAATGTCGCGCTGATCCACTGGTTCGAGCGCCACCGCGCGCGCGCGCTTTCCTCGATGCAGATCGGCATGGCGCTGGGCGGCCTCGCCTTGCCCGCGGTCGCCTGGGCGCTCTCCACCTGGGGCTGGCGCGCCACCGCCTTCGCCTCGGGCATCATCATCATCGTGGTCTGCCTGCCGCTTTCCTTCGTCATCCGCCGCCGGCCCGAGGACATGGGTGAAGTGATGGATGGGGTCGGATTTGTTTCCCGGGATTCAATTTCAGAATCGAAAAATGAGAATAACGAATCCACTCGCGACTTCACCGCGCGCGAGGCGCTGCGCACGCCCGCGTTCTGGCTGCTGTCGCTCGGCCACGGCTTCGCGCTCTTCGTCGTGATGGGCATCAACACCCACGCCATCACCCACATGAAAGAAGGCCTGGGCTACAGCATCGAGACCGCCTCGCTCGCCATCGTGCTGCAGACGATCGCGCAGCTCGGCGGCGTCGGCATCGGCGCGTGGATCGGCGACCGCTTCGACAAACGCAAGCTCTCGGCGCTGTGCATGGTGGGCCACATGGCGGGGCTGCTGTGCCTCACGTACGCCACTGGCCCAGGGATGATCGTCGCCTATGCCATCCTGCACGGCACCGCCTGGGGACTGCGCGGGCCCTTCATGCAGGTGATCCGCGCCGACTATTTCGGCCGCAGCGCCATCGGCATGATCCTCGGCCTCTCGTTCATGGTCATCGTCATCGGCCAGATCGGCGGCCCGATGATCGCCGGCATCATGGCCGACATGACCGGCAACTACCGCGCCGGCTTCACCACGCTCGCGCTGCTGGCGGGACTGGGTTCGGTGTTTTTCCTGATGGCCAGGCGGCCCGAGCGTCCGATGCGAACGGCGGCCTAACGCGCCGCCACGGGGCCGGGAGCCGGTTCGACCCGGCCCTTGATCACCCTCACCCGGTCGCCGGTCTTCCACTGCGGCGCGCTGGTGTCGCGCAGCACGCGCACCGAGCCGTCGTCGTGGATCACCGAGGTTTCATAGATCCTGGCCGACCGGGCGTTGGGCCTTGAAGCGCCGCCCAGCGCGGCGAGCAGGATGACGGCGCCTTCGGCGCGGCTGCCCTCCAGCGCCTGCCCGGGCGCCGGCTCGACCTCGCGCATGCGCTCGACCACGCCGCACACGCCGCACGACGTAGCAGCGGCGCGGGCCCGCGGGGCGGTGCGTCGTTCTTCCAGCACCAGCAGCGCGAACCATGCGGCAACCATCGCAAAGCCCGCGACGCAGACGATCGCCGTGAGCACGCCGAGCGCAACCGGCGTACGGAGGAAGAACTCGTTCTCGCGTGTGTCCATGGGCCCCTCCATCGCACCGCTCGCATTACCCCCGTATTGCGCGCGGAGTGTCTGACAGTCTGACAAATCCTAACGATTCAAGCTGCGTTCCGACAATGAACTAGTTGGCTATTTTTTGTCGCCGGAACCCGACAGCGTCCGTAGCGCATCGGCGACAGCCGCCGGCGGATACATGTTGTTTCAATTGCTTACTACCCTCGGCCCGCCCTCAGGTGAAAACTGGGGTCATCAGCGCGCCATTGCGCTCGTGCACCGTCATCTGGAGAAAAAGCATGACTACCGGATTAGCAATCTTGGACGCAGGGCTCGTGGTTGCAGCGTTCGCCGGGATTTTTTACTGGATGTATTGGCTGACTTCGCGCTCGCAGGCGAAGCGCAAGGACCAACTGCGCGCCAGAAAGCACACGCATCAGCCGTGGGATCCGAACACCACCGAGGGCCGCCGCAACCGGCAATAAAGCGCTTGCGCAGTGGTACGCCGCCCCGGCTTTCAAGGACTTGAAAACCGGGTCCGGAACCCGGCTATGCTCTTGCCCTCGGGCAAGGCAACGGGGTTCGCTTGGAATTCAAGGACTACTATCAGGCGCTGGGCGTGGCGCGCGACGCGCCGGCCGATGTAATCAAGAAGGCCTACCGCAAGCTCGCGCGCAAGTACCACCCGGACGTCTCCAAGGAGCCGGACGCCGAGAAGCGCATGAAGGCGGTCAACGAGGCCCACGAGGTCCTCTCCGACCCCGAGAAGCGCGCCGCCTACGACCAGCTCGGCAAGGGCCACCAGCCCGGCCAGGATTTCCGCCCGCCGCCCGGCTGGGACCAAGGCTTCGAATTCTCCGAGCGCGAGCGCTCCGGCGCCGAGGGCGCCGAGTTCAGCGAATTTTTCTCCGAGATCTTCCGCCGTACGGGGCGCGGCGCAAGACAAACACGCGGACGCGCGCAGGGCAACGACCACCACGCCCGCGTCCTGCTCGACCTCGAGGACGCTTTCTCCGGCGCCACGCGCCAGATCACGCTGCGCGCGCCCAAGCTCGACCACGAGGGCCGCGTCACGCTGGCAGAGCGCACGCTGAATGTGAAGATCCCGAGAGGAATCCGCGAAGGCCAGGTCATCCGCCTCGGCGGCCAGGGCGAACCCGGCTTTGGAAACGGCAAGCCGGGCGACCTGCTGCTCGAAGTGCTCTTCAAGCCGCATCCGCGCTTGCGCGCCGACGGCCGCGACCTGCTGCTCACCCTGCCCGTCGCCCCCTGGGAGGCGGCGCTGGGCACGGTCGTGCCCATGGACCTGCCCGGCGGCGCGCTCAACGTGCGCATCCCCGCCGGCGCGTTGTCAGGGAAGATGCGCGGCAAGCAGCTGCGCGTGCGCGGCAAGGGCCTGCCCTCCGATCCGCCCGGCGACCTCTACATCGACCTACTCATGGTCACGCCGCCCGCGGACACGCCGAAGGCGAAAGAACTCTACGAAACCATGGCGCGGGAGCTCGACTTCGACCCGCGCAAGGATTGGGGGAGAGAATCATGAGCGACGACGAGATCCTCACCGGCAGCATCGCCGAGGACGCCTGCTTCACCGTGGAGCAGTTCTGCGCCGTGTGCGCCCTCGATCGCGAATGGCTCATCATCCGCGTCCAGGACGGCCTTATACCGGTAACCAGCGCGGCCACCAGCAGCGCCGCTACCGAATGGCGCTTCACCACCGCCACTCTTTCGCGCGCGCGGCGGATGCGCGAACTCGAACGCACTTTCGATGCCGCGCCTGAACTGGCCGCACTGGTGGCGGATATGATCGAGGAGATGGATGCACTGCGCACCCGCCTGCGGCGTGCGGGGCTTGGCTAGTACCCCGGGGCCTCAATCTGATGGCCGAGCTCTCGCCCAAGGCCCTCCGCCTCATCCTCGAGTTCGAAGGCCTCAACCAGCCCGGGAAATGGCCCGGCGGCGACTCTGGCATCACGATCGGCATCGGCTACGACCTCGGCTACGTGACGGTCGACCAGTTCGAGTCGGACTGGGGCGAGCGGTTGCAGCCCGGCGTGCGCGCGCGGCTGACGGACGCGGTGGGGCTGCGGGCGGTCCGGGCGAAGCACCGCGCGCCGCAGCTCAAGGACATCCGCATCCGCCGCGCCCCGGCCGAGGAGGTCTTCGTTCAGAGGACGATTCCGCTCTACACGGTGCGCACCGCGCAGGCGTTTCCCGGGTTCGAGGCGCTGCCCCTCGACGTGCAGGGCGCACTGGTGTCGCTCGTCTACAATCGCGGTGCCTCGATGGTGGACGATTCGCCCGAAGACCGCCGCCGCGAAATGCGCGCGGTTCGTGATGCGGTGGCGGCCGGCGACCTGGAGAAGATCGCCGACCAGCTGCTTGCGATGAAGCGGCTCTGGGTCGGCAAAGGGCTTGCCGGGCTGCTCACGCGGCGCGAGGCGGAAGCCGCACTCGTCGAGTCCGCTAGCGCCTGACGCAAAGGGGAGCACTGCATGGATCTGGAGCTTGGTGGCCGGCGGGCATTGATCACGGGCTCGACGGCGGGGATCGGCTACGCGATCGGCCGCGGCCTTGCGGCCGAGGGCGCGCACGTGGTGATCACCGGCCGCACGCAGGGGTCGGTCGACGGCGCGCTTGCGCGCCTGCGCAAGGAACTGCCGCGCGCCGCCGCCGAGGGCATTGCCGCTGACTGCGCCACCGTAGAAGGGGCGCAGACGGTATTCGCGCGCGTGCCCGAGGTGGACATCCTCGTCAACAACCTCGGCATCTACGGGCGCATGCCGTTCTTCGAGATTGCCGACGCCGAGTGGCTGCGGACCTTCGAGGTCAACGTGCTCTCGGGCGTGCGCTTCGCGCGCCACTATGCACCCGCGATGGCCAAGCGCGGCTGGGGACGCATCCTCTTTGTCTCGAGCGAGTCCGGCCTCAACATGCCGCGCGAGATGATCCACTACGGCATGAGCAAGACGGCGCAGCTCGCGGTCTCGCGCGGCCTCGCGATGGAACTCGCGGGAACCGGCGTCACCGTGAACGCCCTGCTGCCGGGGCCGACGCGCACCGAGAACACCGAGCGCCTGCGCGCCGAGCGCGCCAAGGCCGCCGGCAAGACCGTCGCCGAGATCGATGCCGATTTCTTCCAGAACTACCGGCCGACCTCGCTGGTTCGCCGCTTCACCTCGGCCGAGGAGGTCGCCAACCTGGCCGTCTACCTTTGCGGCGCCGGCGCCTCGGCGACGACAGGCGCCGCGCTGCGCGCCGATGGCGGCGTGGTGAACCAAATTATGTAACCAGGGAGTAGCGATCACCACCATGCCCATTTCGCGCTATGGCGATGCCTTGATTGCATGACCGGGTCGAAGCCCGGATCGGCAAGCCAGCGAAGCAACTCCCGGGTGTCTTTATTGCGCTGTCGCCGCTTGAAAATCCTGCAGAACCAGTGCGGTGGGCCGCTCCGCATGGTGACTTCGGCGTCCGAATGAAAGCGCGCAATCGCGCGCCGGCCTTCGCGCGAATGGCGATCGAGCAGAACGGGCGGTCCAAAGATTGAACCGGCGTTCCAATCGCGCAGCACCCAGCGATACTCGTGGCGCTCGCCGCGACGACGGTAAGTGCGTGACATGACGTGTCTCCTGTGAAGGACAACTACGTCATGGCGGGCGCTCCTTTCCGGTGAAATCGTGTGAACAGGCGGGCGAATTTACCTCACTCGTCGCCAGTTTGGAAGCCGATGCGCCGCTTCGGCGGCTCGGGCGGCGGTTGCAGCAGCGGCAGCAGCTTGAGGTAGATCTCGCGCAGCGCCGTGTCATGCTGCAACAGCGTCCGGTCGATCTCCGCCAGGCGCTTCAGGATGGCGGAATTGGCGGCAACCACCTCGCGCAAGCGCACGAATGCCCGGATCACGTACACGCTCATGCGCACCGCCTGCTCGCTCCGCAGGATGTTGGCCGCCATCAGCGCGCCGTGCTCCGTGAACGCCCAGGGACGGTAGGCCCTACCGCGGCGGCTGGCGGAACTGGTCGCAAATTGCGACCAGTTCGCCATTTCTCTTTTGAGATCAGCAGGTTGCGGGTCTAAGGTCGCAAATTGGGACCTTAAATCGGCAAACTCGGCGGCAGTCAGCTGGAACGCGAAGTCGTCCGGGAAACGCCGTCGGTTGCGCTTGAACGCCTCGTTGAAGCGCTTCGTTCCCACCCCGTACAAGCGCGCCAGGTCCGCATCCAGCATTGCTCTCTGCCGACGGACCGTGACGATCAGCGGTTCCAGTTGTTCTATGCGTTCTGCCGGCTTTCCCTCACTCATGTCACCTGAACGCATCACGCGCTTTCGCCGATGACCCGCGCCTATACTTTGCGCATGAACTCCCCCATCGACCCCGACGGCAGGCGCCTGCCGATCAAGCTCGACTCGACCTCCAACGGCGAGTTCGTGCCCGTGCCCCTCTCGCCCGCCAACCGGGAAGCGAACCGACTTGCATTTGCATTTGCAGATAAGAATTCAAAACGGCTGGGGCTGAAGCGAAGGCAATTCCTGGTGTCTGCCTGCGGCGCCGCCTCGACGCTGCTCGCGTTCAATCGCGCCAACGCCGCGGCTGGACGGAGCGGCGGCTTCTTCGAGCTGCCGGCCGAGGCCGCGCTCGAGCCGCTCGCCGCGCGCTCGGTGCAGGACAAGGGCGAGTTCATCTTCGACGTGCAGGGCCACTTCATCGATACGCCTGCAGGTGGACAAAAGGCAGGCAACCCGAAGGGGCCGGAGGTCTTCATCAAGGACGTCTTCCTGGACAGCGACACCGACGTCATGGTGCTCTCCTTCGTCCCCTCCACGCGCGTCGCTGAGCCCGTCACCATCCAGGCCGCCGACGCCGTGCGCGGCATCGTCGCGCGGCTGGAAGGCACCCGCCGCCTGCTGATTCACGGGCGCGTCAACCCCAATCAGGCGGGCGACCTCGAGGGCATGGACGAGCTGAAGGAGAAGTGGGGCGTGAGCGCGTGGAAGACCTACACCCAGTACGGCCCGGGCGGCAACGGCTACTTCCTGTCGGATGACGTCGGCACCCGCTTCATCGAGAACGCGCGCAAACTCGGCGTCAAGATCATTTGCGTGCACAAGGGCCTGCCCTTCGGCCCGCGCTCCTACGAGCACAGCCAGTGCAGCGACATCGGCGTCGTGGCGAAGCGCTTCCCCGACGTGAGCTTCCTCATCTACCACTCGGGCTTCGTCAGCACCGTGCGCGAGCAGGCCTACGACCCCGCGGCGAATCGGGACGGCATCGATACCTTGATTTTGTCTTTACAAAAAAATGGTGTTCCCCCGGCAGCGAATGTTTACGCCGAACTCGGCAGCACCTGGCGCTTCCTGATGCGCGACCCGGAAGCGGCGGCGCATGCCATCGGCAAGCTGCTCAAGTACTGCGGCGAGGACAACGTGCTCTGGGGCACTGACTCCATCTGGTACGGCTCGCCGCAGGACCAGATCCAGGCCTTCCGCACCTTCCAGATCTCGGCCGAGTTGCGCGCGAAGCACGGCTACCCGGAAATCACGCCGGCGCTGCGCGCCAAGATCTTCGGTCTGAACGGGGCGAAGGTTTACGGCCTGAGCGCGACAGAGGTGAAGAAGTACACGAGCCGGGACTACGTTGCGCAGGAGAAGGTCGCCTACCAGGAGCGGCCGGAGCCGCATTTCAGGACTTATGGGCCGCGGACGCGGAGGGAATTCCTCGCCCTGCGCGCACTCGAACAGGCATGAGCGTCAGGCTCAACCACACCATCGT
>JBBPIU010000078.1:0-14167 GCA_038040245.1 Pseudomonadota bacterium | reverse complement strand
TCTCGTCGGTGATGTGCGGGATCACCTGCACCGTGCCGCCGAGGTAGTCGCCGCGCCGTTCCTTCTTGATCACCGACTCGTACACCTGGCCGGTGGTGAAGTTGTTCCAGCGGCGCATCTTCGAGGACTGGAAACGCTCGTAGTGGCCGAGGTCGAGGTCCGTTTCGGCGCCGTCCTCAGTGACGAACACCTCGCCGTGCTGGAACGGCGACATGGTGCCCGGATCCACGTTGATGTAGGGATCCAGCTTGATGTTGGTGACCCGGATGCCCCGCGATTCGAGGATCGCGGCTAGAGAAGCGGCGGCGATACCCTTTCCAAGACTGGAAACGACACCACCGGTAACAAATACGTACTTTGTCATGTACGCCGAGCAGGGCGTGAAAGCCGGAGTCTACACGCGTTTGTGCGGCGCCTCAAATCGCAGGGCCGCGCGGCCGATCAGATACGACACTCCAGCTCGCCCGCCCTGCCGACGCCGCCGCCGATGCGCGCGACAATGGCCTGCGGCGCGGGGAGAATTGCGGCGGACGGCGTACGGCCACGCCCCTCCCTTCCTCACCTTGTTGCCTGCCCGACGGAGGCTAACCCGGTTCCCGGATGCCGCCCGGTTTGGCGGCCTCGTAAACCTTACGGAATTCCTCGAGCAGCGGGATTTCGAGCAGGTCCCTCTTTCGTCCCGCGGCACGCTTGCTGGCGATGATGTCGGCGATCGACATGATCGGAAAGTTGTCGATTCTCTCGGCGTTTCTGAAGGCCGCGTCGAAGCTTTCGATGCCATCAGGCGCGAACACCAGGTCGATGTCGAAAGGACCGTTGCCGATCTGCACGAAGTCCTTGCCCTCGACGATGTCCTGCTCGTCGCGCGCGGAAAGTTCGAAGCCGAGTTCCCTCAACGCGGCGACGATGCCGCGGCCGTTGGCCGCGGACTTTCTCGGGAATACGTCAACGTCCTGCGTCGCTCCGGGGTAACCCAGAAGAATCGCTCCACCCTTACCGATAAAAAGGTATTCGACGCCGTGCCGTTCGAAGGCGTCCGCGACGAGTCGCGCCTGCTGCGGCCGAAACAGCTTCTCGATCAAGCGTCATCCCTCCCGGCGCCTGGTACGCGACGATAGCCGTAGTGTTCCGGGTAGCGCTCCTCGCAGAAGCGCTGGTACTGTTCCAGGGAAGCGAACGACCGGTTGACGTTTTGGTCGCGTACCGGGTTCGGATTCCTGAAAAAACCGAACCGGATGCGATCCGAGAGCGGCCTGCGCAACTGGCGCCGGCATTGTTCGGCAAACAGGGAGTTCTCCCGCGCCGCCTTCAACGCCGCCTCTCGCTCGCGCATGCGAACGATGGCCGCCACTTTTTGCTCCCAACTGAGCGCTTGGGCGTGCTTGCGCCACGCGGCCTTGGCGTCGGCGACGTATTGCTCGAGAAAGGCCGGGTCAAGCGTATCGGCGGGCATAGGCGTTCCATCGTTCTTGCAAGCCATGGGTTTCTACAAGCCGGCTCAGCGCGGCTGAGTCCACGCATCCCGCCTCGATCAACGAATACACGCGCTGAAAATCCTTGACGCGGCCGGTTTGCAGTGCAATCGCGCACAGATAATCCGCCGTAACCACGGGTACCGCCACGTCTTCATAGCGCCGATCGGCGGCCTTGGCGACCGCTTCTTCCACCAACGGCGTGTAGGCCGGCAGAATTTGCACCGGCCAGCCGTGAATCACCACATGCTCGTCTTGTATCGTGGCGCCCAGTTGCTTGAGACGCTCGTACAGAGGCGTCAGCACCAGCAGGCCGGAGGCGGAGGGCTCGATAATCGCGAAGATATCCAGGTCTTCCGTGGCCACCGCTTCGATATAGAAGCTGGCGGCGACCGCGCCGCCGACTGCAAACCGCGCGAGCCTGTTTTCGCTGCGCAGCTGAAGCAAAACCTGGAGCGTCGCTTTCATCGACCGATGTTAGCATCGGACTACGACGTTCTACGACGTACGGGCGGTGCCGGCTTTTGCCGTGGACGGCAGGTACGTGACCTCGGCACGCCTTGCCGGGGGCGTCAAGGAAATGATGGATGTCGTGGCGTATCTGGTCAGCCGCGCTCGCGAGGAGCGATCGAAGAAATAGAGCGTCACGGCTGCAGCGCGACCTTGTAATCGCAACCGGTCTTCGCGCGCACGTCCTCGAGACTGACGCCGGGGTGAAGCTCCCTGAGCGTGAGTCCGCCGCCGTCCGCAGCCACGTCGAACACGCATAGGTCGGTAATGATCATGCTGACTACCCCCTTGCCGGTAATCGGCAGCGAGCAGGATTTGAGGATTTTCGGGCTGCCGTCTTTGGCAGCGTGCTCCATCAGCACGATCACGCGCTTGACGCCGGACACCAGGTCCATGGCGCCGCCGGGACCTTTCACCATCTTGCCCGGCACCATCCAGTTCGCGAGATCGCCGTTCTGCGCGACCTCGAGCCCGCCCAAGATGGAAAGGTCGACGTGGCCGCCGCGAATCATGGCGAACGAGTCGGCGCTGGAAAAGAAGCTGCTGCCCGGAATCGTCGTGATGGTCTGCTTGCCGGCGTTGATCAGGTCCGGATCCACCTGATCGTCCGCCGGGAAGGGGCCGATGCCGAGCAGGCCGTTTTCCGACTGCAGCGTGACGTTGACGTTCACGGGTATGAAATTGGCGACCAGCGTTGGAATCCCGATGCCGAGGTTGACGTAGTAGCCGTCGCGCAGCTCCTCGGCCGCGCGCTTCGCCATCCGCTCGCGGATCGGCGAATCCTTCTTCGATGCCGCGCCGCTCACGGTACGGAATTCGATGCGTTTCTCGTAGCGTTCGCCCTGCAGGATGCGCTTGACGTAGACGCCGGGCGTGTGAACCTGCTCGGGGTCCAACTCGCCGACCTCGACCAGTTGCTCGACTTCGGCGACCGTGACCTTGCCGCAGGTGGCGATCATCGGATTGAAGTTGCGCGCGGTCTTGCGATAGACGAGATTGCCGGATCTGTCGCCCTTCCAGGCCTTGACGATGGACAGGTCGGCGCGGATTCCTTCTTCCAGCACGTACTCCTTGCCCTCGAAGGTCTTGGTCTCCTTGCCCTCCGCCAGCTTCGTTCCGGCCGCGGTGCGCGTGTAAAAACCCGGAATACCCGCGCCGCCCGCGCGCAGCTTCTCTGCGAGGGTGCCCTGCGGGGTCAACTGCAATTCGAGCTCGCCCGCCAGCACCTGGCGCTCGAATTCCTTGTTCTCCCCGACGTAAGAAGCGATGACCTTCTTCACCTGGCGGGTCTTGAGCAGCAGACCCATGCCGAAGTCGTCCACGCCGGCGTTGTTGCCGACGATGGTCAGCCCCTTGACGCCGCTGTCCACCAGCGCCTGGATGAGATTTTCGGGAATCCCGCACAGGCCAAAACCGCCGGCGGCGATCGTCATGTTGTCGCGCAGCAGCCCCTGCAGCGCGACGGTGGCGTTCGGATGGACTTTTTTCATTTGCGGTGAACCTCCAGTTTCATGCTTTTGCTTCGAGCAGCCGTTGCCTGATGCCGTCGGGAATCCGCACCGGCTTGTGCTTTTTCATGTCGATGAACACCACCACCGCCGCGCCGTCCGCGTAGGGCACCGGATCGGCATCAACGCGCAATTCATAGAACGTGGGGACGCTGGAGCCGCCGGGCGCGCCTGCATGCAGCCTCACCTCGACCGTGCCCGGGTAGCTGATCGGCCGCTTGTAGTGGCAGGACGCGTTCACGATCACGATGCCGGTGGACTGCCAGGCCTCGTGCTCCGGGACCAGGGCGCCGAACCAGCTGATGCGCGCCTGCTCCATGTAGCGGAAATAGACCGTGTTGTTGACGTGCCCCATGGCGTCCATGTCGCCCCAGCGGATCGGGATCCGCTCGATATGGGTCAGCCTGCGCTCATCACTGGTCAGGATTCGCCCTTGGCTCATAGGCCCGCATTCTATAATCCCCTCATGTCCCGCGAATCGATGCAGTACGACGTCGTGGTGGTCGGCGGCGGCCCGGCCGGGCTTGCGGCGGCGATCCGGCTGAAGCAACTCTCGCCGGACACCTCGGTCTGCCTGATCGAAAAAGGCTCCGAAATCGGCGCCCATATCCTCTCGGGCGCCGTGATGGACCCGCGCGCGATGGCGGAACTGTTCCCCGACTGGAAGGACAAGGGAGCGCCATTGAATGTTGCGGTTTCAGAGGACAGATTTCTATTTTTATTAGATCAAAAAAAATCCTTTAAAACACCCAATTTCCTGCTCCCCGCCTGCTTCCAGAACCACGGCAACTACGTCATCAGCCTGGGCAGCGTCGCGCGCTGGCTCGGCCAGCAGGCCGAGGCCCTGGGCGTGGAAATCTTCCCCGGCTTCGCGGCCGCCGAAGTGCTCTATGACACCGAAGGGAAAACGCGCGGCGCGGTCAAAGGCGTCGCCACCGGCGACATGGGCGTCAACCGCAAGGGAGAACGCACGGACGCGTTCCAGCCGGGCATCGAGCTGCACGCCAAGTACACGTTCTTCGCCGAAGGCTGCCGCGGCAATCTGGGCAAGCAGCTCGAGGCAAAGTTCGAGCTGCGCAAGGGCTCCGACCCGCAGGTCTACGGCATCGGGCTGAAGGAACTGTGGGAACTGAAGCCGGAGCAGCATCAGCTGGGACTGGTGGTGCACACCGCGGGCTGGCCGCTACAAAGCGACACCTACGGCGGCTCCTTCCTGTACCACTTCGAGAACAACCTGGCCGCGGTGGGCTTCGTCGTCGGCCTCGGCTACACGAACCCTTACCTCAACCCCTACGAGGAATTCCAGCGCTACAAGACCCATCCCGCGATCCGCAGTTTCCTGGAGGGCGGGAAACGGGTCGCCTACGGCGCACGCGCCATCACGGCGGGCGGCCTTCAGTCCCTGCCCGAGCTGGTTTTCCCCGGCGGTTGCCTGATCGGCGACGATGCCGGCTTTCTCAACGCGCCGCGCATCAAGGGCAGCCATTGCGCGATCAAGTCCGGCATGCTCGCCGCCGAGGCCACGCACGCGGCGCTGGCCGCCGGCCGCTCGGGCGATGCGCTGAGCGCCTATCCGGAAGCATTCAGGCAAAGCTGGCTGTTCGACGAACTCTACCGGGCGCGCAACTTCAAGCCCTGGATGTCCAAGGGCCTCTACACCGGTACTCTAATGGTTGGAATCGACCAGCTTGTCTTTGGTGGCAAGGCGCCCTGGACTCTTCATCATGATCATGCCGATCACGAAACCCTGAAAAAAATATCTGAAGTACAACCAATCCAGTACCCGAAACCGGACGGCGTACTGACCTTCGACCGGCTCACCAGCGTCTCGTTCTCCAACACCAACCACGGCGAGGACCAGCCGGTGCACCTGACGCTGAAGGACGCTTCGGTGCCGGTGAACGTCAACCTCGAGCTCTACGACGCGCCCGAGCAGCGCTACTGCCCTGCCGGGGTCTACGAAATCGTGCGCGACGCCGCCGGTCCGCGACTGCAGATCAACGCGCAGAACTGCGTGCATTGCAAAACCTGCGACATCAAGGACCCCACGCAGAACATCGTGTGGATCACGCCGGAAGGCGGCGGCGGGCCCAACTACCCGAACATGTGACGATGAAAACTTTCGACGAGTTCTATCCGTATTATCTTGGTGAACATTCAAACCGCACCTGTCGCAGGCTGCACTTCATCGGCACCACCATCGGCCTGCTCTGCCTGCTGCATGCCTTCTCGACGCTGAATTTCTGGTGGCTGCTCGCCGGCGTCGTGCAAGGCTATGCCTGGGCCTGGGTCGGGCATTTCTTCTTCGAGCACAACCGCCCTGCCACCTTTATCCATCCGCTCTACAGCTTTGCCGGCGACTGGGCGATGTGGAAGGACATCCTGACCGGCAAGATCAAGTTCTAGCTTCTAGGCAGCCAGGAACTGGTCCTCGGTCAGCGCCATCACCGCGGCCGATCCGTTGGTGACGGTGGCGGCGAGGCCGGGCGCCTGCGACAGCACATGGTCGGCGTAGAAGCGCGCGGTGGAGATCTTGGCCGCGTAGAAACTCTGATCGCCTTCTTTTTTTGACAATTTTTTTTCGGCAATCAACGCCGCACGGGCCATCTGCCAGCCGCCAGCCGTGATCCCCATCAGCTTGAGAAACGGCACCGCTCCGGCGAACGCGGCGTTCGGATCCTTGCCCGCGGTGGCGAGGATGAATTCGACGCCATCGGAGACGGCCTGCACGGCGGCCGAAAGGCGGCTGCGTATTGCCTGGATGTCTGAATTTCCTGAACTGGAGAGATCCGCATCAAATTTCCTCAAAACAGCAATCCATCCCCTGACCGTCGCGCCGCCTTCGCGCGCGATCTTGCGGCCGACCAGGTCGTTGGCCTGGATACCGGTGGTGCCTTCATAGATAGTGGTGATGCGCGCATCGCGCAGGTGCTGCGCGGCGCCGGTTTCTTCGATGAAGCCCATGCCGCCGTGCACCTGCACGCCGAGCGAAGCCACCTCGATGCCGGTCTCGGTGCTCCAGCCCTTCACCACCGGGATCATCAGATCGACGAACGCTTGGTGTCGCTTCCGTTCTTCTATCTTTTCACTTCTATTTGAAAAATCAACCGCGGCAGAAACAACGTATGCAAGCGCGCGCATGGCTTCGGTCTGCGATTTCATCAGCATCAGCATGCGCCGCACGTCCGGGTGGCGGATGATCGGCACGGCCTTCGCGCCCTCGACCAGGTCGCGCCCTTGCACGCGGTCCTTGGCATAGGCAAGCGCCCGCTGAAACGCGCGCTCGGCGATCGACACGCCCTCTAGCCCGACGGCGAAGCGCGCCGCATTCATCATGATGAACATGTAGGAAAGGCCTTTGTTTTCCTCGCCTACCAGGTAGCCGATCGCATTCTCGAACACCATCACCGCGGTCGGGCTGGCGTGGATGCCGAGCTTGTGTTCGATCGAAGCGCAGGTCGCCGCGTTGCGTTCGCCGAGCGAGCCATCCGGCTTCACCAGGAACTTGGGCACGATGAACAGCGAAATCCCCTTCACACCCTCCGGCGCATCCGGCGTGCGCGCGAGTACCAGGTGCACGATGTTCTCGGTCATGTCGTGCTCGCCAAAGGTGATGAAGATCTTCTGGCCGCTGATGCGGTAGTGGCCGCCCAGGGTTGGATCGGACGCAGGCACCGCTCTGGTGCGCACCAGCGCCAGGTCCGAGCCCGCCTGCGGCTCGGTGAGATTCATGGTCCCGGTCCAGTTGCCGTCGAACATCTTCGGCAGAAAGGTCTTCTTCAGCTGCTCGGTGCCCGACAGGAGCATCGCCTCGATCGCGCCCTGCGTGAGCATCGGGCAGAGCGAAAACGACATGTTTGCCGAGGTGATCATTTCGGTCACCGGGGTCGAAACCAGCCTCGGCAACCCCTGACCGCCCCATTCCGGATCGAGCGACAGCGCGCTCCAGCCAGCCGCGCAGTACAGCTTGTAGGCTTGCTTGAAGCCCTTCGGTGTCGTGACCGCACCGTCCTTCCACCGAGAGCCTTCCTGGTCACCAGAATAATTCAATGGATCAAGAACTTCCGATGCAAACTTCGAGCCTTCCTCGAGGATCGCATTTACCGTCTCCAGGGTGGCTTCCTCGTACCCTGGCAACCTCGCCACGTCCGCCAACCCGGCCAGTTCGTTGAGAACGAACCGCATGTCCTTCAGGGGGGCGGCATAGCTGCTCATTTCTTTAGCTCCTCCACCAATTCCGGGACCAGCTTGAACAGGTCGCCGACGATGCCGTAGTCGGCCACCTGGAAGATCGGCGCCTCTTCGTCCTTGTTGATGGCGACGATGACGCGGCTGTCCTTCATGCCGGCAAGGTGCTGGATGGCGCCCGAAATGCCGACTGCAACGTATAGCTCGGGGGCGACGATCTTGCCGGTCTGCCCGACCTGCCAGTCGTTCGGCACGAAACCCGCGTCCACCGCGGCGCGCGATGCGCCCATGGCGGCGTTCAGCTGGTCCGCCAGCGGCTCGAGGATCTTGAAGTTCTCGCCCGAGCCCATGCCGCGGCCGCCCGATACCACGACGCGCGCCGAAGTGAGTTCCGGCCGCTCCGATTTCTGCACCTCGCGACCGGCGAAGCTCGAGAGCCCGCTATCAGCCGGAGGATCTATTTTCTCTATAGGGGCATTTCCCCCGCTAGAGGCGACAGCATCAAACCCCGTCATGCGAACGGTAATGACCTTGATCGCGTCTTTGGACTTCACCGTGGCAAGCGCATTGCCCGCATAGATCGGCCGCACGAACGTATCGGGCGACTCGACCGCGATGATTTCGGAAATCTGCTGGCAGTCGAGCAGTGCCGCGGCCCGCGGCATGACGTTCTTGCCGCTCGAGGTCGCCGGGGCGAGCATATGGCTGTAGCCCTTCGCCAGGGAAACCAGCAGCGCCGCGATGTTCTCGGCCAGTTCATCGGCCAACGGTTGACCGTCGGCGTGCAGCACTTTCGCCACGCCGGCGACCGCCGCCGCTGCCTTGGCCGCGTCGCCGCAACCGTTGCCGGCGACGAGCACATGGATCTCGCCGCCGATTTTCTGCGCGGCGGCAACCGTATTGAGGGTGGATTTTCGAACGTTTTTGCCGTCGTGATCCGCGAGGACGAGGATCGCCATCAGATCACCTTCGCTTCGTTGCGCAGCTTGTCGACCAGCGCCTTCGGATCCGGCACCTTGACGCCCGCCTTGCGCTTGGCAGGCTCGGCCACCTTGAGCGTCTGCAGACGCGGCGCGACGTCCACGCCAAGCGCATCCGGCTTCAGGATCTCGAGCGACTTTTTCTTCGCCTTCATGATGTTCGGCAACGTCACGTAGCGCGGCTCGTTCAGGCGCAGGTCGGTGGTCACCACCGCCGGCAGCTTGATCGAGAGGGTCTCCAGCCCGCCATCTACCTCGCGGGTGACTGCGGCCCTTTCTTTTTCTATTTTTATTTTTGAAGCAAATGTGGCCTGAGGCCAACCCAGCAGCGCGGCGAGCATCTGGCCGGTCTGGTTCGAGTCGTCGTCGATGGCCTGCTTGCCCAATATGACCAGTTGGGGCGCTTCTTTTTGACAGATTGATTTCAAAATCTTTGCAACCGCAAGAGGCTGCAGCTCCTCGTTGCTCTCCACCAGGATCGCCCGGTCGGCCCCGATCGCCAGCGCCGTCCTGAGCGTCTCCTGGCAGGCCTGTCCGCCGCAGGACACGGCGACGATTTCGGTCGCGATGCCGGCCTCCTTCAGCCGTACCGCCTCCTCCAACGCGATTTCGTCGAAGGGATTCATCGACATCTTGACGTTGGCGGTCTCGACACCGGTACCGTCCGCCTTGACGCGCACTTTGACGTTGTAATCGATCACGCGCTTGACGCTGACCAGGACTTTCATGGAAGCTGAACGGGAAAATTCACCGGAGAGTTTGCGAGCGGCGGATTATAGCCCGGCGTGCGACAATTCCCTCATCCCGGGAGCCCCTTCATGAGCGATCTTTCGCAGGCAAAAGCCATTTCCTTGCAAAGCAAAGTCAGCCCGCAAGAATGGGCGATGCGGGTGGACGTGGCCGCCTGCTACCGGCTGGTCGCGCTGTTCGGCATGAACGACCTGGTCTACAACCATATTTCGGGGCGGGTACCGGGCCAGGCAGGCCATTTCCTCATCAACCCCTACGGCTACACCTACGAGGAAGTGACCGCCTCGAGCCTGGTAAAGATCGACTTCGACGGCAAGCTGGTGCTCGACTCGGGCACCGGCTACGGCGTCAACCTTGCGGGTTTCGTCATCCACAGCGCGATCCACAAGGCGCGGCATGACGTGGATTGCGTGATCCATACCCACTCGCCCGCGGGGATGGCGGTTTCCGCCCTCAAGTGCGGCCTGCTGCCGCTGACCCAGAATGCGATGTTTTTCGGCGCAATCGGCTACCACGACTATGAAGGTCCGGCGGTCGACCTGGACGAGCAGCAGCGCCTGGTACGCGACCTGGGCACCGGCGCGGCGATGATCCTGCGCAACCACGGCCTGCTGACCGCCGGCCGCACCGTCTGCGAGGCCTTCGTCACCATGCATTGGCTCGAGCGCGCCTGCCAGGCGCAGATGATGGCGATGGCCTGCAATACGGAACTGAATCTGCCGGAGCGCAGGACGGTCGAGCTCACCAACGACCGCTACAAGCCCGGGCAGCGCCGCAAAATCACCGAGCTCGAATGGCCCGCCATGCTGAGAATGCTGGACCGAAGGGATCCTGGTTTTAGAGAGTAGTTCTTTTTTCCTTTTCTGGATGAAAACCATTCAATGCTCAAAGGCAAAGTAGTAGTGGTGACCGGGGCGGGCGGCGGCATCGGGCGCGACTTCGCGCTCGCCATGGCCGCACACGGCGCGAAGGTCGTGGTCAACGACATCGGCGCCTCGGTCGCGGGCGAAGGCAAGGACGCCGGCCCGGCGCACAAAGTGGTCGAGGAAATCAAGGCCAAAGGCGGCACCGCGGTCGCCAATACCGACAGCGTCGCCGAGTGGGAGTCGGCAAATCGAATCGTTAAATGTGCCATTGATACATTTCAAAAAATTGATGTCGTGGTGAATAACGCCGGCATCCTGCGCGACCGCTTCTTCTTCAACATGTCGGTCGAGGAGTGGAAAGCGGTGATCGACGTGCACCTGAACGGCACCTTCTACGTCTCGCGCGCGGCGGCGCCCTATTTCAAGAGCCAGAATTCGGGCCGCTACATCAACATGACCTCGACCTCGGGCCTGATCGGCAATTTCGGCCAGGCCAACTACGCCGCGGCCAAGCTCGGCATCGCCGCGCTGTCCAAGTCCATGGCGCTGGACATGGCCAAGCACAAGGTGACCTCGAACTGCATCGCGCCCTTCGCCTGGAGCCGCATGATCGGCACGATTCCCGCCGAAACGCCGGACCAGAAGGCGCGCCTGGAGAAGATGAAGCGCATGGAAACCGCCAAAATCGCGCCGCTTGCGGTCTATCTCGCGAGCGACGCCTCGCAGGAGGTGAGCGGGCAGATTTTCGCGGTGCGGGCCAACGAGATATTCCTGATGTCGCAGAACCGCCCGCTGCGCTCGGTGCACCGCTCCGAGGGCTGGACGCCGGAAACGATCGCGCAACAGGCCATGCCCGCAATGCGTGCGCATTTCTACGCCCTGGACCGCTCGCAGGATGTTTTCTCCTGGGATCCGATTTAGACTCCGGCCCCGTGTAAATTGGAACAGACGCAATTCGGGCGCTACCTCATCGTTGCCGAGCTTGGCCGCGGGGCCATGGGCGCGGTGCATCGCGCCGTCGATCCCCTGATCGAACGCGACGTCGCGATCAAGACGCTGCTGCCGAACCTGCCGCCCGAGATCATGGGCGAAGTCCGCGAACGGTTCCTGCGCGAGGCCCGCTCGGCGGGCCGGCTGAACCATCCCAACATCGTCACCATCTACGACGTCGGCGAGCAGGACGGCGTCGCCTACATCGCGATGGAACTGCTCGAGGGCAAGTCCCTGCAGCAGATCCTGCGCGAAACGCCGCGCCTGCCGATTGGCACCATCGCGGAACTGGTGGCGCAGGTCGCCGACGGCCTCGATCTCGCGCAGCGCTTCAAGATCACGCACCGCGACGTCAAACCCGCGAATATCATGGTGTCGGCGGACTGGCGCGCCAAGCTGACCGACTTCGGCGTTGCGCACGTCGCCTCGTCATCCATGACGCAGACCGGCTCCGCCCTGGGCTCGCCCAAATACATGTCGCCCGAGGCGGTCACCGGGCAGCCGGTGGACCCGCGCTCGGACATCTTCTCGCTGGGCGTGGTGCTCTACGAAATGCTGGTGCGCCGCACGCCCTTCGAACGCGCGGGCGACAACACCGTGTTCGCGGTGATGCACCGCATCGCCGGCGAGCCGCACGGCGCTGTGACGCAGATCGACCCGCAGATCCCGGCGGCCTTCAACGCCATCCTCGACCGCGCCCTCGCCAAGTCCCCCGACAAGCGCTACCAGCGCGCCGGCGAGATGGCGAGCGACTTGCGGAACTACATGGCACTCGCCGGCACCGCACCGCAGGCCGCGTCTGCCCCGCGCTCTGTCCCGTCCGACCCGGCCACGGCCACCTTGATCGACGACCTGGATGTTTTCTCCAAAGGCTTCGAGCGACTGCAGAAGGAAAGCCTGCAAGCCGAGGCGGCAGAACGGCAGCGCAAGGAAGACGAGATCCGCCGCTGGGCCGAGGCCGAAGAAAAGCGGCGGCAGGCGTTCGATCGCGAGCGCGACGCCAAGGCCGGCGCCACGCAGATCGGCCAGCGGCGCAGCGCGGCGCTGGATCTGCTGAAGCAGAAGGTGGCCAGCCGCACCGCCACGATCAACGTCGAACAGTTGAGGAAGGCGGAGTTCGCCGCGCGCATCGACGAACGCCTGCGTGCCGCGTTCCGTTATCTCTCGGAGTTCACCGTCGTCCTGAACGAAGCCAATCCAGTATCGGAGGGCAAGCAGGGCGTGATGTTCTTCGGTGACCGTAGCGGCATGATTCTCGGCGATGGTTTTACCGACATGCGCACGCGCGATTTGAACGGCAAGTCCTGCGCCGATTATGTGACCTTCAAGTACAAGGTGCGCTTTCCGGAACCGGTGAAGCTGGAAGTCACGGCACAGGAGGCGGCGCGGGTCCAGGGCCGGCTGAAGGCGCTGGGCGTGAAGCACGAGCACTTGGTGCGCAAGAATGAACTTGGCCAGCCGACCCATGCCAGCTTCACGCTCACCGGCCCCTTTCCCTGCCAGGCCACGCTGCGTGGCGACTACGACGATCCCGGCTTCATGATCGAACTGGTCAATGTCCGGCATCACGGGCCGGCGAAGATCCGCCTCAGCGTGGAGGAACTCAACGATGATGTGCTCGACGAATTCGGCACCTGGGTACTGGGCGCGGACGACGCGTTCGAACGATTCCTGAAGAGGCACATATGAGGCTGCTGATTTTCATTCTTGGACTTGCTCTTTCCGCGGCCAGCGCCGCACAGGGCTATCCATCGAAGCCGCTGCGCTGGATCGTGCCCTTCCCGCCCGGCGGCTCCACCGACGGTTTCTCCCGTCCGCTCGCGGCCAAGCTAGCGGAGCTGATGGGGCAGCCGGTGGTGGTCGAAAACGTCGGCGGCGCGGGCGCCTCCATTGGCAGCGACCGGATCGCGAAGTCCGCCCCGGACGGTTACACGATCGGGCTCGCGACGACCGGAAGCCATGCGATCAATCCGCACGTCTACGGCAACAAGCTTCCTCACGACACGATCAAGGACTTCACGCACATCACCTTGGCTGTGTCCTACGTCAATGTGCTCGTGGTGAACCCCAATGTGCCGGTCAAATCGATCGCTGAACTGATCGACTACGCAAAGGCCAATCCAGGCAAGGTGACCTTTGGTTCAGCCGGCAACGGTTCATCCAATCACCTTTCGGGCGAGCTGCTCAAAGTTCTCACCAAGGCGCCCATGGAGCACATTCCCTACAAGGGATCAGGCCCTGCCATGATCGACCTGATCGCAGGCAACATCACCTGCATGTTCGATGTGCTCATTACCAGCATCCCGCAGATGCGCGCCGGCCGCGTTCGCGCCATCGCCGTCACCAGCGCAAGGCGCTCGCCGTATGTGCCCGAGGTTCCCAGCATGGACGAAGCGGGCGTGGCGGGCTACAACGAAGCGGGCAGCGACCTGTGGTTCGGCATCGTCGGACCGGCCGGGATTCCGAAGCCGGTCGTGCGGAAACTCAATGAAAAGCTGATCGAGGCGCTGCGCGCTCCGGACATGCGTCAGCGGATACGGGTGCAGGCGTTCGATCTCTGGACCAGTACGCCCGAGGAATTCACCAGCGTGCTCAAGGCCGATCGTGCCAAATGGGGCAAGATCGTGAGTGCTGCCGGTGTGAGAATCGACTGATGGCCGGTTTGCCGCAGCACGCGCGCTCCCCGGAGGGCGTGCCTGATTCCCGCGGCTTGAACCTGTTCCTTGCGGATCCCTCCTATCGGGGACTGCTCGAACTCCATCTCGAACCGAAACTGTGCGCGCACCTGCTGCCGCATTTCACGCGACTCGGTGCAATGGCGGGCGCTGAACTGGATGAACTCGCGCTGACGGCGGACAAGAACCCTCCTGTATTGAACGGCCAGAAAATAGAAAAAAACCTGG
>JBBPIU010000077.1:0-14224 GCA_038040245.1 Pseudomonadota bacterium | reverse complement strand
GGATCGCCAGGATCATGTAAAATGCCGCGCTTTTAAGCACTTAGCGCATTGGGCGCACGTGATTCACGATTCGCGAATGTCCAACCTGGTCTGCCTGCCCCATCTGCGGCCCGTCAATTGCCAATTGCCGGTGAGCTGGTATTTCGATCGGGAGATCTTCGCGCGCGAGAAAAAATTGCTGTTCGACGCCGGCTCGAACTATGTCGGGCACGAACTCATGGTGCCCGAGGCGGGTGATTATCAGACGCTCGCCTGGATGGACCATGCCAAGGTATTGGTACGAAATCAGGGCGGCGTGGAACTTCTTTCCAACGTCTGCCGCCACCGGCAGTCACTGCTGCTGGAAGGGCGCGGCAACCTGGAAAACATCGTTTGCCCCCTGCACCGCTGGACCTACGACCTGAAGGGCGAACTGCTCGGCGCGCCGCAGTTCCCGGAAAACCCCTGCGTGAAACTGCACTCCAGCCCGCTCACGCGCTGGAACGGCCTGCTGTTCACCGGGCCGCGCGACCCGCGCAAGGACCTCGCCGATTTCGGCTGCAGCGAGGATTTCGATTTCTCCGGCTACCTGCTCGACCGGGTGGAGACCACGGACTACGCCACCAACTGGAAAACCTTCGTCGAGGTCTACCTCGAGGTCTACCACGTGGATTTCCTGCACGCGGGCCTGGGCAACTTCGCCGACTGCAACAATTTCCACGTCAGGTATGGCGAGTGCAACTCGGTCCAGGTGATGACGGCCAAGAAGGGCCTCACCGCGCCCGGCACGCCGGTCTACCGGAGATGGCAGGACGCCTGCCTCAAGCAGCTTCGCGGCAAGACGCCCAAATACGGCGCGCTCTGGGCCACCTACCTGCCGGGCCTGACCTTCGAGTGGTATCCCAACGTGCTGATCGTCTCGAACCTGATCCCGCGCTCGCCCGGCCTGACCACCAACGTGGTCGAGTTCTACTACCCGGAAGAAATCGTCCACTTCGAGCGCGACTTCATCGAGGCGCAGAAAGCCGCCTACACCGAGACCGCGATGGAGGACGACGAGATCTGCCGGCGCATGGACCGCGGGCGCAAGGCGCTCTGGCAGCAGGGCCTGGACGACGCCGGCCCCTACCAGTCGCCGATGGAGGATACGATGGTGCACTTTCACGAGTGGCTCAGGCGCGGGCTGGAAGGAAATTAAGTGTTGGACACGCTGGTCTCGACCGAAGAACTTGCAGCGCACCCTGAATGGCGGGTGTTCGACTGCCGCCACGACCTCGGCAATCCGGACCTCGGGGAGCAGCAGTTCCGCGAAGGGCACATTGCGGGGGCGCTGTTTGCGCATCTCGAGCGCGATCTTTCCGGCCCGACAACCGGCAAGAACGGCCGCCATCCGCTGCCGGAGCCGAAGGCCTTCGTTACCTGGCTCGGCAAGCAGGGCCTGCAGCCGGCCGACCAGGTCGTCTGCTACGACGGCGGCCCCGGCGCGATGGCCGCGCGCCTGTGGTGGATGCTGCGCTGGGTGGGGCACGAAACGGTTGCCGTGCTGGACGGCGGCTTTGCGAAGTGGCAGCAGGAAGGCCGCCCCGCCACCACCGACGTTCCGCAAGTCGCCCCTGTCGCCTACCCCGGGCGCGCCAGGACCTCCATGGTGGCCTACCTCTCGCACGTCGAGAAAAAGCTCAAGAAGGCGGCGCTGCTCGATGCGCGCGCGCCGGCGCGCTATCGCGGCGAGCAGGAACCCATCGACCCGGTCGCCGGGCGCATCCCGGGCGCGAAGAACCGCTTCAACAACAACAATCTTTCCCCCGAAGGAACCTTCAAGAAACCCGCATTGCTGCGTGCCGAATTCAAATCGGTTCTTTCAGACCGCAATCCCGCGGACGTCGTTCACTATTGCGGCTCCGGCGTCGCCGCCTGCCATAACGCGCTGGCGATGGAGATCGCGGGCCTCACGGGATCGCGCGTCTACATCGGCTCCTGGAGTGAGTGGTCTTCGGACCCGACGAGGCCTATCGCGCGAAGTGTGTAACGAATAATTGCTTGCCGACTTACTTCTCGTTTTTCACTTTTTCATTGCCGGATTCATCGTACTCGGACTGATCCTCGTCTGGATCGGCGCGCTGGCCGGCTGGTCCTGGGTGCGCCATCCCTGGTTCCGCTACCTGCACGTAGCGGCGATCGTGTTCGTCGCCGCCGAAGCGCTGCTCGGCTACGCCTGCCCGCTCACCTTATGGGAAGACCTGCTGCGCGGCAGCGCGCGCCCCGATTCCTTCATCGGCCGCTGGGTGCAGAAGCTGCTTTTCTACCGCGCGCCGGAATGGGTCTTCACTACGCTCTACTGTGCGTGGGCGGCGGCCACCCTGTTGACGCTGAAGATGGTGCCGCCAAAAGCAAAATGATGCTATAGCATCACCTGAAAAGATGCTATGATGCAGAAATGCGCACCACGGTACGTCTGGATGACGAGTTGATCGAGCAGCTCAAGGCGAAGGCACGCAAGGAGAACATCAGCCTCACCCGCCTGCTCAACCGCGCGCTACGCGACGGCCTGCGCGCGCCCCGCCCGGGCAAACCCCGGCGGCAGCTTTACCGGGAGCAGCCTCTACCGATGGGGCCGCCGAAGGCGAACCTGGACAAGGCGCTCGCGCTGGCCGCCGCGCTCGAAGACGAAGAGATCGTTCGCGAACTGCTGCTGGGCAAGTGAAGATCGTCGATCTCAATATCCTGCTTTACGCGGTTGATTCGAACTCGAGCCGGCATCGCGCAGCGCGCGAGTGGTGGGAGCAGGCGCTCAACGGCGATGAGCCGGTCGGCTTGCCGTGGGTTGTTGTGCTCGGCTTCCTGCGGGTCGCGACCAATCCAAGAGTGTTTGCCGCTCCACACGAGGTGGGTTCCGCTTTGCGACGTGTAGATCGCTGGCTGGCGCTGGACTGCATCCGCGTGGTGCGTGAGAAAGACGACCATTGGGAGACGCTTCGCCGGCTGATATCGGCGGTAGGAACGGCCGGCAACCTCACCACCGACGCGCACCTTGCCGCCCTCGCCATCAGCCACGACGCGGTTCTCTACTCCAGCGACCTCGATTTCGGCCGGTTCAAGGGGTTGCGATGGGAGAACCCGCTGCGCTGATCCGCCCTCAGCGAAGCTAGTTTTGCAATCCGCGGCCCAATCCGATCGTGCGCTCGATCAACGCCCGCTGAAATCGGAACTGATCGACTGCCCATTCGGCGTAGTCCTCGCTCGATTTGTACCAATCCACCATGTCGAGTCGTTTCAGGAGTTTGTCGTATTCGGGATCGTCGAGCGTTCGATTGAACGCGTCGTGTAACAGTTTGACCACTTTCGGATCCATCCCTTTTGGCCCGACAATGCCCAACGGCGAATACGAGAGGATATCGAATCCCAGTTCTTGCGCGGTCGGTGCATTCCACCGGGAGCGCCTCTCGCCAAAGGTTACCAGCAGGCGAAAAGTCCCGGCATCGACATGTGGTCCCCAGACGGCAGCGTCGGAGATTGCCATGATGCGACCGTCGATCAATGCCTTCGCCGTTTCGGCAGTACCTCCGCCCAACGGCACGCGCAGAAATCTCGCGCCAGCCTTGATGCCGAAGTCCTCCATGGCGAGATGAGCCGTAGCGCCATAAGTGGATGCGCCGTAGAGTAGTCTGCCGGGGTTGGCCTTCGCGTACTGGATCAAATCGAAGATAGTCCTGAACTGCGAATCCGACTTAACCACGACGCCGAACGTTACGCCCGCGAGTCCGATGATATACGTGAAGTCCTTGCGCGGGTCCCAGTTCACTTTCTCCATGTGCGGCACCCGAAACGCGGTTATCGTGAGCAGGGAAAGGCTATAACCATCGGGTCGCGCTGTCGCCGCCATCGTTGTCGGGCCAAGCGTCCCATTCGCCCCCGGCCTGTTTTCGACGATGACCGGCTGGCCAAGATATTTAGATGCAATCGGTGCGAATGCCCTCAGATACTGGTCTGTCGCGCTGGCTGGCCCAAAGGGGCATATCAGTGTCAGTGGCTTCGCCGGGAAGCTTTGAGGAAACGCGTTTCCGGCAATGAGCACGAGCAGGCACGCGGCAATTGAAACCCTGCCCATTGGGAATCTCGAAGACTCTCGCCTAGGCGAGAACGCGGGGCTTCGCCAGCGCGCGCAGAAACTCCGGCGCGAGATCAAAGCCGTTCTCCCAGACGACCGTATCCATTTCGACACGGATCGCCGAAAACGTCGAGCGATCGCGGAGCGCATTCACAATTGGGCGAGGGTCGGTCTCGATGAATTCCTTGAGATCGACCTCGCCTTCGCTGCCATCCGAAAAACATACCCGGAGGCGATAGTCGGGAAGTGTTTGCGCGTCGGTAATCCAAATCATCATTGATCTCCTCAAGCGAGAGGGGCAATTTTGTTAAAAATACCCTTCTCGGCGAGCGTCGTCCAGTTCCCCCTCAACTCTGCCTGTTGCATCTCAGCCCATTCGATAACGAGCCCCAGGACCCTCGGCGGCAGCTCGCCCTCTCGAAGCTCCAGCGGATCAATCCCGACGAGCGCACGGAAGTTCTCATAGGGGACATGGAAGTGCGGCGGATTGTGGTCATTGAAGTACATCGTGATCACGATCCCGAGAAAGCGCGATATTTCAGGCATCGATTTCCCCGCTACGTAGTCGAAAGTCTATTGCGTTGACGTCCACGCGAAAAGCTGCCTGAACACCTCCTCGCGAACCTCGGCCCGCGAGAGCACCAGGTCGTGCAGCCCGCCGGGAAACTGCAGCACGGTCACGTCCCTGCCGAGCGTGCGCGACCAGCGCGCGACCTGCTTCCAGTCGAGCACGATGTCGGCCTCGTCCGAATGCATAGAAAGCACCGGGCAGCCGAGCGACAGCCCGGCGTGAACCTTGGCGTGCGCGTCGAAGATCGCCCTCACCCAGCCGAAGTAGGCCGGGAAACCGTACAGCGGCTTGAGCGCGAGATCGAAATCCCACTCCCCGTTCCAGTCCTTGTGGAGGCTTCTCACGTAGGCGGGCAGGACTGCCCTGGGATTGTTCAGCAATGGGAAGAATTTTCCCAGGTTCCTCGCCAGTTTCAGCTTGAAAAGACGGGAACCGGAAGCATTGAATTGAAAGAACGGGCTGTTGAGCCACAGCGCGCGCACGCGGTCGCGAAGCTCGCCTTCATGCTTGTACAGGGAACAGATCAAGCCGCCGGTCGAATGCCCGGCAAGCAGCACGTCGGCTTCGATCTCCGCCAGGGCGCGCGTGATATCGCCGTAGTACTCGGAGAGGTCCTTGCAGAAGCACGGGTGCTGATGGGGCAGCAGCGCGCGGCCGTGCTTGCGCAGGTCGAGCGCGTAGAACGCGCAACCTTCCGCCGCGAAGCGCTCGGCCATGTGGCGCTGGAAGAAATAGTCGATGAAGCCGTGGACGTAGAGCACGGCGCCGCGCGAAGCCTCCGGCACCGGCAGGCGCACCAGCGTCGCCACGACGCGGCCATCGTAGTCGTCCGGCGCCGCGAGTTCGAGCGCCTCGAACCCGGGCAGCAACCGGTCAGGCTGCCACGCCATGACGCTCAAGCGCCCAGCGCACGTGATCGCGTACCAGTGCGGAGGGATGATTTGCTTTTTGTTGTAGAGAAAAAATCACTGCCGGCGATTTCGGCGCATTTCCCAATCCGACAGCCAGATTTCGCAGCCAGCGCTCGTAACCGATGCGCCGGACCGGCGAGCCCTGCATTCTCCGGTCGAAATCCTCCTCGGTCCAGGCAAACAGCTCGACCAGCATAGCCCGGTCCAAGCCGTTCCTAACTTGAAAATCTTTTTCATCTGAAAGGCGGGCGAACTGATTCCACGGGCATACGAGTTGGCAGTCGTCGCAGCCGTAGACGCGGTTGCCGATCAGCGCACGCAGTTCCTCCGGAATCGGGCCTTTCAGTTCGATCGTCAGGTAGGAGATGCAGCGCCGCGCGTCGAGCTGGTACGGCGCGGTGATTGCCTGGGTTGGACAGATGTCGATGCAGCGGCGGCAGCTGCCGCAATGGTCGGCCGCGGGTGCATCCACCGGCAGCGGCAGGTCGCAGTAGATTTCGCCAAGGAAAAACCACGACCCCGCGCCGCGCTCGAGCAGCAGCGTGTGCTTGCCGCGCCAGCCGATCCCGGCGCGCACCGCGAGTTCCACCTCCATCACCGGCGCGGAATCCGCGAAGGCGCGATGGCCGAAGGGACCGACTTCTGCCTCGATGCGATCGCAGAGCTTCTGCAGGCGGCCGCGCATCACCTTGTGGTAGTCGCGGCCGCGCGCGTAGCGCGCGATATACGCCTGCGAAGGATCCTGCAACTCCTCGTCGACAGTTCCGGGAATGTCCGCCAGGTAATCCATGCGGCAGGAAAGCACCCGCACCGTGCCGGGCACCAGATCCGCCGGGCGCGAGCGAAGCTCGCCGTGGCGCGCCATATAATCCATCTCGCCGTGCCATCCCATTCCGAGCCACTCGGCCAGGCGGCCTTCGGCCGCGGACAGATCGACGTCCGCAATGCCGACCGCCTGAAAGCCGAGTTCGGCGCCCCATTGCTTGATCTGATCCGCGAGCGCAGCCATGGCCGAGCATCTTAGTTTGCCCGGGGAGGCCGCAACGCTCCGGCTGGGAGAAGCACTGGCCGCCGGCGCGGCCAAGGGGCTGGTTCTGCACCTCAAGGGGGAGCTGGGCTCGGGCAAAACATCCCTGGCCCGGGGCCTTATTCACGCCCTGGGGCACCCCGGCCGGGTGAAAAGCCCAACTTACACGCTAGTTGAACCTTATAGTCTTTTGAGATTAAACTTGTATCACTTTGATTTTTATAGATTCAAGGATCGATCGGAATGGCTGAGCTCAGGGTTCCGCGAGCACTTCAATCCGGCATCGCTCTGCATCGTGGAATGGCCCGAGCGGGCCGGGGACCTGCTTGCTTCGCCGGACCTCGAAATCCACCTGCATTACGACGCACAAGGACGCATCGCAATGCCGGCCGCGCACTCGGTGCCCGGCGAAGCCTGGCTGGCAACTGCCTTGTCGCGCTGGCGCTCTTCCTGAGCGCGGCCTGCGCGCAGGCGCAGGTCGTCTCGACGCGAATCTGGCCGGCCAAGGACTACACGCGCGTCACGCTGGAAACCAAGGTCGAGATCAAGTTCCAGCTGTTCTCGGTGAAGGACCCCGAGCGCCTGGTGCTCGACCTCGAGGGCGTCGAGATCGGCCCCGCGCTCACCGAACTGCACGGCAAGGTCGCCACCGGCGACCCTTACATCGACAAACTGCGCGTCGGACGCAACCGTCCTGGCGTGGTGCGGGTGGTGATCGACCTCAAGGCCGAAGTGAAACCGCAGGTGTTCACGCTCAAGCCGGCCGGCGAATACGGTCATCGCCTGGTGCTCGATCTCTACCCGGTGGTGGCACCCGACCCGCTCGCGGCGCTGATCGAGGCGGACGGCAAGTTGCCTAGGGTCGAAAAGGAGCCTGCGCCGATCCCCGACAGGCCCAAAGTGGCGCGGCTGGCAACCATCGTGATCGACCCGGGGCACGGCGGCGAAGACCCGGGTGCGCGCGGCCGGCTTGGCTCGCGTGAAAAGGACATCACGTTGACGATCGCCAGGCGCCTGAAAGCGCTCATCGACGCCGAACCCGAGATGCGTGCGGTGCTGACGCGCGACGGGGATTTCTACGTCCCGCTGCAGACGCGGGTGGACAAGGCGCGGCGCGTCAAGGCCGATCTCTTCGTCTCGGTGCATGCCGACGCCTTCATCCGGCCGAATGCGCGCGGCTCGAGCGTGTTCGCGCTCTCGGAACGGCGCGCGACGTCGGAAGCCGCGCGCTGGCTGGCGAAAAAGGAAAACGAGGCCGACCTCGTCGGCGGCGTGAACATCGACCTCAAGGACCGGTACCTGGCGCAGACGCTGCTCGATCTGTCGCAGACCGCGACCATCGACCACAGCCTGCGCCTGGGCAGCGCGGTGCTGGGCGAGCTCGGCCAGGTGAACACGCTGCACAAGGCGCGGGTCGAGCAGGCGAGTTTCGCGGTGCTCAAATCCCCCGACGTGCCCTCGATCCTGGTGGAGACCGCCTTCATCTCCAACCCGGAGGAAGAAAAACGCCTGAACGACGAGGCCTACCAGGACCAGCTCGCCCGCGCGATCCTCGGCGGCATCAAGCGCTACTTCGCCAAGCACCCTCCTCGCCCCTCACCTGTGGCTTTGAACTGATCTTGCCTTTAGCCAGGCAAACACCCCTGGCGAGACCGACACGAGCACGATCAGCACGATCACCACGCTCAGGTTGTTCTTCACGAACGGGATGTTGCCGAAGAAGTAGCCGGCGCTGCACAACGACACCACCCAGAGCAGCGCGCCCGCGACGCAGAAACCGATGTAACGCACGTAAGGCATGGCGCCGACGCCGGCGACGAACGGGACGTAGGTGCGCACGATCGGGATGAAGCGCGCAAGGATGATGGTCTTGCCGCCGTGGCGCTCGTAAAAAGCGTGCGCGCGCGCCAGGTGCGCGGGGCTGAACCAGCGCGATTTCTCGTAATGGAAGATGCGCGGCCCGATCCAGCGTCCGATCGAATAGTTCACGTTGTCGCCGGTGAGCGCCGCAGCGACCAGCACCGCCATCACCGCCGCGATGTCCATCCCGCCCGCCGCCGCGATCGCGCCGGTGACGAACAGCAGCGAATCCCCGGGCAGGAACGGCCAGACGACGAGGCCGGTCTCGATGAACACGATGACGAACAGCAGCGCGTACACCCAGGCGCCGTGCTCGGCGACGAATTGCGCGAGATGCACGTCGAGATGGACCGCGATTTCCCAGACCTGGGCGAGAATTTCCATGCCCGGATTCTATATACTCCGCGCGTGAGCGCCCTGCACGTAAATCCCGCATGAACCCGATCCGCGTCCTGCCCGATCTGCTGATCAGCCAGATCGCCGCGGGCGAAGTGGTCGAGCGACCCGCTTCGGTCCTGAAGGAACTGCTGGAGAACGCGCTCGATGCCGGCGCGCGGGAAATCCAGGTGACGCTCGACCGGGGCGGCTTGAAGCGCGTGCAGGTGGATGACGACGGCGGCGGCCTCGCCAGGGACGATCTGCCGCTCGCGCTGGCCCGCCACGCGACGAGCAAAATTCAGACGCTCGACGACCTGCAGGGCGTAACGACGATGGGATTTCGCGGCGAGGCCCTCGCCTCGATCGCTTCAGTCGCTCGCGTGTCGGTTGCCAGCCGCGAGAGCAATGCGGCTCATGCCTGGTCGATCCGCGCGGAGGGCGCCACCGCCGGCGGCAGCGCGGCCGAGCCCGCCGCGCGCGCCCCCGGCACCACCGTACTGGTGGAGGACCTCTACTTCAATACGCCGGCGCGCAAGAAGTTCATGCGCAGCGAGCAGACCGAATTCGGGCATTGCGAGGAAATGTTCCGGCGCGTCGCGCTGGCGCGCCCGGAAATCGCCTTCGGCCTGAAGCACAACGGCCGGGTCTCCACCCATGTGCGCGCGCAGCCGCTGGGCGAGCGCGCGGCGGCGCTGCTGGGCCGGGAGTTCCTGGCGGCCAGCTTCCCGGTCGAGGCGCAGGCAGGTGCGCTGCGGCTGAGCGGACTCGCCGGCACACCCCAGGCCGCACGCCCGCGCGCCGACACCCAATACCTGTTCGTCAACGGCCGCTTCGTGCGCGACCGGATGCTGTCCCACGCGGTGCGCGAGGCCTACCGCGATCTGCTGCACGGCGAACGCCAGCCGGCCTACCTGCTGTTCCTCGAGATCGATCCGCGCGGCGTGGACGTCAACGTGCATCCGGCGAAGATCGAGGTGCGCTTCCGCGACTCCGGGGGGATACACCAGTTCGTGATGCATGCGCTCAAGCGCGCCCTCTCGCCTACCGCGGCCGAGGCCCCGGTCGCCTATGCGACGATATCGGGGGCGATTACGGGTTCAGAGTCGGGGCCGGGAATTCAACCAGGCTTTCAACTGGCGCAACCCGCCCAAGCCTATCAATCCTTCATGGCGGCGGCCGCCATGCCGGCCGCTCTTCCAGCTTCCCTGACTTCGCCCCCGCTCGCCGAGGGAACGCCAAGGGTCCCTCCCCTTGGCTTTGCGCTCGCGCAGCTGCACGGCGTGTATATCCTGGCGCAGAACGAGGCCGGGCTGGTGCTGATCGACATGCACGCGGCGCACGAGCGCATCGTGTACGAGAAGCTGAAGCGCAACCTCGATGCCGGCCGCGTCGAACGGCAGCAGCTGCTGGTGCCGGCGGCCTTTCGCGCCGAAGCGCTGGAGATTGCCGCTGCCGAGGAGAACCGGGAAGCCCTCGAGCGCCTCGGCCTGGAACTGAGTGCCGCGGGTCCGAACGAACTGGCGGTGCGCGCAGCACCCATGCTGCTCGCCGGGGGCGACGTGGTCGGCCTGACGAGAAACGTGTTGAAGGAGATTCGCGAGTACGGCGCGGTGCAGGCGCTCGCCGCGCGGCGCGACGAGCTGCTCGCGGGCATGGCCTGCCACGCCGCGGTGCGCGCCAACCGGATCCTGACCGTGACCGAGATGAATGCGCTGCTGCGCGAGATGGAGGAGACCGAGCGCGCCGGCAGCTGCAACCACGGCCGTCCGACCTGGTATCAGCTCACCATGGCGGATCTCGACCGCCTGTTCCTGCGCGGACGGTAGTCATGGCCGGCGTAATGATCGTTACCGGGGGAGGGCGCGGCATCGGCGCCGCCACCGCGCAGCTTGCCGCCGAACGGGGCTATGCCGTCTGCGTGAACTATTTCCGGAACGGCGAAACAGCCCAAAGCCTCAGCGACGCCATCAATATCAAGGGCGGCAAGACCATCGCCGTGCAGGCCGACGTCGCCTCGGAAGCCGACGTGGTTCGCCTGTTCGAAACCACGGACACGAAGCTCGGCCGCATCACCGCGCTGGTCAACAACGCGGGCATCGTCGGCCCGCAGTCGCGCGTAGAGAACATGAATGCGGCCCGCCTGCAGCGCATGTTCGCCACCAACGTCATCGGCCCCTTCCTGTGCGCGCGCGAGGCAATCAAGCGAATGTCCACGAAGCACGGCGGCAAGGGCGGCGCGATCGTCAACGTTTCCTCTGGCGCGGCCCGCCTCGGCTCACCCGGCGAGTGGGTGGATTACGCCGCTTCCAAAGGCGCCATCGACACGATGACCGTCGGCCTCGCCAAGGAGCTCGCGGCGGAGGGCATCCGCGTCAACTGCGTGCGGCCCGGCTTCGTGAATACCGAAATCCATGCCACCGCCGGCGAGCCGAACCGCATCGAGCGCTTGCGCGACAGCATCCCGATGAAACGCGGCGGTGAGCCGGAAGAAATCGCGCGCGCCATCCTGTGGCTGCTGTCGGACGAAGCGTCCTACTCCACCGGAGCGATCCTGGACGCGACCGGCGGCCGCTAACCTTGCAGGGATGAAGCCGGTCGCCTACGCGCTGCTCGGACCCACCGCGAGCGGCAAATCGCGGCTCGCCATGCAGCTTGCCTCGCAGCATCCGATCGAGATCGTGAGCGTCGATTCGGCGCAGGTCTACCGCGGCATGGACATCGGTACCGCCAAGCCCTCTGCGGAAGAGCGTCGCGCGGTGCCGCATCATCTGATCGACCTGCTCGATCCCACCGAACGCTACTCCGCGGGGCGTTTCCGCGAAGATGCGATCCGTGCGGTGGCGGAGATTCACTCCAGGGGAAAGATCCCGCTGCTCGTTGGCGGCACGATGCTCTATTACCGGGCCCTTTCCCAAGGCCTGGACGAACTGCCTCCGGCGAACCCCACAATTCGCGCTCAGATCGACGCTGATGCGTCGAAAAAAGGCTGGCCCGCGCTGCACGCAGAACTGGCGAAGCTGGACCCCAAGACCGCTGCGCGCCTCAAGCCGGGCGATGCCCAGCGCATACAGCGCGCGCTCGAGGTTCACCGCTTGACGGGAAAGCCGATTTCCGAACTTCAGAACAAATCGAGGATCGATCTGCCTTTTGAACTTAGAGCTTTTTCACTTTTTCCGGAAAATCGATCCGAACTACATCAGCTCATTGCCGAACGATTCGACGAAATGCTGAAAGCCGGACTAGTGGAAGAGTTGAAAGCGCTCAGAAAGAAATTCCAGCTCAGCGCCGAACTGCCGAGCATGCGCTGCGTCGGCTACCGGCAGGCCTGGGAGTTTCTCGACGGCAAAAGCAGCGAGAAGGCACTGCGCGAAACCGCCATCGCCGCTACCCGCCAACTCGCCAAGCGCCAGCTCACCTGGCTGCGCAGCCTGCCGGGGCTGGAACCCGCAGAGCAGCTCGCCGCCGCGCTCGAGCGGAACGCTACTCGGGTTTGATGCCGACTTCGCGTGCCACCCTGCGGTAGGCGTCGAGTTGCTCGGCAACAAACGCAGCCAGTTCCTGCGGCGTCGAGCTGCGCGGTTCGAAGGCGAGCCGGCCAAATGCGTCGCGCACCTCGGGCTTCGCCAGCACGACGGCCAGCTCGCGGGCGAGCCGATCGACGATTTCCTTCGGCATCCTGGCCGGACCGAAGATCCCGCCCCAGGGCGTGATGGATACCGGCGCGAGACCGGCTTCGGTCATGGTCGGCGCATCCGGCAGCAGCGGGCTGCGGCTCGGCAGCAGCGTGGCGAGCGCGCGCAGCTTGCCCTCCTTCACCTGGGGCGCGAGCACGCCGGGTGTGGCGAAGGCCAGTTGCAGCCGCCCGCCCACCAGATCGATGCTGAGCGGTCCGTCGCCCTTGTAGGGGATGTGCACCATGTCCAGCTTCTGTAGCAACGCGAACTGCCCGTTGGCGAGGATGGCGGTGGCATTGCCGGTGCCGTAGTTGAGCTTGCCCGGGTTGGCGCGCGCATAGGCGATCAGCTCGCCGATCGTATTCACCGGCAAGCTGGCGTGCGAGAAGACGAAGAAGCCGAATATTCCCACCAGCGACACCGGCGTGAAATCCGCGACCGGATCGTAGGGCGGGATCTTGCGCACCGCCGGGAGCCACGAGAGCCCGGTGGCCGTTCCGTAGTAAAGCGTGTAGCCGTCGGGCGAGGACTTCATGACCGCATCGGAGGCGATTGCGCCGTCGGCACCCGGCCTGGTTTCGATGATTACCGGCTGTCCCAGTGCCTGGCCGAGCGGCTGCGCGAATATTCGCGCGCCGAGCTCGGCCGCGCCGCCCGGCGGAAACGGCACGATCAGGCGGACCGGCTTGTTCGGGTACTGCGCCTGCGCGGCGCAACAGGAAAGCGCGGCGAGGATGGCGGCAAGGGTTCTGGTCATGGCGTTACTCCGGTTGCACGCCCGCGGCGCTCAGGATGCTGCGGTAGCTTTCCATCTGCTCCTTGACGAAAGCGCCCAGTTTTTCCGGCGACGATGGGCTCAGGACGAAGGCCTGTTTCTCCATTGCCGCCTGCACTTCGGGCCGGCCCATGGCCGCGACGAATTCCCGATTCAGGCGATCCACGAGTTCCTTCGGCATCTTCGCCGGACCGAACAGGCCCGCCCACGAGGTGACCGAGAATTCCGGCATGCCGGCTTCGGCGATCGTCGGCACATCCGGCAGCAGGTGGCTGCGTCGGGCGAGCGTGGTCACGAGCGCGCGCAGCTTGCCATCCCTTACCTGGGGCACCGAGGTGCTCGAAGATGCGAACATCAACTGCACGCGGCCGCTGATGAGGTCGATCATCGCTTGCGGCTCGCCCTTGTAAGGCACGTGCACCATCTGGATCTTGGCCAGCGACGAGAAGAAGGCGGTCGAGACGATGCCGGTGGTGTTGCCGGTGGCGTAATTGATTTTTCCGGGATTGGCGCGCGCGTACTGGATCAACTCGGGAACGGTCTGCGCCGGCACGCTCGGATGCACCACGATGAAGAACGAGTAGCGCCCGATGTCGGTGATCGGCGTGAAATCGGCGACCGGATCGTACGGCGGAACCTTCTTCATCGCCGGCACCGCGGACATCGGGCTGTTGGTCGCCATCAGCAGCGTGTAGCCGTCAGGCGCGGCCTTTGCGACCTCGGCTGCGGCGATCGCGCCGTCGGCCCCGGCCTTGTTGTCCACGACCACCGTCTGCCCGACGGCGACCGATACCGAGTTGCCGAGAATGCGCGTGATGGTGTCGGTCGCCGAGCCCGCCGGGAACGGCACCACGATGCGGATCGATTTGTTCGGGAACTGCGCGAACGACGGCGCCGCGAACAGCAATGCGACGGCAAGCACGAGTAAGCGCTTCATGCGG
>JBBPIU010000076.1:11481-14371 GCA_038040245.1 Pseudomonadota bacterium | reverse complement strand
CAGTGGACGGCACGCTTGAGCCCGCCTCTCTCGCGACTAGGTGCGCCTCGTTCGAGACGCCGAACGTTCGCGCTCACGGGCTGGCCGAGCGCGATGATTGAATACACGAAGACCGCTCCGGCCAGTCCCGTGCAGCGGGTAGTTAGAACTCATTAATGAAGAACTGCATCTGGAGGCCCGTCGTCGGGAACATATTCGTCAAAAACGTGAGCGGACAATGATTCAACAGACACACCATATCTTGCCAGGTAGCTATTTACGAATTTGGTTACAAGACGGTCTGCGTCTCGAAGCTGGATCCGTTTCTTTTCTAAATCTTCCACTATCCACGCGCGGCCGGTGGGGGTGAGCATTGCCTGCAATTTTCGTTCGTCCCAATATGAGTGGATGAGGAGGTTTCTAACTCGTGCTGCATCTTGAATCTGCTTAATTTCTGGTGCAGTGAGGTATTCAATCGCGCGCACCTCGGCAAAAAGAACCCCTATGGTCTTTTGCGAACGTGGGTCAATTGGTGATGGTCTCGGTGGAAGATTTTGGCGACGACGTTCTTCGTCAATGACACTTAAAAGCAGACCCAGTGCATCCTCAAGAAGGTGGCACGTGTAGACCGCATGGCCATACGCCCGAAAGATCGGTGCCATTTCTTCTGCGGTAGGGTCGGGCATATGAGTTCTAACTTATTGATTAGCCTGCATGCGGGGGATGCTAGAACGATCTACATTTGTATGCAACGATCTACTGGTAGATCGTGCGATATGCCGGCAGATGTCTACTGCTGGATCGGACAGTCGGATCAAGGGGGCGCGCCCGATCGGCGATGCCGAGGCGCTTGGCGTCCAGCCAGCGCAACTCCCAGAGCTTTTGCTGTGGCCGCCAGATCGCCCCGAGCCGCTTGACGCGTTCACGGAGGTCGCTTTCCTGGTAGCCGATGCGCACTGCGACCGTTTCTTCATCGCGCCGCCGGGAGCGGCGGGCGCGGGACTCCCAAGGCACGGTTTCCACGATCAGTTCGACCGTCTTATGGCGGCACCCGTTCTCCGGGTCGTAGCGGTAGCGCACGCAGACGAGCCGCTCTGCGCAGCGCTTTACATATTTCATCGTGCCGGCTTGCCCGGGCCGACGGGTGAGGCGGATCTCCATGGCTGCTAAACGGCGCGGCAGATGCGGCGTTGACACGCTGCCGCAGGGGGTGAAATCCTCCTGGCGGTGGGCGGAAATGGCCTCGACGCGGGTCGGAGGCGGGGCGGCGGTGGATCGCGGCGTTTTTTTCATGTTGTCTATTTTCCGCTACAGTCTCGATCTGCTGATTGACTCCGGTATGGTACTTTTCAAATCATGAAAACAACCATGGATCGCGACGGCCGCATCGAGATCGAGCCCGCCCCGGTTGCCGTGCGGTTAGAGCGCCGCGGCCGTCTGCTGGTGGCGGTGCCGCAGGAGAAGATTGCGCCGCTCACGCCAGAGTGCGTGGAGCAGACCCGCGCGCGACTGCTCGAGGATCGATCCTCCAATTGCCACATGAGTGCGGACAAGACTGGTCCCGATACGCTGCCGTGAAAAAACCCAACTTCCTCGTCATCCTGATCGACGACCTGCGCTACGACGAATTCGGCGCGGGCGGGCACCCGTACATGAAGACGCCGCATACGGACCGGATCGCGCATGAGGGGGCGCTGTTCGAGCGCGCGTTCCACACCACGCCGATCTGCTCGCCGAACCGCGCTTCGATCGTGACCGGGCAGTACGCGAGCCGGCACGGCATCATCGACAACGTGGCGCGCGACGCGATGAGCCACCGGCTGCCGAATTACCACCTCGAATTGCAGAAGCTCGGCTACGAGACCGCGCACATCGGCAAGTGGCACATGGGCAACGACGGCATGCCGCGGCCGGGCTACGACTACTGGGTAAGCTGCGACGGGCACGGCCGCATCGTCGATCCGAAGCTGAACCACGACGGCAAGTACGTGCAGCATACGGGCTACATCACCGACATCATGAACACGCTGGCGGTGGATTTCCTGGAGAAGAAACACCGCAAGCCGTTTTCACTGTTGTTCGCGCACAAGGCGGTGCACCCGGATGCGGAGCAGGCCGCCGACGGCACGGTGGTGTTCGGCAAGCTGGGCGGCTATGTCCCGGCAGAGCGCCACAAGAACCTCTACGTGAACGCCGTCTTCCCGAAGACGCCGAACATGCTGAGCTACGACGAAGTGGTGAAGCAGAAGCCGGCGTGGCAAGAGGTATTCGCGCTGCGCAGCGAGGAGGGTGCGCGCAAGCTGCTCGATTCGATTCATGCCGGCACGCAGGAGGAGATCCGGCTGCGCGCTCGCATGATGGCTTCGGTGGATGAGGGCGTCGGCATGATCCTCGAGACTCTCGAACGCACCGGGCAGCTCGACAACACGGTGATCATTTTTCTCGGCGACAACGGCTACTTTTTCGGCGAACACGGCCTCGGGCCGGAGCGCCGCTTCGCCTACGAGGAGGGGATTCGCTCGCCGTTCCTGGTCCGCTTTCCAAGACTGGTGAAAGCAGGGTCGAGGAAAAAAGATCTGGTCATCTGCCAGGACATCGCGCCGACCCTGATTGAGCTTGCGGGTGGCAAACCTGGGCCGCAGATCCAGGGGAAGTCATTAAAAGGGCTTCTTGATAAAAATAAGAAACCTTGGCGAAAGTCGTTCCTCGCCGAGTATTGGGCGGAGCAGGCCTATCCCTGGTTGGTCGGTATGAGCTACAAGGCGGTGCGCACCGACCGCTACAAGCTGATCCACTGGGTCAACCGTGGCAAGGCGGGCGAGCTGGACGAGCTCTACGACCTGGAGAAGGATCCCTGGGAACTGAAGAACCTGATCGCGAGCCGCGCGCACGCGCCGGTGCGCGAGAAGCT
>JBBPIU010000076.1:0-11381 GCA_038040245.1 Pseudomonadota bacterium | reverse complement strand
CCATGCAAGTCAAAGAGATCCTGCGCGTCAAAGGCAACCGGCTGATCACGGCCGAACCGGGAGGCCGGGTGGCCGATGCGGTCAAGACCATGGCCGAGCAGAACCTGGGCTCGCTGGTGGTGCTGGACCAGGGGCGCATGTCCGGCATGCTGACTTTTCACGAACTGCTCGCGGCGCTGGCGAAACGCGGCGGCACGCTGGGCGACGTCAAGGTAAGCGAGATCATGGTGCGCGACCCGGTGACGGCGACACCCGATATGGAAGTCAACGACCTGCGCCGCACCATGCTGGATACCGGCGCACGTTACCTGCCGGTGATGCAGGACGGTAAACTGCTCGGCGTCATTTCCTTCCGCGACGTGGCCAAGGCGGTTCTCGAAGAGCAGGATTTCGAGAACAAGATGCTCAAGGGCTACATCAAGAACTGGCCGGCCTGAAGATTTTCTGAAAAGACGCAGTCTTTTTCTCGGCGGTTCCGCGCTCGCCGGCGCAGCCGCGTTCGCGGCCTGGCGCTTTTTGCCCGGAACGGGCTCCATGTTCTGGCCGGAGCAGGGCTTCTGGAATCCCTGCCGCGCCGGCCTGCCGCCGGCGATCGCCGGACATGAACTGGTCAGAGCGGCCTGGGAGGGCCTCGACCCGGAACGCGTCTGGGATTGCCACGCGCACCTCGTCGGCACCGGCGATTCTTCCAGCGGCATCACCATCAATCCGAACATGGAAAGCGTGCTGAACCCCGCGAACTATGCGCGGCGGCTCTTTTTCCTCAACGCGGGCTGCGCGTACGACGTGCCGGGGGGAAGCGTGGACCGCGCCTACGTGCGGCGCATGCTCAACCTGCTCGGCGGCATGCGCCGCGGCGTGAAGCTCCTGTTGTTCGCGTTCGACCGTGCTTACGGCGAAGACGGCAAGCGCCAGGACGCGGTCACCGGTTTCTACGTCCCGGACGGCTACGCGCGCGAGACGGCGCGCGAGAACCCTCGCTACTTCGAGTGGGTCGCTTCCATCCATCCCTACCGCGCGGATTGCGTGGTGGCGCTGGAAGAGGCGAAGCGCGACGGCGCGCGGGCGGTGAAGTGGCTGCCCGCCGCGATGGGCATGGATCCCGCCTCTGCGCTCTGCGACAGGTTCTACGAGGCCGCGGCGCGCCTCGACATTCCGCTCATCTCGCACGCCGGCCTGGAGCGCGCGGTGCTCGGCAACGATATCCAGGAGTTCGGCAATCCGCTGCGCCTGCGGCGCGCGCTGGACGCCGGCATGCGCGTCGTGGTCGCGCATTGCGCCTCGATGGGCCAGGATCGGGACCTGGACAAGGGAGAGAATGGTCCTTACCTGGATAGCTTTCTGCTTTTCACGCGGTTAATGGAAAGCAACAAATACGAGAAAACCCTGTTCGGTGACATTTCCGCCATGACGCAGGTGAACCGCGCCGGCCCGGCGCTCGCCAAAGTCATCGAGCGCGAGGACTGGCACCCGCGGCTGCTGAACGGCTCCGACTACCCGCTGCCGGGCGTGATGCCGCTTTTTTCGGTGGCCTACCTGGTCTCCCTCGGACTGGTGCAGGCATCAGCGGCGCCGGTGCTCAAGGAAATCCGTTCTCACAACCCGCTGCTCTTCGACTTCGTCCTCAAGCGCCACCTGCGCTCGAACGGCAAGGCGCTTGCAAAAAGCGTGTTCGAAACGCGGCCGTTCTTCGAGGCAGGCTAGCAGCCCCAGGGTCCGCCGCGATAGGGGCGCATGCGTCCCGGCCAGGGGCAGGGACCCCAGCCGAAATGGGGCCCGAAGCCGGGGCCGTACCAGTACATCTGCGAGTGGCGGTCGCGCCAGCGGATTTCGTCGATCTGCGCGCGCTGCAGGTAGTCGAGCACCTCGGCGGGAACGCCGGCTTCGTGCAGCTTGAGGAAATCGGAGGCCTGGAGCGGGAGGACGGTGTCGGTGCGCTTGAGCTCCGCAATGATCTCGGGCGCGGTCTTGCCGGTCTTCGCGAGAGAGACGACATCCGCGCCGGTGAGGGGCTTCGGACGCTCGACCGTGGCGCATCCGGCGAGCGCCAGCAGAAGCACCCAAAAACCCAGTGTTCTCATACCCCTATGCTAAGCTTTTCTCATGTCCGGCAACAGCTTCGGCACGCTTTACTGCGTCACCTCGTTCGGCGAATCGCATGGCCCGGCGTACGGCGGCGTGGTGGACGGCTGCCCGCCGGGGATGGCGCTGTCGGCGGCCGACCTGCAGAAGGAACTGGACCGCCGGAAACCCGGCAGCTCGCGCCACGTCACGCAGCGCCGCGAGACGGACACGGTGGAGATCCTTTCGGGCCTCTTTGAGGGCAAGACCACCGGCACGGCGATCGGCTTCCTGATCCGCAACGAGGACCAGCGCTCGAAGGACTACTCCACGATCGCGGAGAAGTTCCGTCCCGGGCACGCGGACTACACCTACTGGCAGAAATACGGCATCCGCGACGCGCGCGGCGGCGGGCGCGCGTCGGCGCGTGAAACCGTGATCCGCGTCGCCGCGGGCGCGATCGCGAAGAAGTGGCTGGCGCAGAGATACGGAGTGCAAATCCGTGGGTATTTGGCTCAGCTTGGTCCTTTGGAAATTAAATTCAAAGCCTGGCAAGACGTACAAGCCAACCCATTCTTCGCACCAGACATTTCAAGATTGGAAGAACTTGAAAAGTTCATGGACCAACTGCGCGAAAGCGGCGATTCCTGCGGCGCGCGGGTCAACGTGGTGGCCGAGAAGGTCCCGGTGGGCTGGGGCGAACCGGTGTACGGCAGGCTGGATGCCGACATTGCCGGCGCGATGATGTCGATCAACGCCGTCAAGGGCGTGGAAATCGGCGCCGGCTTCGCTTCGATCACCCAGAAAGGCAGCGAGCACGGCGACGAGATGACGCCGGAAGGCTTCCTGTCGAACAACAACGGCGGGGTGCTCGGCGGCATCTCGAGCGGGCAGGACGTCACGGTCTCGATCGCGCTCAAGCCCACCTCCAGCATCCGGCTGCCGCGGCGCACGATCGACGCCCAGGGCACGGCAACCACGGTCCAGACCACCGGCCGCCACGACCCTTGCGTCGGCATCCGTGCAACCCCCATCGCGGAGGCCATGCTTGCCTGCGTGCTGATGGATCATGCATTGCGCCACCGCGCGCAATGCGGCGATGTGACGCCGCCACTCAAGCTTGGCTAGGAAATCTCTTAAGAATCAATTACAGTGTTGTTCCAAACCTCCCCGCGAGAGGTAACAAGATGAGCAACAAAGGGCAGCTGCTACAAGACCCGTTCCTGAACGCGCTCCGCAAGGAGCATGTCCCGGTTTCGATTTACCTGGTGAACGGCATCAAACTGCAGGGCCAGATCGAATCTTTCGACCAGTACGTGGTCTTACTGAAGAATTCAGTCACCCAGATGGTCTACAAACACGCGATCTCCACCGTCGTACCCTCGCGGCAGATCAACCTCAGCGTTGAGCCGGACGCGGGCGCTTAGGTTCGTTTGCTCGACACCCCTGCCCTAACCCCTCGGAGGGCCTCTGACTCGGCTGCTGCCGTGCTCGTGTGCCTGGATTTCGGCGACGACGGCTACGAGGACGGCATCGCGGAAATCACGCGCCTCGCGCAGAGCGCGGGCGCGCGCCGCAGCGTGGTGGTGCGCGGCAAGCGCCAGCGGCCCGATTCCAGGCTCTATGCCGGCAGCGGCAAGGTGGAGGAAATCGGGCTCGCCGCCGACGAACTGAACGCGGCGACGGTGATTTTCAACCACACGCTGTCGCCGGGCCAGCAGCGCAATCTCGAGAAGGAACTCGGCCGCAAGGTGCTCGACCGCAGCGAACTGATCCTGCGCATCTTCGCGCAGCGCGCCAAGACCAACGAAGGCAAGCTGCAGGTGGAACTGGCGCAGTTGGAGCACCTCTCGACGCGCCTGGTGCGCGGCTGGACGCACCTCGAGCGCCAGCGCGGCGGCCTGGGCAAGACCGGCGGCCCGGGCGAGAAGCAGATCGAACTCGACCGGCGCTTGATCTCGGCGCGCATGCGCATGCTGAAGGAAAAGCTGGTGCAGCTCGGGCAGCGGCGCGAAATTCAACGGCGCGCCCGCTCCCGGCGCGACGTGTTCTCGGTCGCGCTGGTGGGCTACACCAACGCGGGCAAGAGCACCCTGTTCAACGCGCTGGTGCACGGAAACGCGCACGCAAACGCGCACGCCAAGGCCTACGTCGCGGACAAGCTGTTCGCCACGCTCGACACCACCACGCGGAAACTCTGGGTCGAGGGCGCGGGCCAGGTGGTGCTCGCCGACACGGTCGGCTTCATCCGCGACCTGCCGCACGCTCTGGTGGCCGCGTTCCGCGCGACCCTCGAGGAAACCGTGCGCGCCGACCTGCTGCTGCACGTGGTGGACAGCGCTTCGCCCGCCAGGGAGCGGGAAGCCGAAGACGTGAACAAGGTGCTGGCCGAGATTCACGCGGAGGCGATTCCCCAGCTGGCGGTCTGGAACAAGATTGACATCGCAGGGGACACCCGCGGGCTGGAGCCTGCGGTGGAGCGCGATGAATATGGTAGGATTTCGCGCGTTCTCGTGAGCGCGCGTACCGGTGCCGGACTCGCCGGATTGCGCGGCGCGATCGCCGAGGCGGCGCAGCCGCGGAAACAAGCCGGCCATTCTCAAAATCCTTCTCCGGAACTGAGCATTTAATGTCGCTGAACGACCCGAACTGGGGGCGCGGGGGCGGAAACCGCGGGCCCGGCGGAGGCAAAGAGGGCCCGCCCGACCTCGATGAGCTCTGGCGCACCTTCAACCGCAAGCTGAACGACCTGTTCGGCAGCAAGCGGCCCGGCTCCGAGCCGCCGTCGCGCATGCCTTCGGGCGCGCACCTCGGCGGCGGCGCGGGCGTGATCATCGCGATCATCGTCGCGGTGTGGCTGGCGAGCGGCATCTACATCGTGGTCGAGGGCCAGCGCGGCGTGGTGCTGACCTTCGGCCAATATTCCTCGCAGACCAGCTCGGGCCTCAACTGGCGCCTGCCCTGGCCGATGCAGTCGCACGAGATTGTGAATCTCGCGCAGGTGCGCAGCGTCGAGGTCGGCTACCGCAACACCATCAAGACCAAGGTCGCCAAGGAATCGCTCATGCTGACCGACGACGAGAACATCGTCGACGTGCAGATCGCGGTCCAGTACCTGGTGAGGGACGCCAAGGACTACCTGTTCAACAACCGCCGGCCCGAAGACAGCGTGCTGCAGGCCGCGGAAACCGCGCTGCGCGAGGTGGTGGGCAAGAGCAAGATGGATTCCGTCCTCAACCAGGGCCAGAAGATCGCCGACGATTCGACGCCGCTGATGCAGGCCATCCTCGACCGCTACAAGACCGGCATCCAGATCAGCAAGGTCAACATGCAGAACGCGCAGCCGCCGGAGCAGGTGCAGAGCGCGTTCGACGATGTGCAGAAAGCGGGCCAGGATCGCGAGCGCCAGAAGAACGAGGGCGAGGCCTATTTCAACGACGTGGTGCCCAAGGCGCGCGGCGTCGGGCAGCGCCTGCTGCTCGAGTCGGAGGGCTACCGCTCGCGCGTGATCGCCACCGCGGAGGGCGACGCCTCCCGCTTCAAGCAGGTGCTCACGGAATATTCCAAGGCGCCGGCGGTGACCCGGGAGCGGATCTACATCGACACCATGCAGCAGATCTTCACTTCGACCTCGAAAGTCATGCTGGACTACAAGGGCGGGGGCAATCTGCTCTACCTGCCGCTGGACAAGCTGATGCAGCAGGCGGCCGCGCCGATGATCGACCAGTCGGGCGTGGCGCGCCAGGTGCCGGCACCCGAGCAGCCGCAGGCGCCCGAGACGGCGCCGCGCTCGCGCGAAGCGCTGCGCGACCGGGGCAGGGGAGAGCGATGATGCGCTATCTGATCCCCGCGCTTGCGGGCCTGATCGCGTTGTTTGCGCTCGGCAGTTCCATGGTGTTCACCGTGGACCAGCGCCAGAACGCGATGGTGTTCCAGTTCGGCGAGCTGAAGGACGTCGTCACCAAGCCGGGCCTGCACTTCAAGCTGCCCCTGCTGCAGAACGTGCGCTACATCGACACGCGCATCCTGACCATGGACGATCCGGATCCACAGTCGTTCATCACCTCCGAGAACAAGCCGGTGCTGGTGGACACTTTCGTGAAATGGCGGATCTCGGATGCGCGCGAGTTCTACCTCGCGGTCGGCGACGAGCGCGGCGCGGCCAGCCGCATCAGCCAGACTGTGAACGGCCTGCTGCGCGAAGAGTTCGGCAAGCGCACGGTGCACGAGGTGGTCTCGGGCGAGCGCGAAGAGGTGATGAGCAAGGTGCGCGAGCGCGTGGAGCAGGACGCGAAGAAAATCGGCGTCTCGATCGTGGACGTGCGCCTGAAGCGCGTCGACCTTCCCCAGGGAGTAAGTGCCGACGTCTACCGCCGCATGGAATCCGAGCGCAAGCGCGCCGCCTCGGAACTGCGCTCGACCGGTTCGGCCGAAGCCGAGCGCATCCGGGCGGACGCCGAGAAGCAGCGCGAGGTGATCCTCGCCGAAGCCTACCGCGACGCGCAGAAGATCAAGGGCGAGGGCGACGCCAAAGCGGCGACCATCTACGCGCAGGCCTTCCAGCAGAATCCGGAGTTCTATTCCTTCTACCGCTCGATGGAAGCCTACAAGTCGAGCTTCCGCGGTAAATCGGATGTCATGGTGATCGAGCCGAATTCCGACTTTTTCCGTTATCTCAGGGATTCCGCCGGGAAAGCCGGCGGCAGGAAATGATGCGCGATGGCCACCACGCTCCTCATGGCGCTCGCCCTGATGCTGGTGATCGAGGGATTGCTTCCGTTCCTCGCGCCTAAGCTCTGGCGCGAGACCTTCCAGCGCCTGATGCAGCTCTCCGACGGGCAGATCCGGTTCTTCGGCTTGACTTCGATGATTGTCGGGCTGCTGCTGCTTCTCCTCTCGAGTATCTGAGGCCCCGCCATGCGCTGGCTGCTGCCCGAGCACATCGAGGACATCCTGCCCGGGGAGGCGATGCGCATTGAGGCTTTGCGTCGCCGCATTTTGGATTTATTTTTTGAAAAAAAATATGAATTGGTCATGCCGCCACTCGTCGAGTTCACGGACTCGCTGCTGACCGGCACCGGGCACGACCTGGACCTGCGCACCTTCAAGCTGGTGGACCAGCTCTCGGGCCGGATGATGGGGGTGCGCGCCGACATCACGCCGCAGGTGGCGCGCATCGACGCGCACCTGCTTAACCGCAAGGGCGTGACGCGCCTGTGCTACTGCGGCAGCGTGCTGCACGCGCGGCCGGCGGGCCCCGGTGCGACGCGCGAGCCGATCCAGATCGGCGCCGAGATCTACGGCCACGCCGGAATCGAGAGCGACCTGGAGATCCAGAGCCTGCTGTGCCAGGCGCTCGCGGCCGCGAGCGTCAAGGGCGCGCGCATGGACGTGGGACACGTCGCCGTGTTCCGCTCGCTGGTGCGCTCGGCCGGGATCGGTGCGCAGCTGGAGGGTGATCTATTCGAGGCGCTGCAAAAGAAGGACGTGCCTTCGCTCAAGGGATTGACGAAAAAGCTGGAGGCGAAGACGCGCGCCGCGCTGCTGTTGCTGCCGGAGCTCTACGGCGGAGCGGATGTTCTGGAAGTTGCAGGGGAAAAACTGCCGCAACTTCCTGAACTGAAAAAAGCCCTCAATACCCTTCGGGCGCTCGCCGATGCGTGTCCGATCCCGGTGAGCTTCGACCTGGCCGAGCTGCGCGGCTATCACTACCACTCCGGCGTGGTGTTCGACGCCTACTGCGACGGCGTCGCCGGCGCAGTGGCGAGGGGCGGGCGCTATGACGAGGTCGGCAAGGCCTTCGGCCGGCCGCGGGCGGCGAGCGGATTCTCGATCGAGCTCAGAAGCCTTGCAGGCGCATCGAACGTGAAACGCAAAGGACAGAAGAGGAAATGAAAGCAGCCGCTCGCAACGTGGTCGTCATCGGCACCCAGTGGGGCGACGAGGGCAAGGGCAAGATCGTCGACTGGCTCACCGACCGCGCCCAGGGCGTGGTGCGCTTCCAGGGCGGCCACAACGCCGGCCACACGCTGGTGATCGGTGGCAAGAAGACCGTGCTGCACCTCATTCCCTCGGGAATCCTGCGCGGCAACGTAGACTGCTTTATCGGCAACGGCGTGGTGCTTTCGCCGCAGGCCTTGCTGGCGGAGATTGACGAGCTCGAGGCGGGAGGCATACGAGGAGTCGTCGCGCGGTTGTGCATCTCCGAGGCCTGTCCGCTGATCCTGCCCTACCACGCCGCGCTCGATCAGGCGCGCGAGCACTCCAAGGGCGCGCAGAAAATCGGTACCACCGGCCGGGGCATCGGCCCGGCCTACGAGGACAAGGCGGCGCGCCGTGCGATCCGCCTCCAGGATCTGCTCAAACCGGTGCGCTTCGCCGAGAAATTGAAAGAATTGCTCGAATACCATAACTTCATCCTGAAGAACTGGCATCACCAGCCGGAAATCGACTTCCAGAAAACGCTCGATGAAACCCTGGCGCTTGCGCCGCGCCTGGTACCGCTGGTCGCCGATGTGCCGCGGGCGCTGTACCACGCGAACCGGGCGGGGAAAAATTTGCTGTTCGAAGGCGCGCAGGGTTCGCTGCTCGACATCGACCATGGCACCTATCCGTTCGTCACCTCGTCGAACTGCGTCGCGGGCGCGGCCGCGGCGGGCGCCGGCGTCGGCCCGCAGCATCTGCATTACGTGCTCGGCATTACCAAGGCATACACCACGCGCGTCGGCGAGGGACCGTTCCCCACCGAACTGTCGGACGACGTCGGCGAGCGCCTGCGCCAGCGCGGCCAGGAATTCGGCGCCACCACCGGGCGGCCGCGGCGCACCGGCTGGTTCGATGCGGCGGCGCTCAAGCGCTCGATCCAGTTGAACGGCGTCTCGGGCCTGTGCATCACCAAGCTGGACGTGCTGGATGGCGCCGAGTCGCTCAAGATCTGCGTCGGCTACAAGGTGGAAGGCAAGGTCAGCGACATCCTGCCGGTCGGCGCCGAGGAACTGGCGCTGTGCGTGCCGGTGTACGAGGAAATGCCCGGCTGGCGTGAAAGCACCGTCGGGGTGAAGGCGCACGACGGGCTGCCGAAGGGGGCGCGCGACTACCTCAAGCGCATCGAATCCCTGTGCGGCGTGCCGATCGACATGATTTCCACCGGCCCGGAGCGCGACGAAACCATCGTCTGCAGGCATCCTTTCGACGCCTGAGAGACTATTTCTCGTTCTTCTCTCTTTTTTCTTCCCAGTGGAAGTGGTGGAGGACGCGGTGCAGGAGCGGCACCAGCAGGACGCCGGCCACGAACAGGAACACGAGCCCGGCGTAGAGCGCATACAGCCCGGCGAAGATCTTGCCGGCGGGCGTCTGGGGCGGGTCGACCGGCCCCATGCCGCCCAGCAGCATCGCGCTGTTGAGAAATGCGTCGCGCCAGGGCAGGTCTTCGAAGTACTCGTAGCCCGCGATGCCGATGCCAAGCGACAGGATCATCAGGCCGAGCGCGACTGCGGCGTGGCGCGCGAACCGTCCCGCGAACGCGGCTCGCGTGATGGGACGGCTATTGCGATGTTCGTACAGCATGGCGTTCTCCCGTGCTCCCCTTATTCCTCGAGCCGAACCCTATCCACCGCTCCAGACAGCGTTATATCGCCAATCGAGACAAACAGGTGGCGGTCGGTGACCGAGAGGTCGATCTTCATCCGGCGTTCCAGGCGCCGCACCAGCCCCGCGATGAGTTCGCGGTCGATGGCGTAGAGTTCCAGCGCCTCCGACCGGTGGATCCGTTCGCCGGCAAGCAGGCGCTGAATCAGCGCTGGATCCTTGTGGGTGTAGACGGCGACGCGCGGCGCCGCCTTGCCGGCCTTGTGCAGGCGCGCCGCATCGGGCGAGCCGATGTCGATCCAGACCTTGAGCGCGCCGGTCAGGTCCCGCACCGAGAGCGCCGGTTCGTCCGGGTCGGAGATGCCGCGCGAGAAGGCGATGCCTTCGGCGAACTCCAGGCAGTAGGCGAGCACGCGGGTGACCAGGTGCTCCCCGGTCTCCGAGGGGTGGCGCGCCACCTTCAGCGCCAGCGCCTCGTAGACGCCACGGTCGACGTCGGAGAGCTGAATGGAGAAGTTATAGATCGTCGCGCTGAGCGCCACGGGAAATCCAGAAACGGGAATACGTGGCGGCCGGATGGATTAAACTACTGGTGCCGAGGAAGGGACTCGAACCCCCACAGTGTTGCCACCGCATGGACCTGAACCATGTGCGTCTACCAATTCCGCCACCTCGGCAAGGGGGCGGATTTTAGAGTCCCGGCCAATCCATGTCAAAAAAGAAACGCGAAAAATCCACCCGGCGGCGGGCGTCGGTCCCTGACTCGTACGGCGAGGAAATCCTCGGCGCGATCGAGCGCGCCGGCGCGCCGCTCACGCTGGCCGAGCTGATGGCGGGCCTCTCCATCCAGGGGCGTAGTGAAGAACTGCGGCGCGCGGCGTTCAACGCTGCGTTAGCGGAGCTGGAACGCGCCGGGCGCGTGGTGAAGAACCGCGCCGGCAGTTTCCTCGCCGCCAAGCGCATCGACGTGATCGCCGGGCGCATCGAGGGCCATCGCGACGGGCACGGCTTCCTCGCCCCCGACGAGGGCAGCGCGCAGGTGTTCCTGCCGCCCGCCGAGATGCGCCAGGTCATGCATGGCGACCGCGCTTCGGTGCGTATCTCCGACCAGGACCCGCGCGGCCGGCCGGTGGGAACCATCGTGGAGGTGCTGGAGCGCTCCAACCGCCGCATCGTCGGCCGGCTGCACAAGGAACACGGCGTGCTGTTCCTCGTGCCCGAAGACAGGCGTATCACGCTGGATATCCTGATTCCCCCGGCCGACGCCGGGCGCGCCAAGCCGGGGCAGGTGGCCACCGTCGAGCTGATCGCGCAACCCTCCAAGCATGCGCAGCCCATCGGGCGCGTCGCCGAGGTGCTCGGCAACTACACCGATCCGGGCATGGAAATCGAAATTGCGCTGCGCAAGTTCGACCTGCCGAACGAGTTCTCGAAGAAATCGCTCGCCGCCGCGCGCGCGATGCCGGAAGAGGTCCGGCCCGAGGATTTGAAGGTCGGGAAGGGCGTGACGGACCGGCGCGATTTGCGGGACCTGCCGTTCGTCACCATCGACGGCGAAACGGCGAAGGATTTCGACGACGCGGTGCATGCGGTGCGTGAAGGCAAAGGATTCCGCCTCAGGGTCGCGATCGCCGACGTGAGCCATTACGTGCGGCCCGGCGATGCGCTCGACGAGGACGCGCGCGAGCGCGGCACCTCGGTCTACTTCCCGCGCCGCGTGATCCCGATGCTGC
>JBBPIU010000075.1:0-14462 GCA_038040245.1 Pseudomonadota bacterium | reverse complement strand
CGCACGGCTTCGTCATCGACATGGAAGGCCGCAAGATGTCGAAGTCGAAAGGCACCGGCATGGCGCCGCAGCAAGTTTGCGACACGCTGGGCGCCGAGATCCTGCGCCTGTGGGTCGCGAGCAGCGACTATTCGGCCGAACTGACCATCTCGAACGAGATCCTGAAGCGCGTGGTCGAGAGCTACCGGCGGATCCGCAATACGCTGCGTTTCCTGCTCGCCAACACCTCCGACTTCGATCCGGCCAGGCACGCGGTGCCGGTGGCGCAGATGACCGAGATCGACCGCTACGCGCTCGCGCTGGCGGCGCGCATGCAGCAGGAGGTCGCCGCGGACTACGAGCGCTACCAGTTCCACCTCGTGACGCAGAAGCTGCAGGCCTTCTGCGCCGAGGATCTCGGGGCGTTCTATCTGGACATCCTCAAGGACCGGCTCTATACCTGCGGCGCGGACTCGCGCGCCCGCCGTTCGGCGCAGACCGCGCTCTGGCACCTCACCCGGAGCCTGCTGCGGCTGATGGCGCCGATCCTGAGCTTCACCGCCGAGGAAGCCTGGCGGGTATGCACCGGCGGCAGCGAGCGCAGCGTCTTCGAGGAGACCTGGCACCCGTTGCCCGAGGCGGGCCTGGACTCCTCCGCTCTTGATGCCTGGGCGAACCTGCGCCAGTTGCGCGACATCGTGAGCAAGCGGATCGAGGAAAAGCGCGAGCGCAAGGAGATCGGTTCTTCGCTGGCGGCGGAGCTCGATATCCAGGCACACGGCCCGATGTTCGAATCGTTGGTGCGCCTGGGCGATGAACTGCGGTTCGTATTGATCACCTCGCGCGCGACAGTCCACGAGGCGAGCGGATTTCCGGTTCAAGTCGGCGTCAAGGCAAGTGAACATCCAAAGTGCGAGCGCTGCTGGCACTACCGCGCCGATGTGGACGAAGCCGGCCTGTGCGCTCGCTGCGAGAGCAACCTGAACGGCCCGGGTGAACTCCGGTCTTATGCCTAGGGCGGCGCACTGGTTCGGCCTTGCCGGATTGATCGTGATTCTCGATCGCGTCACGAAAACCATCGTGTTGGAGATGTTTGCTCCCGGGGAGAGCCGCGTCGTCGCGGGGTTCTTCAACCTGGTGCTGGTATTCAACAAGGGTGCGGCATTCAGCTTCCTGGCGACGGCGCAGGGCTGGCAGACGCCGCTCTTTGCAGCGATTGCTGTTCTGGCTTCTTGCATTATTGGATTCTTAATAGTTAGAAATACAGAAAAAAAACTTTTCAGCATTGGCTTGGCGCTCATTCTCGGCGGCGCGCTGGGCAACCTCTACGACCGGCTGGTGTACGGCAAGGTGGTCGATTTCCTCGATTTCCATGCCGCGGGCTGGCACTGGCCGGCTTTCAACATCGCCGACGCGGCGATCACGGTCGGCGCCGGCATCCTGATCGCCGAGAGCTTCATGCACCGCGAGGAAGTGCGTGAAAAGCAGGCCTGAAATGAACCTCGCGCTGCTGTTCAAGGCGCTGTCGTTCGCGGCCCACAAGCACCGCGACCAGCGGCGCAAGGACGCCGAGGCCTCGCCCTACATCAACCACCCCATCGCGCTGGCCGAGGTGCTGGCGGCCGAGGGCGGCGTCACCGACCTCGAGGTGCTCGCGGCGGCGCTGCTGCACGACACCATCGAGGACACCGCGACCACCGGCGAGGAGCTGGCGCGCGAATTCGGCGGGCGCATCGCCGCAATGGTCGCTGAGGTCACCGACGACACCAGGCTGCCCAAGGTGGACCGCAAGCGCCTGCAGATAGAACATGCGGCGGGCTTGAGCGCCGGGGCGAAGCTGGTCAAGCTGGCCGACAAGATCTGCAACCTGCGCGACGTCGCCGGGCGCCCGCCCGCGAAATGGGATCTGGCGCGGCGGCGCGAGTATTTCGAGTGGGCGAAACGGGTGATCGACGGCCTGCGCGGCGTGCCGGGGGAATCAATGCGGGCCCTGGAGGCCGCATTCGACGCGGCTTACCTGCTTAAGCCTTAAAATTCGGCCTATGGACGTTTTGCTCGCCAATCCCCGCGGCTTCTGCGCCGGTGTCGAACGCGCCATCGAGATCGTCGAGCGCGCGCTCGAGCTGCGCGGCGCGCCGATCTACGTGCGCCACGAGATCGTGCACAACAAGTTCGTGGTCGAGAACCTGCGGCAAAAGGGCGCGGTGTTCGTCGAGGAGCTGGACGAGGTGCCGCGCGGCAGCACGGTGATTTTCTCGGCGCACGGCGTCTCCAAGGAAATCCGCCGCGACGCCGAGGCGCGCGGCCTGAATGTGTTCGACGCCACCTGCCCGCTGGTCACCAAGGTGCACGTCGAAGTGTCGAAAATGCTGCGCGAGGGCAACGAGATCGTGATGATCGGGCATCGCGGCCACCCCGAGTCCGAGGGCACCATGGGCCAGTCGGAAACCGGCATGCACCTGGTGGAGACGGTCGAGGACGTGGCGCGGCTCGCGGTGGGCAATCCCGGCCGGCTCGCCTACGTGACCCAGACCACGCTGTCGGTGGACGACGCCGCGCAGATCGTCGCCGCGCTGCGGGCGCGCTTCCCGTCGATCCGCGGGCCCAAGCGGGACGACATCTGCTACGCGACCCAGAACCGCCAGGACGCGGTGAAATTCATGGCGCCGCGCTGCGACGTGGTGATCGTGGTGGGCTCGCCCAACAGCTCGAACTCGAACCGGCTGCGCGAAGTGGCGCAGAACATGGGGGTCGAGGCCTACATGGTGGACAACGCCGCCGATCTCAGGCCGGAATGGATCGCGGGCAAGCCGCGCGTGGGTGTAACCGCGGGCGCATCGGCGCCCGAAGTACTGGTGAATGAGTTGATCGAGCGGCTCCAGGTTCTCGGCGCGAAAAGCGTGCGCTCGCTCGAGGGCATCGCCGAGCACGTGGTGTTCACGCTGCCGCGCGAGCTGGCGCGGCGCGGCGCAGACCTGGAACGCGCGGAAAAGTAGGCGTCAGTTCGCGCCGGCCGACCTCAGCATCTGGTCCAGCTTCGCCGCGAAATTTATGTAAGGCATGGCGCCCACCATGCGGATGCCTTCCAGCTGGCCGTTGGCGAGCCGGCCGATGATGAACGACGGCGTTCCCGACACGCCGACGCTGCGGCCTTCCGCCATGTCGGCTTCGATCGAATCCTTGAAGCGGCCCGATTGCAGGCAGGGGCGGAACTTGGCGAGGTCGAGCTTCAGCTCATTGGCGTAGCCGAGGATCTGGTCGGCATTGAGCTTGCCGGCGTTGACGATCATGGCGTGGCGCAACTCCCAGAACTTGCCCTGCTCGGCCGCGCAGCGGCCCGCCGCCGCGGCGCGCGGCGCATTCTTGTGCATTTCGAGCGGAAAGTCGCGGCTGACGTAGAGCACCTTGCCCGAGTCCACGTAGGTGCGCCGGATCTGCTCGAACGCGGTGAGGTGGAACTGGCGGCAGAACGGGCAATCGTAGTCGGTGTACTCGACCATCACCAGCGCCGCGTCCGACCGGCCGAGCGAGTAGCCGCCGCGATCGAACGGCAGGCTCACCCGGTCGTCCGGCGCCGCCTGCGGCGCAGGCGGCCGCAGGGCGGCATTGCGCTGCTGCGCCTCCAGCAGCTCGCGGATGGCGCGCAGCTCCTGGAGAATCTGCTGCCCGGTATCGGCCGGGATCGGCTGGGCGGCGGCGGGCAGCGACGGCGCTGCCAGCAGCAAGGCCGAAAAAATCGTCAACAAGGTCTTGCGAGCCGTCATCATCGATACTCCGTTGCGCGCTATTTGTCGCCGTCCCGGTACCAGTAGATGCGCGAGCGCTTCTGGCTGATGATGGGCCTCACCCGCTGCGAGCCGATCGGCGAGCTGGCGCCGCCCGTGCGCTGGATGCCGCCGATCATGACGGTGACCGGCACGCCGCCCACCGGCACCACGCCGGTGACCGGCGAGGGCGGCAGACCGCCGCCGATGAAGATGCCCGAGCGGTTGCCGCCGCACAGATTGTCGGTGCTCACCGCGCCGGAGGCAGTCAGCAGGTTGACCGCGTAGCCGCGCGCCTCGCCAAGGTCGTTGGCGCAGGCGCCCGGCGCCGTCGCAATCGGCCGGTTGGTGCTGAAGAACACCAGGCCGCCGAAGATCAGGGACGAGGTTACGCCCTGCTCGCCGGTGCCGTTATTGAGGTTGAAGAACCAGCCTCTCTTGCTGGCCGCTTCGGGCGAGCCCTGACCGCAGCCGGTGTCGGTGGTGGTGCGGTTCTGCATGAAGCCGGTGGCGCTCGAGTCGTCCATGTCAACAGGGAGGGCTGCGGAGACCACGTCCACGCCGGACACGATGTCGGTTTTCACCGACAGATCGTCGACCAGCATGTAGGCGCGGTTGATGACCGGCCCGCCTTTCGCCACGGTGGACGGATAATTGCTGATCAGCGGCCGCTCCCGGTCGCCGGAGGCGTTGGTGACGTACAGCTTGCCGCCGCTCGGCAGCACCGCCGGCGCGAACAGGAACTTGCGCTTCCGGTTCGCCGCCGTCGGGGGGATGTTGTCTCCGTTCGTGTAGCCGATCTTGTTGATCCTCCAGTGGGCGGCGGCGCGGGTGCTCGAGACGTTGGCCGGATTCACGAAGTCGATGCGGTAGAAGTTCCCCAGCGTGTCGGAGACGTAGGCATGGTCCGCGAAGCCGTCGAAGTCGCGGTCCACCAGGGTGACGTCGGAGGGGACGCTGCCCTCGGTGGCGAAGGACTTCACCAGGGCGCCCGTATTGGCGTTGATCACGTACACCGCGTTGCCCTTGCGCGATCCGCACGCGGTGTTCGGCACCGCATCCTGGTCGTCGCAGCTGTCGTAGCCCCCGCCCATGATGATCAGCGGATCGTTGACGTCGGTGCCGTAGCCTGCCACCAGCATCACGCTCGGGATCGACCAGCTCTGCCCCATCTGCTCGAAGCCGGTGGTGCAGCTCGCGGTGTTGCTCAAGTCGGAATTGGTGCAGCCGAGCCGCCATTTCATCGTCGGCGCGGCCGGGTCGCCGACGTCGAAGGCGTAGACCATGCGGCCGCCGCGGCGCATGGTCGGGAATACCCACACCTTGGAGTTGTTCGAGTTCTGGAACAGCCCCGCCGAGCCGTCGAAGAAATAGTCCTTGGCGGTGGCGCCGACCGGCGGGCTCACCTGGCCGGTATAGAGGATCGGCGGCGAGTTGTCGGTCAGGCGCTTGAGCCTGGAGTGGTGTTCCGGAGCGAGGAACGCCCACAGCTCCTTGCCGCCGTCCTTCACGGCTGCCGAGGTGTCGCTGCCTTTTACGGCGCGGAAGGTGCCGTCGTTGGCGCCGTAGAAAAGCACCACCCCCTTGGTGCCGCTGGCATTCACGGCATGCGGGGTGCTGCCGTAATTCACCGGCAGCGGGCGCGAGTGCGCCACGTCGCCGTGCACGGTCGGCCGCACGTCGCTGACGCCGTCGAAGCCGGGCGGCGACGGGAGCAGGGGGGAAAAGATGTTCTGGTTGGCGTCGGAGATGTCCAGGCCCTTGGTGTAATTGATGATTTGGTCGCGCACGAGGTCGCTCATCGCGGCGTTGCCGAGCTGGGTCTTCGACACGTTGATGCTGTCGAAAGACACCATCTCGTTCGTGGGGCTCGCGCTGCAGGTTGCCGGCGTGGCGCAGCAATTGGTCGAGTTGACGCAGGTGTAGAGCGTCCTGTTCACCCCCGGCGGCGGGCTTTGCACCCCCGCGGTGGTGGGCGGACTGTTGCCCCTGCGCAGCACCTCCGCGACCGCGCCTTTCTCGACCTGCGGCCCGTCCGGGGCGTCGGAAAACTGGCTCCGCCCCGCCAGCAACGCCGTGCCGCACTTGCCGGCGCTGCCGGTCTGGAAGGACCAGTAGGCGCCGCTGTCCTGGGTATAGAAGCTCATTGCGCACGGCTGCACGAAGCCGGTGGTGGGGGAGACCGCGTCCAGCGGCGGCGTGCTCGCGTCGGCGAGCTTGAATTCCTCACCGAACTTCGCGATCTGGTAGCGCTTCAGGTTGCCGTACCAGCGCGGGCTGCCGGCGCCGTCGGGGCGGAACATGCCGATGAACACCTGGTTCTCGTTTTGCGAGCGGTTGGTGGCGTTGATCGGCAGGCTCGCCGAGGCGAACACCGAGTTCACCGACTGGATCTCGATCAGGATCTGGCGCAGCGCGTTGACGATCGCGTCCTCGCTGCTGGCCTGGAAGTACTTGCCGCCGCCGTACCTGGCCATGTTGAAGAGCAGCGCGGTCTCGTTGGCGTCCTGCGCGTCCTTGAAGACGTCGATGGTGTACACCGCGGCGTTCTGCTGGCCGGCGAGCGAGGTGACGTCGGTGCTGTAGAGCAACTGCGCCCATTCGTCGGCGTAGTTGACGGTGCCTCCGGACGGGGTAGTGAAGGTCGAGAGCGGCGTCACCGTGGTCACCGCCTTGGTGCCCTGGATGGTCATGTTCTGGATGCAGGAATTCGAACCCGCCATCGACTGGTTGATGAGGTTGGGCGAATTGCAGGCGGTGCCGGCGAGACCCTGCATGCTCTGGTTCTTCAGGCTCGGCCCGCTGCAGGTTCCTAATATGGTCTGATTTTTCAACCTCTGGCCGGTGCAACCGGTTCCGGTTCCGCCCGAGCAGCTGTAGCTGCTGTACAGGGTGCCGTTTGCCGTTGCGGCGTCGCTCACGCAGTTCGCTGGCGTCTTGCAGGCGGCGTCGGTGCCCAGGTTGACCGCGGACGGGTTGGTGCCGCCGATGCACGAGTAGCTGGTATGGCCGGGGAAGCCCGCAGTGGCGCGGGTGACGCACGCGGCGTTGGTCTCGCACACCGAGTCGGTTCCCAGGTTGGTCGCCGTCGGCGTGACGGTGTTGCCGCCGCTGCAGGAATAGCTCGTGAAGCCGGAGGTGCCCGACGCCCGGCTGATGCACGCGGCGTTCGTTTCGCAGAAGCCGTCGACGCCCAGCGGCGTCGGCGTGGCGACCGTGCTGCCGCCGGTGCAGGAGTAGGTGTCGTAGTCGGTGCCGTGGACCGCCGCCGCATCGGTGGCGCATTGCGCGGTCGACTTGCAGGCCGCATCGGTGCCCAGGTTCGTGACCACGGGGCCGGTGATGGTGGTGAAGTTCTGCATCGCGAGCTGGTTGGGCAGCGGGGTGGGCGTGACAACGGGATTGCCGGTGCTGACGTTCCGGATCAGCGTGCCGCCGGTGTCCTGCGACGGAAAGCCGTTGCCGATGAAAACGATGTAGTTCTTCGCGCAGGGGCTGTCGATCGGCGACACGTAGGTGTCCTTGTCGGTGACCACGGTCGTATAGGCGGCCGCGTCCATGCGCGAGACGCTGGCGCCGCCGAAATAACGCTGCTTGCCGTAATGGGTCGAGTCGTTGAGCGCCGAAGGCGGCTGCGTGTCCGCCTGGGCGTACGCCGGGCTGGTGAAGCCGCCGAAGTACTTGTAGGCGTCGAACAGCCCCGCGCTGTAGCTGGTGCTCGCGCTGTTGACCATCTCTATATCGGACCCCCCCGAGAAGTTCTGCAGGATGCAGTTCGGCGTGCCGTTCGACGCCAACGAGTTGTTGCCCGCGACGCAGCCGGAATCGGGCCCGATCAGTTCCTTGAACGCGGCGATGTTCACGGTGTTCATGGTGCGGATGCCGAAGCGCACGATGGCGCCGTCGGGCGAGCCGGCGCGGAACATCATCAGGCCAAGATTGACGCTGGGGGTGGCGGCGTTGACGTTGAGTTCGTCGAGGATCGTCCTGATCGCCCGCAGCTCGGACTGGCCCTGCTTGAAGACGCCGCTCTGCCCGGCCGGCGTCGGCCAGTGCTGGGCGTTCGAGTTCCAGTTGGCGCTGTTGTCGAGGAAGATGAGGACGTTCGGCCGGGTCGAGTCCGTGGCGGCGGCGTTCAGGAACAGGTCGATGTCCTCGGCGCCCGCGAACTTCGGCGGCGTGAGCGCGAGCGCGACGCAGAGCGCGGCGGCGGAAAAGCGGCGCGTGATGCTCGGGGTGGGCTTCGATTGCATGGCAGGCCTCACTGGCAGGATGTCGCGGCATCATCGGCGCTGATGCGCACGCCGACGCCCTGGATCAGCTTGACGCTGGCGCCGGAATTGACGCCGGTGGTCTGGGTGGTGATCTCCCAGACGGTGTTCGAGCACAGCGAATCGCCGGTGACCGCGCCCGCGACGCCGAACGTCTGCTGCTGCCCGGAGGAGCAGCCCAGGTCCTCCGTGTTGCTGAGATTGAGAGTGGCGTTCTTGATCGGCTGCACGGTGACGCAGTTCGGCGCCGGGGTGAGCGTGGTGACGTAATCCGCCACCCCGTCCCCGGTGACGTCGGTGCAAAGCCTGTTGGCCGCGCCGCAGGGCACGGGAAACGCGTTCGCCGGCGTCGAGATGAACTGCGGGGAGCTGAGCGCTGTCTCCATTGCCTCCTGGCCCGCGGCGAGCGCCTCGGCCTTGGCCTGCATGTTGCCCACCACCTGCAGGTTCGTTTTCGAGGTGTTCAGGGCGCTGATCACGAACAGCGTGAGCACCACCAGCATGATGAGCGCGACCATCAGAGTGGCGCCGCGCTGGGCGTGCGAGCGATTGGTCATGGCGTGTCTCTCCTGCCTGCGGGATTGGTGATGCGCACCAGCGCGCTGTAGGCATGGCGCCGGTAGGTCCGCGCCTCCCCGGACGCCGGCGTGTAGGTGACGGTGCCGAGCTGGTAAGTCTTGGCGTCGGCGTAGCCCGGGGTGGCCTCCAGGCCGCGCGACACCACGTAGACGTGTGCCGTCACCACGTTCCTCCAGTTCGCGACCTGGCACGCGGCGAGGCAGGCGCCGGCGGGGTAGTCGTTCGGGTCGTTGACGTAGACGTCGGGCGTGCCGTAGCCGGCGGTGCCGGCGGCGTCGGTGTCGAGGCCGTATTCGACGTGGAACTGCTCGATGCCTTCGACCAGCGGGTCGACGGTAAAGTTGGCGGGGGAGGTGGCCGTGGCAGCGCTGCCGGGAGTGAACGTCAGCCGCTTCAGCGTAGGCACGTTCGCCCCGGCGCCGTTGTCGGTGCTGACGTAATAGATGTGGACGTAGTACTGGCGCTTGTCGGCCGCCGCGGTGCAGTCCTTTTTCTTCAGCGCGAAAGCCGCGGTGCCCTGGAGCCCGATGTCATGCGTGGTCGGGACGCCCGAGCACAGCGATACCTGGATGTAGGGCTTGCCGTTATCCACCGTGCCGCAGCCGGCGCTCCCCGCGAAGCAGGTGCGCGCCCGCCGCACCACGAGAATGTCGGTGCCGGCCAGGACGTTGAGGCCCGCCGGAAGGCAGGCGGCCGGGGCGCCAGTGCCGGTGTAGTAGCCCTGCAGGTGGAGGTGGATCGCCGAGTTCCAGTCGCCGGCAGCGACCGAGCACGGATCGGGCAGCGCGGCCGGCACCGCGGTCGCGGGAACGGTGCCTGCCGAGAGCGAAGCGACGTTCAGCTCGCCGACGAAGCCGGCGAGGCGCAGATCGTCGGACAGCAGGTCGATGGCGAAGCGGCCATTCTCGAGCTGGCGGCTGGTGCGCTCGAGTTCGCGGCGCGCCTCGCTGGTGTTGGCAAAAACGTACGCCACCCCGGCCAGGATGATGAGGCCGATGGTGATCGAGATCATCAGCTCGATCAGCGACAGGCCGGCCTGCCGGCCACGCAGGCGCCGCGGCAGTGTGCTCATGGCGTTATGCAGACCCCGGTTGTCACGTTGTTCTCCAGGCAGCCGATGGTGACGCTCGCCACCAGGGCGCGGCGCGTCTTCTCGTCGCCGTATTCATTCTGCCCGCAGGTGGTGGCGGCCGCCGCGAGCGTCGGCGTGATGCCCTGCCAGACGACCGCCACGATCGCCTGGCGCGGCATCGAGGCCACCGGCAGCGTGATGCAGCCGCGCGCGCCGATCATCGCGCCGACCTTGTCGCTGCCCACGACCTCGGCGGCGCCGAGCAGCTGGTTGCTCCACTCGCACTTATCCTTGAGCGCGATCGTGGTCGTCGAGCTGCAAGCGGTCGTGTTCGCGGTGCCGAGCGGAGCGCTGGTGACGTAGTCCGCCGCTTGCTTGCGGTTGGCGTTGATGCGATCGACCATGTCCTGCAGCAGCATGATGGCGTGGGATCGCTGGTAGGCCTCGAGCTGTGCGGTCTGCATGTGCATCTGCAGGCCCGCGACACCGAGCAGGCCGATGGTCAGGATCAGAATCGCCACCAGCACTTCGATCATGCTCACGCCGCGAGCGCGGCGCGCGGTCTTGACGCGCTCGCCGGGCCGCATCAGCACGCCGCCGCCTTGGTGACGGGCCTGCCGCTCAGATCGATGCTGACGCAGCGCGTGGTGATGCCGCTTCCGGTCGCGGTGAGCTCGAACGCATTGACCGCCGCGCTCAACCGTCCGGAGCCGGCATAGACGACCGAGGCCGGGCCGGTGGTGAACGTAATACCCGGGACCGCGTCCTGGCTGCGCAGCACGGTTCCCCCCGAGTCCTGCACGGTCCAGCCGCTGGTCCAGGTTCCGGCGGTGACCGGCGCCATGGTCACCGCGGCGTTGCGGGTGACCGCTTCGCTGCGGGCAAAAACGAGGCTGGAGAAGACATCGAAGCTCGCGGTCTTGACGCGCTGATTGCGGACGAAAATGGTGAAGTTCGGCAGCGCCACCGCCATCAGAACGGCCATCACCGTGACCACGATCATCAGCTCGGTGAGCGTGAAGCCGCGCGGCCGCGTCCGGGGGCTCATGGCGCCTCGTCTTACCATCCGTTAGTCGCGCCGCGCTGCTTGCTGCCGTCGTGTCTCAGGATCAGCACGCCATCGCCGGCCTGCTTGGTCCCGCTCTTCGGGGTCCCCCGCACCGTGAACTTGGGCGGGCTCTCCACGGTGCTGCCGCCGGCGGAGTTCTCGACGGTGATGTCGTAGAGGGGCCTAACGTCGGGCGGCACGGTGAGCTTCAATTTGGCGTCTTCGAGAGCGTCCGCGCCGACCGCGTAATTGCGCGCGTCGAGAATATACTGCGCCTGCTTGTTGGCGACCTGCATCATGAATCCCTGCGCCGCGGAGCGGTTTGCCCTGAGCAGGTACATGCTGTAACTGGGCACTGCGATGGCCACCAGGACGCCGATGATCACGAGGACCACCATCAGCTCCAACAGCGAGAAACCCTTCGGCGATGCTTTCATGTGCCGCTCCTTCGCGTAAGAATAGTTCAGGGGCGAGTGCCATGGCCAGCCGCGACGACCAAAGGCAGGTTTCCCGGCATCAGCGGCGGCGGCCCCGCGCCAAGTTTACGCGGGCCGGGGTTGCGCTGCCAATTGCGTCACACTGCAGATCCGCCGCGACGTATAATCGCGCCTCCGAGCGGCGCGCTATCGCTGGTGTAGCTCAGCTGGTAGAGCAACTGATTCGTAATCAGTAGGTCCCCCGTTCGAGTCGGGGCACCAGCACCACTAGCGCCAGGAATCTGCGGCGCTAGTTCGCGCTGCCCGGCACCAGGTAGGGGCCGGGCTTGTCGCTCCGGTTGGATTTGAGTCCGCTGGGGTCGTAAGGTCCCGGCTTGGCGGGCGCCGCCGCAGGTTCGGTCCGCACAGGCTCGGCCACCGGCGGCGCTTCGTAGCCTTCGGGCGGCGCCGGCGCGCGCTGCGAGCGCGCGGCAAGGACGCCCTGCTTGGGATAGCCGGCTGAGTCCAGAAGGCTGTCATACCTCGTCGGCTCGAAGGCGTTCAAGACCGAGCGCCCGACGACGAGCACTGGCACGCTTTCCACCCCCGCCTTGGATTTCAGCTGCTCGAGCGTTTCGGCGCTCACGACCGGCACCTCGGTAAAAGGCACGCCGCGCTTGTTGAGCGCCGTGCGCGCCAGTTCGCAGGGCTCCTGGCAGTTCGGAGCTGTGTACAGCGTGACCGGAAAATCCTTCTGCGCCTGCTGGAGTTCGAAGGGCACCTGCTGCGGCCGGTCCTCGGCCGGGCTCTCCGTCTTGCCATCGGTTTTCCTGATGTCTTTCGCCTTCGCCGGGGGCGTGTCCGAGTAATGCAGGCGCCCTTTGTCGTCCACCCAGCGGTACTGCTGCGCTTGAGCGAAGCCTGCGGCTAGCAGCATAACCAATAAAAAAGCTCTATTAATCATCCAAGTATCATAACACTTCGCCCGCGGGCGGCATAAACAGACCGCCGCGGCTCGGCGTTACGCAAACGAGGTAAAGTGAACACCCTACTGAAATGCTCAGGCCCTGCCCGCATTCGCGCGGTGTTCGCATCGGGAGAATGAAATGAGAAAAATTCTGGTCTTGTTGGCGATCATCGGTTTCGCCGCCGCAGCGCATGCGCAGCTCTACAAGTGGGTCGACAAGGACGGCAAGACGCGCTACGGCGACACGCCGCCGGCCGGCGTCAAGGCGACGGCGCTGGGTGCGCCGGCGTCGGGATCGGGTCCGGCCGCCGCAGTTCCGGCCGCCGCAGCTGCGGGGGCGGCGCCCAAGGACGCGAAAAAGGGCCCGCTGACGCCCGCGGAACAGGCGCAGGAATACCGCAAGCGGCAGGAAGAGGAAAAGAAGGCGAGCGCCAAAGCGGACAGCGAACGCCAGGCCCAGGCGGCAAAGGCGGAGGACTGCGCCCGGGCGAGGGAATACCTGCGCACGCTCGAGTCGGGCCAGCGCATCGCCCGCACCAACGCCGCCGGCGAGCGCTACTTCATGGACGAAACTCAGACGGCGCAGGAACTCGCCAAGTCGCAGCAGTCGATACAGCAGACCTGCACCAACTAGCCCCGCTGCGGACCACGGCGCCGGACCGAACAGATGGCAGCGAAGATCCTGGTGGTGGACGACGACGAGAGCCTGCGCGAGCTGCTGCGCATGCACCTTGCCTCGGCCGGCTACGAGGTCAGCACCGCCGCCGATGCCATCAGCGCCGGCTACCAGGTACTGAAGAATCCCCCCGACCTGATCCTGTCGGACATCAACATGCCGCACATGGACGGCTTCGAGTTCGTCGCGGCGCTCAAATCCGACCGGACGCTGCCGGACATCCCGGTGATTTTCCTGACCTCGTTGGAGGACGGCGATCATCGCGGCAAGGAACTGGGTGCGGTCGGCTACCTGACCAAGCCGGTGCGCGCCGACCGGCTGCTCGAAATGGTCGCGCGGCACGTGCCCGGCGGCGCCATTCCCATCGGTTGAGTCCTACTGACAGTCCCGGATTTCGGTGCCGGGCAGTCCTCGGGCAAGTTCCTTCAGTTTTCCCTGCAGCGCGGCATCCGCGTTGCGCACCTGGAACCAGATCTTCGCCACCGGCGAGCCGCGCTCGCCGGTCTGGGCGCTGCGCACGCCCCTGACGCGCAGCGCTTCCAGCCGGTTCCTGGCCGCTTCCTCGCTGCTGAACACACCCAGCGAAACCGCCCAGCGCATCTTGCCCTCGTCCTGCAGGATGAAGTAGTCGTCGATGCCGAGCGACTTCAACTCAGCGGTCTTCTTCAGCGCCGCGGGGCGGTTGCCCTGCGGCGGGATGAACACCCACCAGCCGGCCGTCTCCTCGCTGCGCCGTTGCGCCAGCCGCGTGCCCAGCGCGAGCGGCACGAGCGCCTGCTCGGCGCGCGGCGCTTCCGCGACCGAGAAACCGCCCCATTCGACGCAGCTTCCGGCCGCCAAGGCGCCCTGCGCCGCTCCCGTCACGGGTTTGGGTTTCAGCACCGGCAGGCCGGCCAGTTCGGGCCCCGCGAGCAGGCGGATGCTCGCGGGATTGACCTGCCGGCGCTGCGGCTGGGGATCGGCCGCGCTGTCGGGCGTGGCGTAGTAGCGCGGCCAGGCGAACAGCGCCAGGTTGGCGGCGACCAGCAGCAGGAAAATCGCTCTCATCGGTTTAGGAGGCGCGTTTGCCGACGGGTCATGTGCGCCCGATTCGCGCCAGGCCCTCAAGCACCAGATTCTCCACGTAGCGGCAAGGCAGGTCGAGGCGCTCGATGAGCGCCTTGCCGCCGCCTCCGGAGACCAGGCAGGCGCTGTCGCCGCCGAGGACGCGGTGCATGCGTTCCACCGCGCCCGCCTGGGCGTGGCGGCAGCCGGTCTCGATGGCATCGATGGTGTTGCGCGGCGAGGCCACGAATCGCCCCTCCTGCATCGGCAGGCGGCCGGTGTGCTCGTGCAGCACGAAGCGCATCAGGTCGATGCCGGGCAGGATCACGCCGCCAAGGAACTCGCCTTCGGCCGACAGCGTATCGACCGTGGTGCAGGTACCGGCATTGACCACCAGGCAGGCGCGCCCCGGCTCGAGCGCGCCCGCAGCGATCAGCGCCGCCCAGCGGTCCGGGCCGAGCTGCTCGGGGCGCTCGTAGCCATTCCTGACGCCGCAGGTTTCCTTTTCGCCTTTTACCCACAGCGGCTCGGCCTCGAAAATGCGGGTCCAGTTCACCAGCAGCTGGTGCGCGCCCTCGCCGGCGACGTTCGAGATGATGATGCGCGCCGGGTTCTCGTGGGTCGCGGAGAACGGGTTGACGTGGTC
>JBBPIU010000074.1:0-14609 GCA_038040245.1 Pseudomonadota bacterium | reverse complement strand
ACCAGGCATTCGCCACCGGCAAACACCTCGGCATGCAGTGCCACGTCGAGATGACAGAAGACCTGATCCGCAACTGGTGCCGTGGCGGCGCCGACGAGATCCGCGCGTTGGCGGCGAGCCCCGGCGTGCAGCCGCCGGCGAAAATCGAGAAGAACCTGGAGGCGCGCGTCGCCGCGCTGCACAAGGTGGCGGACCGGATTTACGACCGCTGGACTGAAGGGCTCGCGCGCAGCTAGCGCGCTCATCCCCCGACGACGGCTTCGATCGCCTCGAGCAGGGTGCTCGGCGGCACCGGCTTGGTGATGTAGCCGTTCGCCCCCAGCATCAGGCCGCGCGTCACGTCTTCGCGCTCGCCCAGCGAGGTGAGCATCATCACCGGGAGGTTTTCCAGCGTCGGGTGCTGGCGGATCCTGTTCAGCACGTCGAAGCCGTTGGCGTCGGGCAGCATGACGTCGAGCAGCACCAGGTGCGGAAATGGCTTGGCGCCGAGCGCCTCCGCGATCTCAAGCAGGTTGCGCGCGCGGCGCGTCTGGCAGCCGTAGGCGTGCAGCGCCTTCTCGATCACGAGCGCGGTGCCGTCGTCGTCCTCGACCACCAGCACGCGCACCTTGGTCGGGTCGAGCAGCTTGCGGTGCGGCGCTTTGCCTTCGAGGACGATGCGCGTGAAGTAGCCCTTGTCCTGCAGCGCCGAGGCGCCGATCATGCCCAGCCGGTCGATGTCGCGCGCAGCCTCGGCCGAGGCCACCGGTTCGGGGACGGTGTATTTGGCGCTGAAGTGCCGGGTGAAATCGAGGTCGTCGGACATGGCGCTATTATTCTATCCTCAGACCGCAATGCACGAGGAGATCCACGAGCGCCTCGGCGCCGCGTCGCCGCGCTGTACAAGATTGCCGACCGGATTTACGACCGCTGGACTGAAGGGCTCGCGCGCAGCTAGCGCGCTCATCCCCCGACGACGGCTTCGATCGCCTCGAGCAGGGTGCTCGGCGGCACCGGCTTGGTGATGTAGCCGTTCGCCCCCAGCATCAGGCCGCGCGTCACGTCTTCGCGCTCGCCCAGCGAGGTGAGCATCATCACCGGGAGGTTTTCCAGCGTCGGGTGCTGGCGGATCCTGTTCAGCACGTCGAAGCCGTTGGCGTCGGGCAGCATGACGTCGAGCAGCACCAGGTGCGGAAATGGCTTGGCGCCGAGCGCCTCCGCGATCTCAAGCAGGTTGCGCGCGCGGCGCGTCTGGCAGCCGTAGGCGTGCAGCGCCTTCTCGATCACGAGCGCGGTGCCGTCGTCGTCCTCGACCACCAGCACGCGCACCTTGGTCGGGTCGAGCAGCTTGCGGTGCGGCGCTTTGCCTTCGAGGACGATGCGCGTGAAGTAGCCCTTGTCCTGCAGCGCCGAGGCGCCGATCATGCCCAGCCGGTCGATGTCGCGCGCAGCCTCGGCCGAGGCCACCGGTTCGGGGACGGTGTATTTGGCGCTGAAGTGCCGGGTGAAATCGAGGTCGTCGGACATGGCGCTATTATTCTATCCTCAGACACGCAGGGCGCGAGGAGACCCACCATGCTTCCGAGCGAACCGGGCTTCATCCTGCCTATCCTGATCGCGCTTAGCGCCGCCGTGAATAACCCTCAACTCGTCGGGATTGCACTCATAAACACCCTCGGAACCGTCTAAACGAATGGGGCCACTTCTCCGGGCGCAGCTGCGTGTGCTGGTGGTTGACGACGTCGATGCGAACTGCCGCCTGGCGCAGGCGCTGCTGCGCAGGTTCGGCCACGCCTCCGAGGTCGCGACCTCCGGACTCGAGGCGGTGAAACTGGCAACCGCGAGGCGCTATGACGTCGTCCTGATGGACGTGCAGATGCCTGACATCGATGGCATGGAAGCGACGCGGCGCATCCGCGAGCGACTCGGCGCCGCGTCGCCGCGAATCATCGCCGTGACCGCGAACGCCTTGCCTGGTGATCGCGAGCGCTGTCTGGCGGCCGGAATGGACGACTACCTGTCCAAGCCGATCCAGATGCAGGCACTGCGTACCGCGATCGAACAGGCGGGCCGCAGCGCGGCGGGATCTACGGCGCGACCCGCAGAGCCGGCACCGGAGGCGGCGCCGCCGGGTGCGATCGACTGGAGCCGGATCGAGAGCCTCAAGCCCTTCGACCCCGACGGCAGCATGGTGGCCGGCGCGATCGCCTCGTTCTTCGCCGATGCGCCGGGGCGCATCAGGGCCATCTTCGAGGCGCATGCTTCGGGCGACGCGGCCAGCCTTGCATCGGCGGCGCACGCGTTGAAAGGGTCGGCTGCGAACATCGGCGCCGCGCGCCTGCAGGAGCTGTCGCAGGGCATCGAATCCCTCGCGCGGGAGGGACGCCTGGAGGGTGCCCGCAAGGCAATCGCCGGGCTGGAGAAGTCGCTCGCCGAGGCGCGCGCCGCGCTCGCGGCGAAGGGAAAGATTAGTCCCTGAAGTTGATGAACTGCAGCGGCAGGTCGGTGACCGACGCGCGTACCAGCTGGATCGCGCCCTGCAGGTCGTCTTTCTTCGCCCCCGAGATACGCACCGCGTCGCCCTGGATCGACGCCGCGACCTTGAGTTTCGCGTCCTTCACCAGCTGCTGGATCTGCTTGCCCTTGTCCTGGGGCACGCCGACCTTGACGCTAATCGGCCGCTTCACCTTGTCCCCGGAGATCTTCTCCACCGTGCCGAGCTCGAGGCAGCGGATGTCGATATTGCGCTTGGTCATGCGGCCACGCAGCACGTCCAGCACCTGGCCGAGCTTGAATTCATCGTCGGCGAATACCGTGAGCACCAGTTCGGCCTGCTCGACGCGGGCGTCGGAGCCCTTGAAGTCGAAACGGTTGGTGACTTCCTTGTTGGCCTGCTCGACCGCATTTTTCACTTCCTGGCGGTCCACCTGCGAGACGATGTCGAACGACGGCACGCATACCTCCTAGCGCGGATTCAGGCGCAGCAGTTCGTCCGCCCAACGCTGCGAAATCGTCTTCAGCCACTCAACGTCGGCGGGGCCGTCGAACAGGGAAAAGACGGCAAGCTGGATCGCCTTGCCGCGCACCAGGAAAATCGTGGTCGTGAAGAAAAGGTATTGCGGCTTATTGGCTTCCCAAAACATCCGGCCGGGCAGCGCGGGCAGGCGCGTTGCCTGCAGCACCGAGACCGCGGCGGGTTCCTGTTTCAGTTCGGCGATCAGGTTCGCCTTGCCGATGGGCTGCGCCTCCAGGTATTGGACGATATCGGCTGTTTCGACCGGCTTGCCCAGGTTCTGCAGCGAGTCGGCGATGAAGGCGGCGAGCTGGCTTGGCGTGACCCGCTCGCGTTCCAGCCCTTTCGGGGTCACCGCGATCATGTAGCGCTTCGCGTCCAGCGACTCGCCTTGGGTGAAGCGCCGCACGTCGGCGTCCGAGAGCGCGAACATCAGGATCCGGTTCGAAGCGGACGTCAGCGTATCGGCCAGATCCTGCAGGCGCGGCGAGGCGAGCTCGGTGGTGTCGGTGAATCCCGGCGGCGTGTCGAGCACGATGCGCTCGATACCGAGCCGCACCGTGAACGGCGCCGCCATGGCCGGCTGCGATGCGGGCACCGCCGCCGATAGCAGGATCGCTGCCGCTCGGAGGATCGCCAAAGCCCAGCGTTTCATCAGCACAGTTTACGCCCCCGCCGCGCCGCGATCCGCATGCGCAGCGCATTCAGGCGGATGAAGCCGGCCGCGTCGGCCTGGTTGTAGGCGCCGCCGTCGTCGTCGAAGGTGGAGATCTTCATGTCGAACAGGGAATCCGCCTTCGATTCACGGCCCACCACCATCAGGGTGCCCTTGTAGAGCTTGATGCGCACCTTGCCGTTCACGGGCTGCTGCGATTCGTCGATCAGCACCTGCAGCAGCTTCCTCTCCGGGCTGAACCAGTAGCCGTTGTAGATCAGGCGCGCGTAGCGCGGCATCAGGTCGTCCTTCAGCGCCAGCACCTCGCGGTCCAGGGTGATGGACTCCATGGCGCGGTGCGCCTTCCACATGATCGTGCCGCCGGGCGTTTCGTAGCAGCCGCGCGACTTCATGCCGACGTAGCGGTTCTCGACCAGGTCGAGGCGGCCGATGCCGTGCTTGCCGCCCAGCCGGTTCAGTTCCGTGAGCGCGCCCGCGGGCGAAAGCTTGCGGCCGTTGACGGCGACGATGTCGCCGCGCTGGAAAGCGAGCTCGACGATCTCCGGCTTGTTGGGCGCCTTCTCCGGCGACACGGTCAGGCGCCACATCGACTCCTCGGGCGCGTAGTTCGGATCTTCCAGGATGCCGCCTTCGTAGGAGATATGCAGCAGGTTCGCGTCCATCGAGTAGGGCGCCCCGCCGCCGCGTTTTCCGAGTACGCGCTTCTTGAAATCCACCGGGATGCCGTGCTTGTGGGCATAGGCGAGCAGTTTTTCGCGCGACAGCAGGTTCCACTCGCGCCAGGGCGCGATCACCTTGACGTCGGGCATCAGCGCGTAGGCGCCGAGCTCGAAGCGTACCTGGTCGTTGCCCTTGCCGGTGGCGCCATGCGAGATCGCGTCTGCTTTGGTTTTTTTTGCAATAGATACCAGATATTTTGCAATTAGAGGACGCGCAATAGACGTCCCAAGCAGATACTCGCCCTCGTACAAAGTATTGGCGCGGAACATCGGGAACACGAAATCGCGCACGAACTCCTCGCGCAGGTCTTCGATGTAGATGTTGTGCTGCTTGATCCCCATCTTGATCGCCTTGGCGCGCGCGGGCGCGACTTCCTCGCCCTGGCCGATGTCGGCCGTGAAGGTGACCACCTCGCAGCGGTAGACGTCCTGCAGCCATTTCAGGATCACCGAGGTATCCAGCCCGCCCGAGTAGGCGAGAACGACTTTTTTGAACTGCTTTTTTTCGATCATTTCGATTTAACCCTGCCTAAAAGCAAAAATTCCATGAGCGCCTTCTGCGTATGCAACCTGTTTTCCGCCTCTTCCCAGACCACGCTCTGCCTGCCGTCGATCACCTTCGCCGAGACTTCCTCGCCGCGGTGCGCCGGCAGGCAGTGCATGAACAGGGCGTCCTTGCGCGCCGCCTTCATCATCTCCGGGTCCACCTGCCAGTCCTCGAAGTCCATCTTGCGTGTCTCGTTCTCGGCTTCGAAACCCATCGAAGTCCAGACGTCGGTGGTGACCAGGTGCGCACCCTTCGCCGCCTGCATGGGGTCCGCGAAAGACTCGTAATTTTTTGCAATTCTTTCTACTTCAACTTCATAGCCCGGCGGTGTCGAGACGTTCAGCTTGAAGTCGAATATCTCCGCCGCCTGCAGCCAGGTGTTGCAGACGTTGTTCGAGTCCCCGATCCAGGCCACCATTTTTCCCTGTATCGAGCCGCGATGCTCGATGAAGGTATAGATGTCGGCCAGGATCTGGCACGGGTGGTACTCGTTGGTCAGGCCGTTGATCACCGGCACGCGCGAGTTGCCCGCGAAGCGCTCGAGGATTTCCTGCTCGAAGGTGCGGATCATGACGATGTCGCACATGCGCGAGATGACCTGCGCCGCGTCTTCCACCGGTTCGCCGCGGCCGAGCTGCGAGTCGCGCGTATTGAGAAAGATCGCCGCGCCGCCCAGCTGATGCATGCCGGCCTCGAACGACAGGCGCGTACGCGTGCTCTGCTTCTCGAAGATCATCGCCAGCGTGCGGTCCTCCAGCGGCCAGTAGCGCTGGTAGCGCTTGAACTTGTCCTTGATCCAGCGCGTGCGCGCGAACAGATACTCGTACTCCTTGCGCGCGAGATCGCGGAATTGAAGGTAGTGCCGCACCGGGGGTTTGGTCGAGGCCATGACAGGCTCAACGCGCCGCGGCGGTTTTCGGTTGAGCGGCTCCCTGTGCGAGAAAAGCCTTCACCAGCGGCACCAGCCGCTCGACCACTTCGCGGCCTTCGGCCTCGGTGATGATCAGCGCCGGCAGCAGTCGGATGACGTTGTCGGCAGTGACGTTGAACACCAGTCCGGCGTCCAGGCCCATTTTCACCAGTTCCCCGCAGGGCCGGTCGAGCTCCACGCCGATCATCAGGCCCATGCCGCGAATCTCGGCGACTCCGGCAACCCCGGCAAGCGCCGAGCGCAGCCCGTCGTGCATCGCCTGGCCGACGCGCTGCGCGTTGGCGAGCAGGCCTTCCTCCTGCATCGTGTCCAGTGTCGTCACCACCCCGCACATCGCCAGCGGGTTGCCGCCGAAGGTCGAGCCGTGGTTGCCGAGCTTGAACACGCCCTTGGCGCGCCCGCCAACCACGCAGGCGCCGACCGGCACGCCGCCGGCGAGGCCCTTGGCGAGCGGCACCACGTCGGGCAGAAAGCCGGCGTGCTGGTAGACGAACCATTTGCCGGTGCGTCCCAGGCCGCACTGCACCTCGTCGGACATGAACAGCCATTCGTTGCGGTCGCAGATCTCCTTCAGGCCCTTGAGGTACTCGAGGCGCAAGACATTGATGCCGCCCTCGCCCTGGATCGGCTCGATGAAAATCGCCACCACATTCTTGTTGTGCGCCGCGACCTGCCGCACCGCCTCCAGGTCGTTCAGCGGCACGCGCACGAAACCCTGCACCAGCGGCTCGAAGCCCGCCTGGATCTTGCGGCTGCCGCCTGCGGAGAGCGTCGCCAGCGAGCGCCCGTGGAACGCTTTTTCCCACACGATGATGGCGGGCTCGGCTATGCCGCGGTGGTGGCCGTACTTGCGCGCGACCTTGATCGCGGCTTCGTTGGCTTCCAGCCCCGAGTTGCAGAAGAACACCTCGTCCAGCCCGGTGATTTCCGCGATGCGGTCGGCCGCCTGTTCCTGCAGCGGCACCTGGAACAGGTTGGAGCAGTGGATGATGCGCCCGATCTGTTCCGTGAGCGCGCGCACCAGGCGCGGATGATTGTGCCCGAGCGTGTTCACCGCGATCCCGGCGAGCGCGTCCAGGTATTTCTTGCCGGCCTCGTCCCACAGCCATACGCCCTGGCCGCGCACGAACGCCACCGGCTGGCGGGCGTAGGTGTTCATGACATGGCTCATGGCGCGGGTCCTTTCCTTGTTGCCAATGAAAAACGGCGGCTCAAGCCGCCGTCTTCAGGATGTTAATGACCTAACCGATGCGGCGCAAGCCGCGTTCTTCCGGGGGTCTGAGAACCCGCACGCAGGGCTGGTAGCCCTCGTGGACGATGCCGTGCAGCTCGGTGCGCTTCTGCGAGCGCAGCAGGTTGGCGAGGTACTCGGTGATTTTGGGCGTGATCAGCTGGCCCGGAACCAGCACCGGGATGCCGGGCGGGTAGGGCACGATGCCGTCGGCGCAGACGCGGTGAGAGAGTGCACGGTTGACGCGCTCCTTGTCGTCGAACACCGGCACCAGCTCGCCGCCGCAGTAGTAGGCGTCGCGCGGCAGGTAGCGCAGCTTGGTGAACGCCGGGATTTCGGGCGTGCGCACCAGGCGCCGCGGCGAGCGGCCCTCGCGCGCGAGGCGCATCAGGGCGTCGTAGAGGCGGGACACCTTGGAGCGCGTGGTGCCGATGGTGAGGAGCAGTGTGATGGTGTTGAAGGTGCTTTTCTCGATCTGGATGTTGAAGCGGTCGAAGAGCTCCTTTTGCAGTTCGTCCACCGTATAGCCGCAGCCCGAGACGTCCACTGTCACCTTGGTGATATCGAGCCGGATGCCGTCATGCCGTACCTCGTCGGGCAGCAGGTCGGCCAGCTCCAGTACGCGGAACACGCCGGTGGAGTTGATCTGCCGGCGCAACTCCTTCGCCAGCGCGATGGTGCGCGAGAGCAGCTTGTAGCCCTCCATCACCGCCTGCTTCCTGGCCACGTCCAGGCTCGCGATCAGGCCGTACTGCGGCGAGGTGGAGGTGTGCATGTTGAAGTTCTCGCGGAACAGGTGTTCCCTGAATTCCGGATCGTTGACGTGGATCATCGAGGCCTGCGAGAAGGCCGACAGCACCTTGTGCGTGGACTGCGTCGCGTAGTCCGCGCCTGCCTCGAGCGCGGTGGGTCGGAACTCGGGGTGGAAGCGCGCGAAGCCGTACCAGGCCTCGTCCACGATCACCTTGATGTTCTTGGCGTGCGCGGCGCGCACGATCGGCTCCAGGTCGTAGCGCAGGCCGTCGTAGGTGCAGGAGGTCAGGATCAATGCCTGTGCATCGGGATGTCTTTGAATTTCTCTTAAGAGGGTTTTTTTCGGAACAGGACCATAAAGCCCATACTTCCTGTTCAACGCTGAGTCCAGATAGACCGGGTGCGCGCCTGAGAGAACCACGCCATGGTGCACGCTCTTGTGGCAGTTGCGGTCGAGCAGCAGTTTCTCGCCCGGCGCGAGCAGGGTCTGGAAGATGACCTTGTTCGCGGTGGAAGTGCCATTGGTGGCGAAGAAGGTGCGCCGCGCGCCGAAGGCCTTGGCCGCCATTTGCTGCGCCTCGGCAATCACGCCCCTGGGCTCCATCAGCGAATCGAGCATCGGTACCGACACCGAAAGGTCGGCGTCGAACACGTGGTCGCCCATGAACTCGTAGAAATCGTTCACCCATGGGCTGCCGCGCAGCGACTCGCCGGAGGAGTGGCCGGGCGTGTGCCACTGGTCCTTGGCCATCCAGACGTAGGTCTTCAACTGGTCGGTGAAAGGGGTGCGCGCTTTTTCCTGGATCTGCGCGTTGAGTATCCGGTAGATGCCGCGGTAGTCGCGCTCCTCGCGGTAGAAGTAGCCGTCCACCGCCTCGGTGAAAAGGGCGTCCACGACGTCGTCCTCCTTTTCCTGCGCGATCAGGATGTAGACGTCGAGCTCGGGCCGCAAGCGCGTGATGCGCTGGACGAATTCCAGCGCGGACATCTGGAGCTTCTTCCTGCCATTGGCATTTTTCAGGCTGGGAAGCGAGTAGAGCTTGTCGTCGACCAGCACCGCCTGGATGTCGCCGTCCGCCTCGATCGACGCGAGCGCCTCCCGCGCGGTGGCGACGCCGCTGAAAGTGATGCCCAGCGGATTGTCCAGGGACCTCGCGGCCGCGTTCAGGCCCTTGACGATCTCGCGCAGGGAGAGCGGTTCGTCTTCGATGACCAGGATCCGGCTGAGGGGTTTCGCCATGCCGGATCAGTATAATTCCGCATGCCCGAGGCCGCGGCCGCCGACGCCATTGTCGAGTTCGTCATTCAGGGGGTGACGCTGAACGGCAAGCCGTTCCGGCCGAGCGACTGGGCCGAGCGGCTGTGCGGCGTGATGTCGGCGTTCGGCGGCGACCATCGCATGCAGTACTCCCCATACGTTCATCCGGTAACCGCTGCGGGGGTGCGCTGCGTGGTGGTGGACGTGCGGCTCGAGGAAATCGAGCCGATGGCTTACCGCTTCCTGCTCAGTTTCGCCACGGAAAACGAACTCAAGACGCGCGACGGGCGCGATGCAAACCGTACCCAACTCGCCCGCGTGCTGCGAGCCGGAGACACCGATTAAGGCATCGCCTTGATGGCGTGGGCGAGGCGGCTCTTCTGGCGCGCGGCGGCGTTGCGGTGCACCACGCCCTTGGCCGCGACGCGGTCGATCACCGCCTGCGAGCGCGTGAGGGCGGCGGCAGCGGCTTTCTTGTCGCCCGTGGCGATCGCTTTCTTCACGTCCTTGATCGCGCTGCGCGCGGCGGTGCGCAGGCTCATGTTGTGGCTGCGCAGCCCGACCGCCTGGCGCGCCCGTTTGCGGGCGGATTTGATGTTTGCCATGTGTTTGTTCCAGCTTCGAAAAAGGCGCGAATTCTAGCATGACCCCGCTATGAATATGCTACGCGCGCTGGCGACCGTGAGCAGCATGACGCTGCTGTCCCGGATCCTCGGCTACGTGCGGGATTTCTTCATCGCGCGGGTCTTCGGCGCCGGGCTCGCGACAGACGCTTTTTTTGTCGCCTTCCGGATCCCCAACCTGCTGCGCCGCCTGTTCGCCGAAGGCGCGTTTTCACAGGCGTTCGTGCCGATTCTGGCCGAGGTCCGCGACCGCGAGTCGCCCGAGCAGACCCGGGCGCTGGTGGACTGCGTCTCCACGGTGCTGTTCCTGGCGCTGCTGGCGGCTGCCGCCATCGGGATGGTCCTGGCCCCCCTGGTGGTCTACGTGTCGGCGCCGGGCTTCGCCGCCGAGCCGGGCAAGTTCGCGCTGACCGTGGCGATGCTGCGGATCACCTTCCCCTACATCGTCTTCATCTCGCTGGTGGCGCTGGCCGCGGGCGTTCTCAATACCTGGAGCAGGTTCGCGGTGCCGGCGTTCACGCCGGTGCTGCTCAATGTATCGTTCATCGTCGGCGCCGCGTTTTTCGCCGAGCGCTTCGACCCGCCGGTGCTGGTGCTCGCCTGGGCCGTCTTCGTCGGCGGCCTGCTGCAGCTGGCACTACAACTGCCGTTCCTGTGGAAGATCGGCATGCTGCCGCGCTGGCGCTTCAATCTCAAGCATCCGGGCCTCACGCGGGTGCTCAAACTGATGGCACCGGCGGTGTTCGGGGTGTCGGTGAGCCAGGTGTCGCTCCTGATCAACACCATCTTCGCCTCGTTCCTCGTCACCGGCAGCGTGTCGTGGCTGTATTACGCCGACCGGCTGATGGAATTTCCCGCGGGCGTGCTTGGTGCGGCCCTCGGCACGATCCTTCTGCCCAGCCTGTCGAAACACCATGCCGGCGGTGCGCCCGCGGAATACAGCCGGCTGCTGGATTGGGGGCTGCGCGTGACCCTGCTGCTCGCGCTGCCGGCGGCGGCGGCGCTGGCGGTGCTGGCGATGCCGCTGATCGCGACGCTGTTCCACTACGGCCAATTCAGCGCCGAGGACGCCTGGATGACGCGCGAGGCGCTGGTCGCCTACAGCCTCGGGCTGGTGGGGATGATCCTGGTGAAAATCCTCGCGCCCGGCTTCTATGCCAGGCAGAACGTGGTGACGCCGGTGAAAATCGGCCTCGCGACGCTGGCGGCGACGCAGGCGATGAACTTGGCCTTCGTCGGCCCGCTCAAGCACGCCGGCCTGGCGCTCGCAATCGGCCTCGGCGCCTGCCTGAACGCCGCTCTGCTTTACCGCTACCTGCGCAAACAGGGCATCTACGATCCGCAGCCGGGATGGCTCGTGTTCACCTTGAAGATCGGCATCTCGGTTCTCGCCATGGCGGCGGCGCTCTGGTATGCGATGGGCCCGGCCGCGGCTTGGCTGGCGGCGGGCTGGCAGTGGAAGCTGGGCATGCTCGCCGCCCTGGTGCTGCTGGGTTTCGCCGTTTATGGCGCCTGTCTCCTGGCGCTGGGATTCCGTCCGCGACAATTCTTTATCCGGGGTGCCGATTGATGGCCGGGCTCGACCATTTCGCGGAGCTGATTTCGCGCCAGGACGACAGGATCGAACTGTCGCGGGCCTGTCTGCAGATCGCGGAGGATGCTTATCCCGGGCTGGATGTGGACGGCTATGTGGGCGAGATAGACCGATTCGCCAAACGCCTTCGCACGCGTTTCGCGCCGCAGGCGGCCGCCGAAGACCGGGTGATCGCGCTGAACGAGTTCCTGTTCGACGACCTGGGCTTCGGCGGCAACACCGACGACTACTACGATCCGCGCAACTCCTACCTGAACGAGGTCATCGACCGGCGCACCGGGATTCCGATCACGCTCGCGGTGCTCTACATGGAGATCGGCCGGCGCATCGGCCTGCCGTTCGAGGGCGTGTCCTTCCCGGGACATTTCCTGGTGCGCCTGCCGTTGCGGGGAGGCACGCTGGTGCTCGATCCATTCTCCGGCGGCGTGCCGCAGTCGGAGGCCGAACTGCGCGAGCGCCTGAAGCGCGTGATTCCGCCTGAGGCCACCAGCGGCGTTACGGTCGCCGAACTGCCGCTGGACCAGTTCCTCGAGCCGGCCAGCAACCGGCAAATACTCGCGCGCGTGCTGCGCAACCTGAAAGGGGTTTACCGCGAGAAGGACCAGCCCGAGCGGCTGCTCGAAGTGCTGAACCGGATGATCGTGGTGACGCCGGAATCGGCCGCCGAACTGCGCGACCGGGGCTTCGTTTATCAGCGCATGGAGTGCTGGCGTCCGGCGCTCAAGGACCTGGCCGACTACCTCGAACGCGAGCCCGATGCCTCGGACATGGAGGAGGTGCGCGCCAAGATGATCGACCTATCCCTGCGCTGCGCGCGGCTCAACTGAGCGTTCGACAACGCGGTCCGCGGCCCGCATTGCGAGCGCGCGCTGCTGCACTGCCTCGTGCAGCCTCGGTTTGTAGCCTAACGCGAAGAACGCCTCGGCGGCGAGAAAAATCGGCGCCACGAAGATCTGGAACAGGTTGTCCACCAGCGCGGGCTTGCGGCCTTCGTAGACATGGCCCCAGAGCTGCAGCGCCCAGCCGGCGACGAAGAGGATCAGGAACCAGCTCAGGCCGACGGCAAGCGAGGCCTGCGACAGCGGCTCGGCGCCCCAGAGCATCAGGGCGAACACCGCGCCCATCGCCAGGCCGAGCGCAACATCGAGTACCAGATAATAGAGGAACAGGATGGCGGTAACGACCAGCGCCGCGCTCAGCGTGAAGCCGCCGAGGTCGGCACGCAGCCAGCCGAGCGGAATCATGAGAGAGAAAACGATCAGCGGCACACCGACGAAATGCGTCGCCTTGTTGCGCGCGTCCTGATGGTAGGCGGCGTAGCACGACATCTGGTCTTCGAGCGTCTTCACCGGTCTCTCTCCTGTTGAAAGCCGCTATAATTCAACATTTTACACGCGCTTATGCAGGTCACGCACGGGATCGTACAGCCGGGGGGCGGCCCCATGGGGCTCACCATCGGCAACTTCGACGGCGTGCACCGCGGCCACTGCGCCATGCTGGAACGCCTGGTCGAGAAGACGCGCGAGCTGAAGCTGCCTTGCAGTGTCCTTACATTCGAGCCGCATCCGCGCGAGTTCTTCGCTCCCACCTCGGCGCCCACCCGGCTGACGCGGCTGCGCGAGAAGCTGGAGTTGATCGCGGAGGCCGGCATCGACCGCGTGCATATCCTGCGATTCGACGCGCGGCTGGCGGCGCTCGATGCGGCGCGTTTCATCGAGCAAGTGCTGCTACGGGGCCTCGGTGCGCGCTGGCTGCTGGTGGGGCGGGATTTCCGTTTCGGCGCGCGGCGCACCGGCGACTTTGCGCTGCTGGAGTCGGCGGCGGCCCGCCAGGGTTTCGGGCTCGAGGCGATGGGCGATGTCCTGGAGGATGGGCAGCGCATATCGAGCTCCGGCGTGCGTGCGGCGCTCGCGGCGGGCGATCTGGCGGGCGCAGCGCGGCTGCTCGGGCGCGACTACAGCATGAGCGGGCGGGTGGCGCACGGCGAAGAGCTCGGCCGCACGCTTGGTTTCCCGACGGCGAACATCGTCCTGCGCCGGCCGCCGCCGCTGGCGGGGATATTCGCGGTGCAGGCCGAGATAGAGGAAATGCGCGACGAAGAAATGCGAGGGGAAACGCATGCCGTGCTGCGCGGCGTGGCCAGCGTCGGCAGGCGGCCGACGGTGAAGAAAAACGCGCCGCCGCTGCTGGAAGTGCACTTGTTCGACTGGCATGGCGACCTTTACGGGCGCCATCTGCGGGTGAAATTCCTGCGCAAACTGCGGCAAGAAGAAAAGTACGATGGACTGGAGGCCTTGCGTTCCGCGATCAAACAGGATGTAGCGCAAGCAAAGGACTACTTCGAGAGAAATGGCTGACTACAAGAACACGCTGAACCTGCCCGACACGCCGTTCCCGATGCGCGGCGACCTCGCCAAGCGCGAGCCGCTGTGGGTCAGGGAATGGAACGAGAAGGGCGTCTACAAGCGCCTGCGCGCGGTGGCCAAGAGCCAGAACCGGCCGCGCTTCGTGCTGCACGACGGGCCGCCCTACGCCAACGGCGACATCCACATCGGCCACGCGGTGAACAAGATTCTCAAGGACGTGATCGTCAAGTCCAAAGGCATGGCCGGCTTCGATGCGCCTTATGTGCCGGGCTGGGACTGCCACGGCATGCCGATCGAGGTGCAGATCGAGAAAAAGCACGGCAAGAACCTGCCGGCGGGGGAAACGCAGCGCCTTTGCCGTGCCTACGCCACCGAGCAGATCGAAAAGCAGAAGCAGGATTTCCAGCGCCTGGGCGTGCTCGGCGACTGGGACAACCCGTATCTCACGATGGCCTACCGCAACGAGGCCGACGAGATCCGCGGCCTCGGCATGCTGTTGCAGAAGGGCTACATCTTCCGCGGCCTGAAGCCGGTCAACTGGTGCTTCGACTGCGGCTCGGCGCTGGCGGAGGCCGAAGTCGAGTACGAGGACCGCAAGGATCCCGCAATTGATGTGGGGTTCGAGTTTTTTGAAAGAGAAAAAATCGCCGCGGCTTTCGGGCTGCCGAAACTTCCGGACAAGAAAGGCTACATCGTCATCTGGACTACGACGCCGTGGACGCTGCCCGGCAACCAGGCGCTGAACGTGCATCCGGATTTCATGTATGCGCTTGTCGACACCGATCGAGGATTGCTGATTGTTGCCGATGGGATGCTGGCTGGTGGTGAAGAAGAGTTCGAAGCGCTTGCCACACCCAAGTTACTGACCAGATATCAAATCAAGTCTTGGAAGGTAATAGGCCTGGCAAAAGGAAAAGCG
>JBBPIU010000073.1:0-15478 GCA_038040245.1 Pseudomonadota bacterium | reverse complement strand
GACGCGCGGCCGAGCTCCAGACATCGGCATCCCGCAAAGGACGCTTCGATGGCGGGAAAGTTGGCGCGGACGAGCGCCTCCAACGCAGCGTTCGAGATGTTTCCTGTGGCCACAAGCAGCAAACGGGAAGGCTGCCCTGCAACCAGTAGCGACTCAACGAAATCGCCGTCCTTGGAGATGACGATTCGCTGCTCGCGCAAAGCGACGTCGCACAGTTCCGCGTCAGAGGTGCGATTGCCTCGCGGGAGTTCGAGCGTGTGTACCGCGTCGTGGCCCGCTTCGTTCAGCCATTCCGCAAGGCGTTTCGGAAGCTGGGCATCGACCAAAAATCTCATGCCGCAAGCGATTCGACCCGTTTGATCTCTGCGAGGCGCGCGGCGTACGCCAGGACCGCAAGAATGTCCTCACGCTCGAGATCCGAATAATCGCGCAGGATGTCTTCGATGCTCATGCCGCTCGCAAGCCACTGCAACACGGTTTCGACCGGATACCGCAACCCGCGGATACACGGCTTGCCGTGGCAGATCGACGGATCCATCGTGATGCGCTCGTGCATGGTCATGCCTCCTCTCGAAGCGCTGCTGACGATCATCGCCAGTGTATACCCGCGGCGTGCCTGGTCGCGTACAATCCCGGCCCCCATGTCGTCGCTCGGTTGGATCGTGGCTGCAAGCCTGGCGGGCGGAATCATTTCCGTCTGCGCCGCGGCGTTCGCGCTGGTCCTGCGCGCGGCGTGGATACCGACTCTGGTGTCATTCGCGATCGGCGCGCTGCTCGGCGCCGCGTTCCTCGAGGTGATCCCGCATGCGTTCGAGAACGGCGAGCCGCACACGGTCGCGATGTCGATCCTCGGCGGCATCCTCGTCTTCTTCCTGCTCGAGAAGCTGCTGCTGTGGCGCCATTCGCATGACGAGCACGAGGTCGAAAGCGCGGCGCACGATCACGGCCGTTCCGGGGCGCTGATCGTGGTCGGCGATACGATTCACAATTTCCTCGACGGCATCCTGATCGCGGCCGCGTTCCTGCAGAGCACCCAGCTCGGCATCATCACCGCGCTGGCGATCGTGGCGCACGAAATCCCGCAGGAAGTGGGCGATTTCCTGATCCTGCTGAACTCGGGCTATTCGAAAGCCAAGGCGTTCCTTTTGAACCTGCTGTCTTCCTGCGCCACGCTGGTCGGCGGCGTGCTCGGCTACTACACGCTGCAGGTGATTGCCGGCTGGACGCCGATCCTGCTGGGCATCGTCGCGGCCAGCATGATCTACGTGGCGGTCGCGGACCTGATCCCGGGCCTGCACCGCAGGCCGGAGCTTCGCGCCACCCTGTCGCAGACGGTGCTGATCGGCCTGGGAATCGGGTCCATCGCACTGGCGAGGGCCCTGATCGGGGGCTTGCATTAGGGTTTTGTGCGGTGCAAAATTCGAGGCTGACCGCGCCCAACAAAGGCCGCTTTTGCAGCCGCACCTGCCTTCCCTGACGGCGACCCCGCCGGAACTGCCGGATCCAGCGACCTGGATGTCCACCCTGCTCCAGGGGAGCACGCATTTCGGTGTCCTCCAATCGAGCTACATCGCGAAGCAGGCGCAGCTCTGGTCGGCGATGCTGGATCCTCAGAGCAGCGCGAAAGCGCTGGCCGAGCCGGTGGTGGCGCCCGAGCCGGGCGATCGCCGCTTCGCCTCCCGGGAGTGGCGCGACAACCCGTATTTCTCCTACCTCAAGCAGTCGTACCTGCTGGCAGCGGGTTTTCTTGCCGAACTCGCCGCGAGCGCGGACCTGGATGCCAGATCCAAGGAGCGGCTGCAGTTCGCCGTGAAGCAGTGGTGCGATGCCATGTGCCCGGCGAATTTTGCCGCCACCAATCCGGCGGTGCTCAAGTTGGCGCTCGATTCCAGGGGCGAAAGCGTGACCCAGGGCGTCGCCAACCTGATCGCGGACATGCACAAGGGCCGCATCAGCCAGACGGACGAGGCCGCCTTCGACATCGGCCGCAACCTGGCGCTCACGCCCGGCGACGTAGTGTACGAAAACGGCCTCGCCCAGCTGATCCAGTACCAGGCCGCAACGCCGCAGGTCGGCGCGCGGCCGCTGGTGATCGTGCCGCCGTGCATCAATAAGTACTACATCCTCGACCTGCGGCCCGAGAATTCCTTCGTGCGCTATGCGGTGGAGCAAGGCCACACCGTGTTCGTCGTGTCCTGGCGCAACGTCGGGCCCGCCGAGGGACAGTACGGCTGGGACGACTACCTGGAACTGGGCATCTTCAGCGCCTTGCGCGTGGCGCGCGAAATCACCGGCGCCGACCGCGTCAATGCGCTCGGCTTCTGCGTCGGCGGCACGCTGCTCGCCGCGGCACTCGCGGTGCAGGCCGCGAAGGGCGAGAACGCGGTCCAGAGCGTCACCTACCTCGCCACCATGCTCGATTTCTCGGTCCCCGGGCAACTCGGCGTATTCATCGACGAGAACGGGGTCGCGGCGCGCGAAGCGGCGATCGGCAGCGGCGGCATCCTGCCGGGGGCGGACCTGGCGACGACTTTCAACGCGTTGCGCGCCAATGACCTGGTCTGGCCCTACGTGGTCAACAACTACCTGATGGGCGGCGCGCCCGCGGCCTTCGACCTGCTGTACTGGAATTCGGACAGCACCAACCTGCCGGGCCCGATGTATTGCACGTATGTGCGCAACACCTATCTCGAGAACAAGCTGCGCGTACCTGGCGCGCTGCAGAACTGCGGCGTTGGCGTGGACCTCGGCAAGGTGGACAAGCCCACGTTCATCCTCGCGACGCGCGAAGACCACATCGTGCCGTGGCGCGCCGCTTACCGCTCGGTGCAACTGCTCGGCGGCGACAAGCGGTTCGTGCTCGGCGCGAGCGGGCATATCGCGGGCGTGATCAATCCTCCCTCGGGCAACAAACGCAGCTATTGGAGCGCCGGCGCGTCTGCTGCGTTTCCCGAGGATCCGCAGGCCTGGTTCGAGCAAGCGCGCGAGGAGCTCGGCAGCTGGTGGCCGCTGTGGTCGCAATGGCTGGAAGAATTCAAAGGCGGCACGCGCGAAGCGCCGGCGCAGACCGGCAACGCGCACTATCCGGCGATCGAGCCTGCACCCGGTCGCTACGTGAAGCAGAAGGCAAACCAGGAGGCACCATGGAAGAAATTGTCATCGTAGGCGCGGCCCGGACCGCGATCGGCAAGTTCGGCGGTTCGCTCGCCGGCGTTCCGGCGGCGAAGCTTGGCGCGCACATCATCCGCAAGGCGCTGGAGCGCGCGGGCGTGGCGCCCGACCAGGTATCGGAGGTCATCATGGGGCAGGTGCTGACCGCGGCCGTCGGCCAGAACCCGGCGCGTCAGGCGGCCATCTGGGCCGGGCTGCCGCACATGGTGCCGGCGATGACCATCAACAAGGTCTGCGGCTCGGGACTGAAAGCGGCGATGCTGGGCGCGCAATCCATCGCCAACGGAGATTCCGACATCGTGGTGGCCGGGGGCCAGGAAAACATGAGCGCCGCACCGCACGTGCTGAACGGTTCGCGCGACGGCTTGCGCATGGGCGACGCGAAGATGGTCGACTCCATGATCGTGGACGGTCTGTGGGACGTCTACAACCAGTACCACATGGGCGTCACCGCCGAGAACGTCGCCAGGGAATACGCGGTCACGCGCGAAGAGCAGGACGAGTTCGCGGTGAAGAGCCAGAACAAGACCGAAGCGGCGCAGAAGGCCGGCCGCTTCAAGGACGAGATCGTTCCCTTTGAGGTTCCCTCCCGCAAAGGTCCGGTGGTATTCGCCGACGACGAGTATCCGCGCCACGGCGCAACGATGGAGGCGATGAAGGGCCTCAAGCCCGCGTTCGACAAGAACGGCACGGTGACCGCCGCCAATGCCTCGGGCATCAACGACGGCGCTGCGGTTGTTGTTCTCAGTTCTTTAAAAAAAGCTAAAGAATTGGGGCTAAAACCCATAGCACGCATCAAAGCCTTCGCCTCGGCGGGCGTCGATCCGAAGTACATGGGCATGGGCCCGGTGCCGGCCTCCAAGCGCTGCCTGTCGCGCGCCGGCTGGGATCCCAAGGACATCGATCTGATGGAAATCAATGAGGCGTTCGCCGCCCAGGCGATCGCGGTCAACCGGCAGATGGGCTGGGACACCTCCAAGGTCAACGTGAACGGCGGCGCGATCGCGCTCGGCCATCCGATCGGCGCCTCGGGCTGCCGGATCCTGGTCACGTTGTTGCACGAAATGCTGAAGCGCGATGCGAAGAAAGGCCTGGCCTCGCTGTGTATCGGCGGCGGCATGGGTGTTGCATTAGCAGTAGAACGCTAGCGTTCTGGCTGTAGAACGCTAGCGTTCTCAATCATTCGATAAAGGGAAGGCACCGCGATGCAAGTCATGGACCGGGTCATACAAGAAGAAAAAACAGATGGAGTGGGCCTTCATCCCGCTCCCCGGCGCGTCGTCTTCGTCACCGGCGGCATGGGCGGCATCGGCAGCGCGATCTGCCGGCGCCTCGCGCTAGCAGGGCATACGATCGTCGCGGGGTGCCTGCCCGGCTACGACCGGAAGGACGAATGGCTCGGCGCGATGCGCAAGGAAGGCTTCAAGGTGCACGCCGCCGAAGGAGACGTCGCCAACTTCGAGAGCTGCGCCGGCATGCTCGACAACCTGCGCTCGGTGGTCGGCAACGTGGAGATCCTGGTCAACAACGCCGGCATCACGCGCGACGCGGTGTTCAAGCGCATGACCGAGCGCGACTGGACCGAGGTCATCAACACCAACCTGAACAGCGTCTTCAACGTCACGCGCCAGGTGATCGACGCCATGACCGAGCGCGGCTGGGGGCGCATCGTCAACATCTCCTCCGTAAACGCCATCAAGGGGCAGTTCGGCCAGACCAACTACTCGGCGGCGAAAGCCGGCATGGCGGGCTTCTCCAAGGCGCTGGCGCAGGAAGTGGTGAAGAAGGGCGTTACCGTGAACACGGTCTCGCCCGGCTACGTCGACACCGACCTGGTGATGGCGATCCGCGCCGACGTGCGCGCGCGGATCGTGGCATCCATCCCGATGGGGCGCCTGGCGAAGCCCGAAGAAATCGCCGCGGTGGTCGCGTTCCTTGCCTCGGAAGAGGCGGGCTACATCACCGGGGCGAACATTTCGGTCAACGGTGGCATGCACATGATGTAGTAGATTGGTGTAGTAGACTGCGCGCGAACCTTGGAGGATGGGAAAAGATGGCTCAGAAAGTGGCGGTCGTGACGGGAGGCATGGGTGGCCTCGGCGAATCGATCACGACCAAGATGGCGGACGCGGGCTACCGGGTGGTGGTCACGTATTCGCCCTCGAACACCAAGTACAAGTCGTGGCTCGACGAGATGAAGGGCAAGGGCTACTCGTTCTCGGCGTACCCGGTGGACGTGGTCTCGTTCGAAGACAGCGCCGCGAAGTGCGCCCAGATCCAGAAGGAGTGCGGCAACATTGACATCCTGGTGAACAACGCCGGCATCACGCGCGACATGACGTTCAAGAAAATGACCAAGAACGACTGGGATGCGGTGATGCGCACCAACCTCGATTCCTGCTTCAACATGACCAAGCAGGCGATGGACGGCATGGTGGAGCGCAACTGGGGCCGCGTGATCAACGTCTCCTCGGTGAACGGGCAGAAGGGCGCTTTCGGCCAGACCAACTATTCGGCGGCCAAGGCCGGCATCCACGGCTTCACCAAGGCGCTCGCGCTGGAAGTGGCGAAGAAGGGCGTGACCGTGAACACCATCTCGCCGGGCTACATCGGCACCAAGATGGTGACCGCGATCCCGAAGGAGATTCTCGATTCCAAGATCCTGCCGCAGATCCCGGTGGGGCGCCTCGGCAAGCCCGAGGAGATCGCCGGATTGATCATTTATCTGTGCTCGGAAGAAGCCGCGTTCGTGACCGGGGCCAACATCTCGATCAACGGCGGCCAGCACATGTATTAAGAGGAGTAGACTGAAATGGCCGCAAATCCCGAGGAAAAAATGGAACATCCGGTCCGGCTGATCAAGAAATACCCGAACCGCCGGCTCTACGACACCAAGACCTCGAGCTACATCACGCTCGCGGACGTGAAGCAGATGGTGTTGAAGAACGAGGCTTTCCAGGTGCTCGACGCCAAGTCGAACGAAGACCTGTCGCGCCAGATCCTGCTGCAGATCATCCTCGAGGAGGAATCCAGCGGCATGCCGATGTTCTCCTCCGACCTGCTGTCGCAGATGATCCGCTCCTACGGCAGCGCGATGCAGGGCTTCATGGGCTCCTACCTCGAGAAAAACCTCGAGGGCTTCCAGCAGATGCAGAAGGCGCTGCAGGAACAGTCGCAGAAGCTCTACGGTGACAACTCGCGCAGCCCGAATGAAGTCTGGGCGCAGTTCATGAACATGCAGGGCCCGGCCATGCAGGGCCTGATGCAGGCCTACATGGAGCAGAGCCAGAAAATGTTCGCGCAGTTCCAGGACCAGATGCAGAACCAGGCGCGCAACGTGTTCACCGGCTTCCAGTTCCCCGGTTTTCCGGCGCCGCAGAACAACAAGAACGAGCCCAACAAGTAGTGGCTGTACCGAAGGTTGGTTTCGTATCGCTGGGTTGCCCCAAAGCGCTGGTTGACTCGGAGCGCATCCTCACGCAACTGAGGGCCGAGGGGTACGTCACCGCGCCCGACTACGCCGGCGCCGACCTGGTCATCGTCAACACCTGCGGCTTCATCGACGCCGCGGTCGAGGAGTCGCTCGGCGCGATCGGCGAGGCTCTCGCCAAGAACGGCAAGGTAGTGGTTACGGGTTGTCTGGGGGTAAAACAAGATTTAATAAAAGGCATACACCCCTCCGTACTGGCGATCACGGGACCGCACGACACTCCCGGGGTGATGAAGGCGGTGCACGAACACCTGCCGAGGCCGAAGCACGATCCGTTTGCCGATCTTGTGCCGCCGCAGGGTATCAAGCTCACGCCGCAGCACTACGCCTATCTCAAGATATCCGAAGGCTGCAACCATCGTTGCACCTTCTGCATCATCCCCTCCATGCGCGGCGACCTGGTCTCGCGCCCGATCGGCGAGGTGATGCAGGAGGCGGAAAACCTGGTGCGCGCCGGCGTGAAGGAGTTGCTCGTGATCTCCCAGGATACGAGTGCCTATGGGGTTGATGTGAAGTACCGAACGGGATTCTGGGATGGCCGTCCCGTGAAAACCCGCATGAAAGAGCTATGCGAAGCATTGGGTTCGTTGGGCATTTGGGTTCGTCTGCATTACGTATACCCGTACCCAAGCGTCGATGAAATCATTCCCCTGATGGCGGACGGGAAGATCCTTCCTTATCTCGACATCCCGTTCCAGCACGCGAGCCCGCGGATTCTCAAGCTCATGAAGCGCCCGGCGGCGGCCGAGAAAGTGCTCGCGCGCATCCGCGCCTGGCGCGAGGCCTGCCCGGAGCTCACCATCCGCAGCACCTTCATCGCCGGCTTCCCCGGCGAGACCGAGGAAGAGTTCGAAATGCTTTTGACCTTTCTCAAAGAAGCCCAACTGGATCGCGTGGGATGCTTTGCCTACTCACCGGTGGACGGGGCGAAGGCGAATGAACTGCCGGACCCCGTACCCGCTGAAGTCCGGGAAGAACGCAAAATGAGATTCATGCAGGTGCAGGCGGTAATCAGCCGGGACAAATTGAAGTCCAAGGTCGGCAAACAGGTCAAGGTCCTCGTGGACGCACCCGGCGTCGGGCGCTCGTCCTTGGATGCGCCGGAGATTGACGGCTTGGTTTACTTCGGGAAATCCCACAAATTGCAGGTGGGGAGTTTGGTCGACGTTCTTATCGAACGCGCCGACGAGCACGATCTACACGGGAGACTGGCATGAGCACGCGCGAAGTGGTGGTGGTAGCGGGAGCACGCACGGCGATCGGCGGCTACGGCGGCTCGCTCAAGGACATGGCACCGACCAAGCTCGGCGCGATCGCGATCAAGGAAGCGGTGGCGCGGGCGGGGATCGACCCGGCGAGCGTCGGCCACGTGGTGATCGGCAGCGTGATCCACGGCGAGGCGAGGGACATGTACCTCTCGCGCGTCGCCGCGATCGACGCCGGGCTGCCGGTCGGAACGCCCTGCCTCACGGTGAACCGCCTGTGCGGCTCCGGCCTGCAGGCCATCGTGTCGGCAGCGCAGCATATTCTGCTCGGCGACGTGGACACGGTAGTCGGCGGCGGCGCGGAAAGCATGAGCCGCGCGGCCTACTTCCTGCCCGCGGGCCGCTGGGGCCAGCGCATGGGCGACGGCGCGGTGGTGGATGCCATGAGCGGCGCGCTGCACGACCCCTTCGGCAACGGCCACATGGGAGTCACGGCAGAGAATATAGCCGCGAAGTTCGGCTTCACGCGCGAGCAGCAAGACGCTTTCGCGCTCGAATCCCACAAGCGCGCCGCGAACGCCCTCGAGAAAGGCTTTTTCAAGGATCAGATTGTTCCCGTGGAAATAAAATCCAGAAAGGGAACTGAAAACTTTGCGCTGGACGAGCACGTTCGCAAGGACTTGAAGATCGAAGACCTGCAGAAGTTGAAGACGGTATTCAAGAAGGACGGCACCGTGACCGCCGGTAACGCCTCGGGCATCAACGATGCCGGCGCCGCGATCGTAATGGTTGAATCAAAATATGCTCAAAAACAAAACCTGAAACCCTTGGCGCGCTTGGTCGCATACGCCCACGCCGGTGTCGAGCCGCATCTCATGGGCCTGGGCCCGATACCTGCCGTGAAGCGCGTATTCGAGAAATCGGGCCTCAAGCCCGCCGACATGGACGTGATCGAATCCAACGAAGCCTTTGCCTCGCAGGCGATGGCGGTGACCAAGGACCTCGGCCTCGATCCGGCCAAAGTGAATCCGAACGGCGGCGCCGTCGCCCTCGGCCACCCCATCGGCGCCACCGGCGCGATCCTGACGGTGAAGGCAATCTACGAACTGCACCGCACCCAGAAGCGCTACGCCCTCGTCACCATGTGCATCGGCGGCGGCCAGGGCATCGCCGCGATCTTCGAACGGCTGAACTGAGGTCAACGGCCTCGCGCCCGGCTCGTTATTGGAGCGATGGCGACGCGTGCAACGCTGCGCCCGGGACAAAAGGGAACCCGGAAGCTGGTCGAGCGCTACGGCGAGCGCCTTGTCTGCGTGCGGTACCTGTATGACGCCAAGGCGTCCCACCAATACAAGACCGTCGAGCTAATCGTCTCCTCCGCGCCGTGGCAGCCGAATCCCAGAGGTCTCCGGCGCAGGGACGACGACATCGTCGCGGTTCGCATCGCCTACGGCGAGGTCGAATTGCGCGACCGTGCCAAGCGGCTCGGCGCTGTATGGCGGCCGGTACAGAGGATCTGGGAGATTGCCTGGGGCGACGCGAAGCGGCTGGGAGTTACCGATCGGGTGTTTTCCGCCTGATTGGCGCGCCGCGACAAGTTTCCATAGCTGGATACCTGCCAGCAGAAGCCAGTTTCTACCAGTGCCAACTTGCTTCTACCAATGCAAGCTTCTAGCATCCAGCGCATGCAGGCTAATCAATAAGTTCGGTGGCACATTGGCAGAACCCGTCAGTGCGGATGACATGATCGCGCTTGATTTACGTATTTCACGTGAAGCCAACGCCGACGGCGGCTTGCGACCCGAAGCGGTCGTTCACAATTAGAATTTCCGGCCTATTCCTCCGGGAGGGCGCAATGAGCCAAATCCGACGCATGCAATTTCTTATCGCTTCTGGTGCGCTGCTTGCCATACTGACAGTGAGCCAAGGCATTGCCAAATGCGGGCCGGATAGCACCACGGCGAAGTCCACCGTGCCACTCTCCTCGTTGTCCATAACAACGCCCGTGTTCATGTTCGAACGCAGCGGGCGCTTCCTGAGGGGCAATCTCGCGTCCGGCGAATGGACGCAGATCTCGAACCACGGTTTCAACTACGCGCCGACCATCGTATCGTCAGCGGACGGCAGATGGATCAGCTACAGCGGGGAGGTGAAGACGAGGAACAGCAAGCAATACTGGCTCTACGACAAACGTACGGGCAGCGACCGGCTGTACCACCAACATCCGACCTGGGGCGGCGGCATCCCGGAGTTCTCTCCGGATAGCAAATGGATCGCGCTTTTCGCCGAATACGATACCCGCTGGCCAAGTCCCTCCGGCGCGGGGTTGTACCTAATCAGTGTCGAGACGCTCGCCTCCTCATTCTTGGAAAATCCGAGCGCCGTCGCAATTCCAAAGAATCAGGCCATTAGATTCGTTACCTGGTCCAAGGACGGTAGCGAGATGCTGCTCACGATGCGAGCCTTCCCTCCAGGCGTTGAGCAGACCCGGGAGCATTTCGCGTACCGTATGGCCGAGAAGCGCTACGAGCGCATCTCGGGCGAGTATGACCAGCGGGGCGAGAAATTCTTCCGCGGCGGCTCGCGCATCGCGGTCCATGAGCCGCCGACCATTCAATCGCGTGTGCGCTACCGCGAAATTGCTTCGCCCGACGGTCGATGGACCGCCAGCATTGACCGCGCCTACGAGCTCACGGTGAGCGCAAAGGAGGCCGCAAGCAAGAAGGTCAGCGTGGGGAGGTACGACGACTGTAGCGGCGTCACCATCGGCATCAACGGCTGGCTGGATGCGCGACACATGGTCTATTCCGTCGAGAGCGAGAGTTATGTATTCGACGCGGTAACCGGTCGGAAGGCGGACCTATTCCGCGGCCCGAATCAACCCGCTGCCTTTACTTGGTGAATCAAGCCCGGACCGCTTATGGCCGTTTCCTGCCTTTCACGGCAGTACAGTTCAAGCGTGCGTGCCACCGAACAACGGCTCGCAGAGCGACGCGCCGCGAGCAGCGCGCGCCTGAAGCCGGACGTTATGTGCCATTCGCCCCCGGCGTGCGGTTATGGCAGGATTGCGGGAAACATGGAGGCTTGAGCTATGTCCACGGCAAAGGAAGAACTCACCCGCCTGATTCAAGGCCAACCCGACGACAGCTCGCGCGAGGAAATCGTGCGCGAGTTGGCCTTTCACGTGATGGTCGAACGCGGCCTCGCCGACTCGGACGCGAAGCGCACTGTCTCGAATGAAGAGATGGGGCGGCGCATCCGCTCATGGCAGAAATAGCGTGGACCGACGAGGCTCAGCGCTGGCTCGAGGACATCTTCGAGTACATCGCGGTGGATAACCCTCAGGCCGCGGCTCGGACGGTTCAGGGTATCCACGAGCGGGCGCAAGTGCTTGCCACTTTCCCGGAGATCGGCCAACGTTACCAAACCTCGCCGCGAAACGTTCGCATACTGTTGTACGGGCACTACCGAATTGCATACTTGGTGAAGGACGACGGGAACATCGACGTTCTCGGCGTCTTTCACGGTTCGCTGGACCTCACGAGGTATCAGCTCTGAATGGCACATAACCGCGCAATGGACAGCGACACTGCGCCAGCGCCGCTCCGCGCGCTCGCTCGCGCGCGTCATTGCGGACGTTAATCCTCGACTACTCGAGGCACCGAAGAATGGCAAGTGATGCGATGATGTATCAAATCAAGGTGTCGCTGAATGGCGTCAGGCAGCCGCTGAAGGCAATTGACCCGCTGGAGTAAGACCATGTTTGTTCGCGTAGTTGAAGCGCGGTACGTCCGGGAACACGTCGTCTGGCTCAAGTTCAGCGACGGTGCCGCCGGAGAGATCGATTTGGCCGCGGAACTCTATGGACCGGTATTTGAACCGCTGCAGAACATCGAGACCTTCAAGCAGTTTTCGATCGTTCTTCATACACTCGCATGGCCCAACGGCGCGGACTTCGCGCCCGAGTTTCTTCGCGAGCGCGTGGCCGTTACGGTCTAGCCACCATGTGCATCGGCGGCGGCCAAGGTATCGCTGCGATCTTCGACCGTGCGGTAGCGCACATCGCCGGCGCGAACCTTGCTGTAGCTTGGATGGTCTAGTTCGACCCAAGGAGACTCTTATGAAAAAACTTATTAGCTTGCTGGTTCTGGTGGCCTTCTCGACGCTGCTGCCGGCCTGCAACACGATGGAAGGCTTCGGCAGGGACGTGGGGAGGGTCGGCGACAAGATCGAGCGCAAAGCCGAAGAAAGGCGAAACTAGGAAGAAAAGCGCGTTTCGCCGTTCCTCACTGCTCTACGCTGACCCCTTTCCAGAAGGCGACGTAGCCCTTGACGTGCTTGGCGGCGTCCTTGGTGTCGGGGTAGTACCAGGCCGCGTCCTTGTTGGTTTTCCCATCCACGACGACATCGTAGTAACTCGCCGTGCCCTTCCACGGGCAGACCGTGTGGGTCTGGGAATCGCGTAGCAGGGTCTTGTTCACCGCCTCGGGCGGGAAGTAGACGTTGCCTTCGACGATCTGCACTTTGGCGGCGTCCACTTCAGCGAGCACCGCGCCGTTCCAGGTGGCTTTTGGCATGGGGAGATTCTAGTTTAGGCGCGGCGCATGGTGAGCCGCTGGCGGCCGACGAGGTAGATGCCGGAAGCGACGATGATCCCCATGCCAAGCAGCGACCAGCCGTCCGGAAAGTCCCCGAACACCAGCCAGCCCAGCAGCATTACCCAGACCAGTTGCGTGTAAAAGAACGGCGCGAGGCCGGTGGCGGAGGCGTAGTCGTAAGCCTTGATGAGGATGAAGTGCCCCACCGAGGCAAGCAGGCCGATGACGCCCAGCAGGCCCCAGTGCCAGGGATCGGTGGGCGTTACCCAGGCGAACGGCAGGGCGAACGAGAACAGCACCGCGCCGACGATCGCGCCCCAGACCAGCGACGTAAGCGGGTGTTCGATGCCCGCGACTTTGCGCGTGAGGATCTGGTAGAGCGCATTGCACAGCGCCATGCCAATGGGGAGCAGCGCGTAGGGCGTGAACACCGCGCCGCCCGGCCGCACGATGACCAGCGCGCCGGCGAGCCCGACCAGCACCGCCGCGAGGCGGGCGCCATCCATGCGCTCGCCCAGCATCGGCACGGCGAGCAGGGCGAGGAATAGCGGCATGACGAAGCCGATCGCCGCGGCGTCCGCCAGCGGCAGCACCGTGAGCGAGGTGAAGTAGAGGAGGTTGGCCGCATAACGCGCCCAGACGACGCCGGGCACCGGATACGAGCGCGCGAGATACTTCGCGATGGTGTCCATGAGCGCGAAGATGCCCACGGCAATGACGACCAGGAGGGTGCCGCGCAGCGCGGAAGGTTGGGGCTGGGAGGGCACCTGCCATGTGCACGAGGCGGTGCGTGGCGCCGCCTCAGCGCCGCCGCTGGTTCTCGTAGCCCTGCACGCGCCGCATTCCACCCTGGAGGTGCTTGCGCAGATGCGCCACTGAAGCCTTCACCCCGCGTCCGACCAGATGGATCCAGCCGAACAAGCTCTCAGTCGGGGCGGCTATTGTGCGGGGCGGTTCAGCTTCCTGCCGCAGGCGCTTGTAGCGCGCGCTTGCTTCTGCCCGGGGGTTTTTCCTGCGTTCGATCTGCTGTGCAAGCCGCTGTCTCGGTTGTACGGTCATCGTCCGCGCTCCTTGGATTACCGCGCCGATTCGATTCAATCCCGCGATGAAACCTAGTCTAGTGACCAGGAATGCGGCGGGAAGAGGCATTTGCCGCGTCAAGAGTGTGTTTTATTCACGTTCAGCGGAGGTAGCCGACTCCCGCGATGCAGCATTGCGACACTGCCGCAGCCCGCGCAGCGCCGGCGTCACGCCTCGGGACGCATGTGCGGGAACAGGATCACGTCGCGGATCGACGGGCTGTCGGTGAGCAGCATCACCAGCCGGTCGATGCCCAGGCCGCCGCCCGCGGTGGGCGGCAGGCCGTACTCGAGCGCGCGGATATAGTCGGCGTCGTAGTACATCGCCTCGGCGTCGCCGGAATCCTTCAGCCTGACCTGCTCGCGGAAGCGCTCGGCCTGGTCCTCGGGGTCGTTCAGTTCGGAGAAGCCGTTGGCGATCTCCTTCGCGTCGATGAACAGTTCGAAGCGGTCCACGATACCCGCGTCCTTGTCGTTGCGGCGCGCCAGCGGCGACACCTCGGCCGGGAACTCGGTGACGAAGGTCGGCTCGATCAGCTGCTTCTCGGCCAGCGCCTCGAAAAGCATCAGTTGCAGCGATCCCCATCCTTGATCTTTCGAAAATGCGACCGAAAGAGAAGTCAGTTTGCCGGCCAGGAACGCACGGTCGCGAAGATCTCCGTCGACGCCCTGCATCCTGATCGCCTCGGGAATCGGCAGACGGGCAAAGGGCTTGCCGAGGTCAATGGTTTTTTCTTGATAGGAAAATACAGATTTCCCCAGCGCTGCCTGCGCCGCGTGACGCACCAGCTTCTCGGTGTGCGCCATCATGTACTCGCAATCTTCGTAGGCGCAGTACCACTCCATCATCGTGAACTCCGGGTTGTGGCGCGTCGAAATGCCTTCGTTCCTGAAGCTGCGGTTGATTTCGTAGACGCGCTCCATGCCGCCCACCACCAGGCGCTTGAGGTACAGCTCGGGCGCGACGCGCAGGTAGAGGTCCATGTCCAGCGCGTTGTGGTGCGTCTTGAACGGCCGCGCCACGGCGCCGCCGGGAATCGGCTGCATCATCGGCGTTTCGACCTCCAGGTAGCCGTCTTCGCTCATGGCCGCGCGCAAGGCTTGAATTATTTTTATTCTTTTTTCAAAAACCTCCCTCGTCTTCGGCGAGACGATGAGATCCACGTAGCGCTGCCGGTACTTGAGCTCCTGGTCGGAGATGCCGTGGAACTTCTCCGGCAGCGGCCGCAGCGCTTTGGTGAGCAGCTTCAGGCTGCTGGCTTGGACGGTCAGCTCCCCGGTCTTGGTCTTGAACAGCACTCCCGACGCGCCGACGATGTCGCCAAGGTCCCAGTGCTTGAACTCCTGATGATTGTCTTTTCCTGTCAAATCATCAGAAACATAAAGTTGAATGCGGCCTGATTGATCCTGCAGCGTGGCGAAGCTCGCCTTGCCCATGACGCGCTTGAGCACCATGCGGCCGGCGACTGTTGCTTGCGCTTTCAGGGGTTCAAGGTCTTCCTTTGTTTTTGCTCCGAATTTCTGCTGCAGGTCGGAAGCAAAATCTTTTCTCCGAAAGTCATTCGGAAACGCGATGCCGTGCGCGCGCAGCGCCTTCAGTTTCTCCCGCCGTTCCTCGATCAGCTTGTTTTCTTCTTCCATGTTTAGACGCCCTGTTTGAGGCTGGCGGTGATGAATTCGTCGAGATCGCCGTCGAGCACCTGCTGCGTGGCGCCTTTCTCGACGCCGGTACGCAGGTCTTTGATGCGCGACTGGTCGAGGACGTAGGAGCGGATCTGGTGCCCCCACTCGATGTCGGTCTTCGAAGCCGCCAGCTTGCTCTGCTCGCCTTTGAGCTTGCGCAGCTCGAGATCGTAGAGGCGCGACTTGAGCATCGCCATGCACTCGGCGCGGTTGCGGTGCTGCGAGCGGTCGTTCTGGCTCTGCACCACGATG
>JBBPIU010000072.1:0-15531 GCA_038040245.1 Pseudomonadota bacterium | reverse complement strand
CTGACCGCGTTCTGCGCCTGCGAGCTGCGCTCGCCCAAGCCTTTCACGTTCACCGGATTCGGCGACTTCAACAAGGGCTACGTTGCGGTGCTCGAGCAATGGGGCCTGTATCGCGACAAGCTGAATCCCGTCGCGCGCTCGAACGTCGCGCCGGAGATCGACCCGCCGGCCGAACCCTGCTTCTATGCATTCAGCTACACCGTGCCCGCGCCGGGCGCGGCGCCGAGTTTCGTCGTGGCGGGCAGCGGCGAGTGGCCCGAGGGCGGCCGCTTTCCCGAGGACATCGTAGCGCGCGGCGATGTTTCGCCCGCCGGCATGGAGAAGAAAGCGTCCTGGGTGCTCGACGCGATGGATTCCAGGTTGAAGGGACTGGGCGCAACCTGGGATCAGGCGACCGTCACGCAGCTCTATACCGTCCGGAAGATCGAAAACCTGGTGGAGAAAATTCAAAGGCACATCCGGCCCAGCAGCCTCACCTGGCACTACTGCCGGCCGCCGATCGCGGAGCTCGAGTTCGAGATGGACCTGCGGGGCATCAGCCTCGAGCGGGTGCTCTAGCTGGCGCGTGCCGGTGCCATGCATCCGCGGCGGTGCCGAGGATGCCCTTGGGCATGTAGATGATGAACAGCACCAGCATCAGGCCGTAGATCGCGAGGTCGAGGGCCGGAAACTGCTTGAAGGCATCGCCGAGCGCGAGGCGCAGGCCCTCGGCGAGCAGCAGCGTGAATACCGCGCCCACGGTGGGCCCGAGCATCACATACATGCCGCCCGCGATCACACCGAACACCATCTGCAGGCTGATGCCGATGCCGGACACCGTCTCTGGGTTGATGTAGAGCTGGTACTGCGCGTACAGCACGCCGCCCAGGCTGGTCATCATCGCGGAGATCAGCGTGACGAACAGTTTCGAGCGCGTCACGTTGATGCCGATCGAGGCGGCAGCTTCCTCCTCCTGGCTGATCGCCTCGAGCGCGAGGCGCGTCATGCCGCGGTCCACCTTCGCCCAGACCCACAGGCCGGCGAGCCAGAAGGCGAGGATGGCGTAGAACCAGACGATCCTGTCCGAGAACTGCAGCGCGGAGAGCGAAGCCGCGTTGCCCTGCGCCAGCGCGGTATTCGGCGTCGCGCCCAGCGACCCTCCGGTCTGGTCGCGCAGCGCGACGATGACGAGCCGCGTCACCTCTGAGAGCGCGAGCGTCACCAGCGCGAAGTAGTGGCCGACGATCTTGAAGCGGAAGCACGGCAGGCCGATGATTACCGCAACCACCGCCGAAACGGCGACGCCGGCCACCGCCCCGATCCACGGCGACACGCCGAAATGATTCCACAGCATCACCACCGAGTAGGCGCCGATGCCGAGGAACGCGCCGTGGCCGAAGCTCACCAGCCCCAGGCGCCCCATGATCGACCAGCTGGTGTACACGTAGCCCCACAGCAGGCACATGATCACCAGGTGCAGCGGATAGTTGCCGATGCCGTAGAAAGGCGTTCCTGCAAGAAGGGCAAGTAAAAGATACTTCAATTCATTTCCCCCCGAGAATCCCCTGCGGGCGCCAGAACATCACCGCGATGAAGAACACGAACGCGATCACGTAGCCCCATTCGATGGCGAACAAGTACCCGCCCACCGAGATGAACTGCGCGAAGATGAACGCGGCGACGAGGCCGCCCAGCATGTTGCCCAGACCGCCGAGCACGCAGATCAGGAAGGTGATCGGGCCGAACGAGAGGCCGATCGCCGGGTGGATGTCGTATTGCAGTACCAGCAGGCAGGCGCTCAGGCCCGCGAGCGCGCCGCCCAGCGCCGACGTGACGACGAAGATGCGGCCGGGGTTCACGCCCATCAACGGCATGATGGCGCGGTCCTGGCTGATGGCGCGGATGGCGGTGCCGACATAGGACCGCGTGAGGAAGAGATAGGTCGCTGCAACGCCTCCCACCGCGACCGCGAAGGCGATGAGGCGCGGAAACGAGAACGACATCTCTCCGATTGCGACGGGCGGCAACTTCACGCCGAGGTTCCTGAACTCGATGCCGAAGGCGAGCGTCGCCGCCGCCTGCAGGAAGAACAGCACGCCGCCGGTCACCAGCAACTGGTTGATCGGCTCGGCGCCGAGCACCGGCCGGATCACGAACTGGTGCATCAGCGCGCCGAGGAGGGCGACGCTGGCGATGCCCCCGGCCATCGCGGCGAGCAGCGGCCAGTGCTGCTGCACGTGCAGCGCGTAGACCGCGTACATGCCGATCATGATCATCTCGGCGTAGCAGATCCACACCACGTCGATGACGCCGAAAATCAGGTTCAGGCCGAGCGACAGCAGCGCGAGCAGGCCGCCCAGCAGAATGCCGTTGAGCACCGCTTCGAGCAGAAAAATGTCGAAAAATTCCATCAGATCCCCAGGTAGGCCTTGCGGATTTCATCCGACGCCAGCAGCTCGGCGGAGGTGCCGCTCGACTTGATGCGCCCGGTCTCCAGCAGGTAGGCGCGGTCCGCGACTTTCAGCACTTGGCGGATGTTCTGCTCGACGATCAGCACGGTGTAGCCCTCGGCGCAGATCCGCTTCACCATCTGCATGATCGACTGCACGATCACCGGCGCGAGCCCCGCCGAGGGCTCGTCCAGCAGCAGCAGCTTCGGCCCCGACATCAGCGCGCGGCCGATGGCGCACATCTGCTGCTCGCCGCCCGAGAGCGTGCCGGCAAGCTGCGCGCGCCGTTCCTGCATGCGCGGAAACAGCGAGTAGACGAACTCGCGCCGCTCGAGAAATTTGGCGCGTGCAGCAGGAAGGAACGCCCCCATCTTCAGGTTCTCCTCCACGGTGAGGCGCGGGAACAGGCGCCGGTTCTCCGGCACCTGCGATATGCCGTGGGCGATCACTTCATGCGCCGGCACGCGCTTGAGCGAGCGCCCTTCCATCGTCACTTCACCCGCGCTGAGTTCGATCAGTTTCGAGATCGCGCGCAGCAGCGTGGTCTTGCCCGCGCCATTGGGCCCGATCACGGCGACCGATTCGCCCGCCCTGACCTCCAGGCTGACGCCGAACAGGGCCTGGAACGAGCCGTAACCGGCGGAAACATCGGTCAGCTCGAGCATCAGGCCGCCCGGTCCGCCACGGTCTTCTGCACCTCGGCGGCATCGGTCCCCAGGTACACCTCGATGACCTTCGGGTCGTGCGCCACTTCCGCGGGCTTGCCTTGCGCGATCACCTCGCCATGGTCCAGCACGATGCAGCGATCCACCACGCGCATCAGCACGCCCATGATGTGCTCGACCCAGATGATGGTGATGCCTTTCTCCCTGCGGATCAGGGCCAGCATGTCGGCCGCCTGCTCCATCTCGGAGTGGTCCAGCCCGCCCAGCGATTCATCGGCCAGCAGTACCTTGGGCTGGGTCGCCAGCGCGCGCGCCAGTTCGAGCTTCTTCAGGCCCGCGGCGCCGAGGCCATCCACCCGGACATCGGCCCCACCCGGCAATTGCACCAGGCCGAGCGCATCGGCAGCGACTGCATATGCTTTTTCCCTGGAAATTTTTTGATCCTGTCCATAAAAAGCGGCGATTGCCACATTTTCAAGGAGCGAGAGCTTGCGGAACGGGCGCGGAATCTGGAAGGTGCGTGCGATGCCGCGATGGCAGACCGCGGCCGGCGCAAGCCCGCCGATCTCCTCGCCCGCAAAGCGCACCGAACCTGCCGAGGGCGCGTGCAGCCCCGCAATCAGGTTGAAAGTGGTGCTTTTGCCGGAACCGTTGGGGCCGATCAGCCCGAGAATCTCGCCCTCCGTCAGGGAGAACGAGACCTCGGAGACCGCGGTGAAGCCGCCGAAGCGCTTCGTCAGGCCGCTGACTTCAAGCACTTCCTCTACTGCCCGTAGGGATGACCCTTCGGGAAGGGAACCACCGGGTCGGTGGTGCGGATCGCTTTCGGCCACGCGATGTAGGTGCGGCCGTTGACGTACTGCATCACCACCGGCGAGGAGCGCTCGTTCTGTCCCGCCATCGGGCTTCCGGCCGGGAAGAACTTCACGCCGTAGCCCTGGATGGTGCCGCCCACCGCGATATCGGTCTCGAGGGACGCCTTCCTGAGCGCCTCCGGATCGATGCCGCCGTGCTTCTTGATGGCGCGCGGCAGCACGTCGGTGAAGAAGATCCAGCTCTGGTTGAAGCCCATCGAGGTGTGCGGCGGTAAATCGTTCGGGCCCTTCTGCGCCTGGTAGCGCTTCACCATCTCCTTGGTGAGATCGCCCAGGCCCGGCTTGAGGGTCTTGGGATCCAGCAGCTGCGCCGCCACCGGATCGACGTTGAAGAAGTAGTTCACGTCGGCGCCGAAGGTTTCGGTCAGCTTGCCGATCTGGCCGTAGCCCGCGCCGTGGCCGATGATCGCCTTGAACTTCAGCCCTTGTTCGCGCGTCTGGCGCAGGAACAGCGTGATGTCCGGGTTGTAGCCGGTGTGCAGCAGGATGTCGGCGCGCGCGCGCTTGAGCTTGGTCACCAGGCTCGACAGGTCGGGCGAGGTGGCGGCGTAGCCTTCCTTCAGCACCACGTTCATGCCGAGCGCCTTGCATTTGGCCTCGTTGCCCATCGCGACGCCGGCCCCATAGGGGCCGTCCTCGTAGATAATCGCCACTTTGACGTTCTTGACGTCGGTGCCGAGCTTTTCCTTCGCGTTCTCCGCGATGTAGGAGCAGGAGGCTTCGCCGAACTGGTCCGAATGCACCTGCGGCCGGAACACGTAGGACAGCTTCTTGTCCTTGAACACCGCCGAGGCGACGCAGACGTTGGCCCACATGAACTTCTTGGCCGCATCGACGCGCTGCGCCATCGGCACGCAATGCGCCGAGGAGTACACACCCATGATCAGATCGACCTTCTCCTGGTCGAGCAGCCGCGTCGCCTCGTTGATGGCGACCTCGGTCTTCGACTGGGCATCGGCGTAAATGGCGTTGATTTTGTAGCCCTCGATGCCGCCGCGCTCGTTGAGCATGTCAATCGCGATCTTGGTGCCGATGGCGGCCGCCTCCGAGCCGCCGCCGGCGAACGCGCCGGTGTAGTCGAAGATCACCCCGACCTTGATTACCTTTTGCTGGGCCTGCGCGACCGAAGCAAACGCCGCTGCGGCTGCAACGGCACAAATGGTGAGACGCATCATGATGTTATTCCTCCTCTTGCCGAGTGTATCAGGTCGGACGCTTTCTCAGCGATGGCGATCACCGCCGCGTTGGTGTTGCCAGAGATCACCGCCGGCATTACCGAGGCGTCCACCACCCGCAGGCCTTCGAGACCTTTGACGCGCAGGTGCGAATCCACGACTGCATCGGCGCCGGTACCCATCTTCGCGGTGCAGGTCGGGTGATAGATGGTGGACCCCGTAGCGCGGAAGTACGCCAGCCACTCGTCGTCCGACTGCACCTGCGCCCCCGGAACATGTTCGGAGGCGATGTACGGGCGGATCGCCGGCTGCTCGAGAATGCGGCGCAGGAGGCGCATGCCCTCCAGCATGGTGCGCCGGTCGTGCTCGGTGGCGAGGTAGTTGTAGCGGATCGCCGGCGGCTCGCGCGGATCGGCCGAGCGGATGCGCACCGAGCCGCGCGAGGTCGGGCGCAGCTGGCAGATCGAGGCGGTGAAGCCCGGGAACGGGTGCAGCTTCTCGCCCATGCGGTCCAGGCTGAAGGTAAGGAAGTGCGTCTGCACGTCGGGGCGCTTGAGCTCCGGCCGCGTGCGCCAGAAGCCGCCCGCATAGCCCGCGCTCACGGAGAGCGGGCCCTTCCGGAAGAGCGCGTAGCGCAGGCCCATGCGCGCCATGCGCCACCAGCTTTGCATGTCGTCGTTGACCGTGATCGGCCGCGTGCACTTCAGCACGATGCGCGCCTGGAAATGGTCCTGCAGGTGCTCGCCCACGTCGGGCTGATCCAGCACCATCGCGATGCCATGCTCGCGCAGCAGCGCCGCCGGCCCGACGCCGGAGAGCTGCAGCAACTGCGGCGTATTGATCGCGCCGCCGGAAAGAATGACTTCCCGGTTGGCCTTTATTTCTGTTTTTTCTGAATCTTTCAGGTATTCAACCCCGACGGCTTTTTTGCCATCGAACAACACCTTCGCGACCAGAGCGTCGGTTACAACCGTCAGGTTTGCCCGGTTCAAAACCGGCTTCAAGTACCCCGTTGCGGTGGAGCAGCGCCGTCCGTTGCGCGCCGTCAGCTGCGAGTAGCCGGCGCCTTCCTGCTGCTCGCCGTTGAAGTCCGGATTGCGCGGATGCCCGGCCTGCACCGCCGCCTCGATGAAGGCATCGCACAGCTCGTGCGTCTCGCTCTGGTCGGACACGGCGAGCGGCCCGCCCTTGCCGTGCAGCGCGTCGCCGCGCAGTAGTTCCTCCCTCGCCTGGTCCTCGGATTTCCTGAAATACGGCAGCAGCTCGCCGAACGACCAGCCCGGCGTCTCCCAGTCGTCGAAATCCTCGGGCTGGCCGCGCGTATAGACCAGGCCGTTGATCGAGGAGGAGCCGCCCAGCACCTTGCCGCGCGGCGTGAAGATTTTCCTGCCGTTCAACTGCGGCTCGGGCTCGGACCAGTAGCTCCAGTTGACCGAGGGCTTCTTGAACAGCTTGCCGTAGCCGAGCGGGATGTGGATCCAGGGATCGGTGTCGCGCGGCCCGGCTTCGAGCAGCAGCACGCGGTGGCGGGGGTCGGCGCTCAGCCGGTTGGCGAGCACACAGCCCGCCGATCCTGCGCCGACGATGATGGTGTCGAACGCCTCGGCCACGCCGCGTCAGCCGCCGCGCTGGATGGCCAGGTAGCAGCAGCCCTCGGCGCCCGGCGTCCAGGTGCGGTTCTCGACCTTGAAGCCCGCGCCGCGGAACAAGCCCTGGTCGACCGCCCCCGCGATGCGGCACAGCGTGGCGATCTTCTCGTCGGGCAGGCCCGCCTCGCGCCAGGCATCCTTCAGCGGGCAGCCATGCAGCTGTATCTCCAGGTGATCGCGGTCGCAGCGCAAGACTTCGGGCTGGAAGATCTCTTCGCCGCCGGGCACGTTGGCGAGGAACGATGCCTTCAGCCCCGCCAGGTCGTCCGGGGCGTGCTGCGCGAGCGATTTCCCGGCGGACAGACCGCGCTGGAAGATCGCCTCGGCGAGCAGCGTCTCGGCGCGCGCCGCGCCGGCCTCCGCGCTCAGCACGTCGTACATCTCCATGTAGATCAGCGCGCGATTCTTGATCTGCGCGATCAGGTCCTTGCGGAAGTCCGGTGTCATCGTGTCTGGCTCATCGTGGAGTGGAAATGTGCATGCCGCCGTCGACGAAGATCGTCTCGCCGGTGACCTGGCGCGCGCCTTCGATCAGCCAGGCGATGGTATCGGCGATGTCTTCGGGCCGCGCGTAATCCTTGAGCGGCACCAGCGTCGAGTAGTGGGCGGCCGCCTGGCCGGCGCGCTCGACGCCGAGCGCATTGCTCTGCCAGGGCGTATTCACGTAGCCGGGGCAGACTGCGTTCACGCGCACCTCCGGCCCGAGCACGCGCGCAAGCGAGAACGTCAGCGAATTGAGCGCCGATTTGGACGCGGCGTAGGCAATCGATGAGCCGGTACCGAGCAGCGAGGCGACCGAGGAGACGTTCACCACCGCGCCCTTGTTCGCTTTCAGCGCCGGCGCGCAGGCGCGCACCATCTGGAACGGCCCGACCACGTTGAGCCGGTAGATGCGCAGGAAATCATCGGCCGAAAGGCCGTCGAGGTCGGCGTGCTTGACGAACTTGGTGGTTCCGGCGCTGTTCACCAGCGCGTCGATGCGGCCCCATTTATCCATCGCCGCCTGCGCCAGCTGGCGGCATTGGGCGTCCTCGCCGACGTCGGCCTGGACGACGATGGCGTCCTTGCACTTCGCCGCGACCTTTTCCGCCTGTTCTTTGCTCTTGGAATAATTGACGACGACGCCCCAGCCGCGCTTCGAGAGTTCCAGCGCGGTTGCCGCGCCGATTCCCGACGCCGACCCGGTAACGATTGCTATTTTTTTCATACGGTGGCCACGGGGGTTGCGGGTGAACCTACAGCGCCCGGCAGCCGGAGCGGCGGGGCGGTGAGGAGGAATCGGTTGCGTTTGTGCTCGCGCAGCCACTTCGCCAAGTCGGTGAAATACCACAACTCGCCGAGGTGGATGCCGTTCTTGAACAGGCAGTGCTCGTGCAGCGGCAGCATGGCGTGCGGCGTCGGCTTCCACGGGCTCGCCGGAATGATCTCGACCGCGTAGTTGTCCGCCGCCAGCACCGAAAGACCCGAGTCGGAAATCCACTTCAGCAGCTTCTCATCACGGCCGTCGAGCCCGGTGCAGGTGTTGTGCAGCAGTTCCGGGCTGGGATTTTTCTTCAAATCAAGGACCACTTCGGCGAAACCGGTGTGCAGGCAGACGATGTCGCCGCGCTCGACCTCGACCTGGTCCTCGTCCAGCACCTTCATCAGGTCGCCATAGCCGACTGCGTGCCGCTTGCGGCCGAAGTGCGCGTGCAGGTCCACCATCACGCCGCGGCCCTGGGCGCCGTGCTCGGCGAGGTTCTGGATGCCGAGCGCCTCGGCGCGGCTGCCTTCAAATTTCGCCCAGGCCTCGGCCTGCAGATTCTCCGGCCCGGGTTTGATGTGCTCGCCGGCGCGAAAGCCGTTGTAGAACACCATCTCCGCCTCGCCGTCGCCGTCGGCATCGAAGCGCCCGCCAACGTGCGCGAACGAGTCCCACTGCGTCGAGTACTGCAGCGTGAGCAGCACCAGGTCGTCGCAAACCACGTCGGTCTGCATCGGGTTGTCCTGCGCCACGGCGTAGCAGAAGTTCTGCCTGCCGTTGCGCTGCGTGGCGGCGATGCGCGGCGGGTGGCGCCGCGGATTGAGCGCGTTGCCGCCGGGATAGTCGAGCGGCAGCGACAGCACGAACGTGATCCCCTCCTTCACCTCGGCCACGCCCTGCAGCACTTTCTCGCGCGTGACCCAGTTCATCCGCCCACGCTGGTCGTCCGGGCCGAAGTCCCCCCAGTTGGAGTTAGGTGGTCTTTGTTGCCATCTTTTTTTCATAAAAAAATAAAATTAAAAATAATGACGCCCAATTGACTCCGCCACCATCACCGGCTTGTCGCCGCCCTCGCGTTCGATGGTCACGTTCCAGGTTACCTGCACGCCGCCCTCCAGCTTTTCGTATTTCGCCAGCGTGAAGCGGCCGCGGATCTTCGCCCCCGACGGCACCGGCGCGGTGAAGCGTACCTTGTTCAGCCCGTAGTTGACGCCCATCTTGCGGTCGGAAAACTCGAACGTGGATTCCGAGAGCTTGGGCAGCATCGAAAGCGTGAGGAAGCCGTGCGCGATGGTGCCGCCGAAGGGCGAGCCCTTGGCGCGCTCGGGGTCGACGTGGATCCACTGGAAATCCTCGGTCGCCTTGGCGAACAGGTCGATCCGGTCCTGCGCGATCTCGACCCAGGGTGATATGCCGACTTCCTGCCCGACACGGGATTCCAGCTCCCGCAGGCTGACCGCTGTCTTTGCCATGATGCCTCCCTGCGGAGATTTTAACCGCGCGCCCCGCCGGCAAAGGCCTCGATTTCACTGCAGACCAGAGCGGGCTTCTCGTGCACGATCCAGTGCGAGGCGTCGGGCACCCGCACCACTTTCAGGTCGGGCACGCATTGGCCCAGGCCCTCTAGGCAGCCCGTGAGCAGCGCCGTGTCGCGCTCGCCCCAGAGCACCAGCGTCGGCACCCGCACCATGAAGTCTTTCGCCTCGAAGCGCAGCTTTTTCGCCCCGGGATCATCGGCCGTGGGCGGATACAGCGGCGAGGCGCGGTAGTAATTCAGGCATCCGGTGATCGCTCCCGGCTTCGACAAGGCCGCGACCAGTTCCGCGCGCCATGCCTCGCCCAGATGCGTGAACGCGGCGAGCAGCCGCGCGTAACCGTTCTCCGACAGCACGCGCTCGGCCTTGGGCAGGCGGAACAGGTTCATGTATTCGCTCGCCTTTTGCTGCGCCGGGTTGTTCGAGAGCTCGCGCCAGAACAGGTACGGATGCGGCGAATTGATCAGCACCAGGCGCTCCAGCCTGTCCGGATGCCCGATCGCCACCGCCCAGGCGACCGCGCCGCCCCAGTCGTGCGCCACCAGCACGAACTTGCCGCTGGCGTAATGCGACGCGACCGCGAGCACGTCGTTGATCAGGTGCCTGGCCTTGTAGGATTCCACCCCCTCTGGCTTGTCCGAAAGGTTGTAGCCGCGCAGGTCCGGCGCCACCGCGAGCCAGCCGCGCGCGGCGAAATATTCCATCGGCTTGCGCCACGCGCCCCAGAACTCGGGAAAACCGTGCAGGAACAGCATCAAGCGATCGCCATGTCCAGCCACCGCGCAATGCAGTTTCACGCCGCCGCAATCGACCGATTCATGGCGGATCGCGGCGCTCAACGCGGACATTACGGCTCCTTCGCAAGACATTCGCGAACGCCCCCGGCCACTGCGGCGGCGATCCGCCTGCGCACTTCCGGATCACGCATCCGCTGGTCCTCTTCCCGATTGACGATCACGCCCGCCTCCACCAGCACCGATGCCATCGCGGCGGTACGCGCCACCGCGAGGTTGTCATAGTAGTGCACTCCGTTCGCCTCGTCGGCGAAGGGCCGCGATTCGCCCAGCACCGGATCGGCATGGTAGCGCGAGTGCGTGAAGCCGGCGCCGCGCAGCTTCGCCCCGATGGCGCTGGCGCAGGCCAGGCTTTTTTCCTTCCTGGGATTCAGTCTTGAAATGAAAAGCGAAAAGCCGGCAAAGCGATCCGCCTGCGGCAGCAGGTGCTCCTGCACCGAATCGTGGTGGATGGAAACGAACAGGTCGGCGCCGCGCGCATCCCGCGTCCGGTGGTGCAGCACCGCGTAGTCGCCGCGCTCGCCGATCAGGCGGACCTTCATTTGAAGTTTTTCTAATTCTGTTTTTACTTCAAAAGCAAGGGCAAGGTTAAATTCAAATTCCGGCACGCCGCTCGCCGAAATAACCCCCGGTTCGGCGGCGTAGTGGCCCACGTCCACCGCAACCTCCTTCGATGCCGCGCAGAACGCGATCGTCATTCCCGCGATGGCGGCAAGAATGACCTCATTACGCCGCGCCATGCGCCTTCACCTTCGCTTCGAGCGCCTCGAGCCTGCGGTCCCGGATGCCGAGCTGGCGCAGGTGCGCCACCGTGTCGAACAGGTAGTCGCAGCAGCGGCCCATCGGCCCGGCGCCGGTGGCGAGGTAACGCGCCACCGCCCCGTCCTCGAGCCCCGGCACGTAGCGTTCATGTTCGCGATTGGCGCTGAACGCGATCGCCGGCTCCGGTCCCTTGGAGGTGCGTGCGGTGGTCCACACCGGGCGATAGGCCATGGTGGACATCTCGCGCCGCCAGAGCACGTCGAGCTCGGTCGCCGCCGCGCGCTCGGCCAGGCGGTAGGCGACGCCGGTGCAGCTGCCGCCTGATACCAGCGACAGCATCAGGCCGGGCCGCTCGGGACTGCCTCGGCCGGCGCGCGCCCAAAGGCAGAACTGGCGATGAAAGCCGTGAATGCGTGCCGTGCGGCGCTCGACGAAATGGAACGCCGGATTCCAGATCAGCGAGCCGAACGCGAACACCCAGATCCGTCCCGGGCGCGGTGCGCGAGCGAGGATGGCCGCCACCTGGGTGGCGCGCTCGGCATCCGTCATGAAGCGCACCTTCGGCCCGAGCACGGCGCGCACCGAGGCGTGCAGCGTACCGTCAAGAATGCTTTCGCGCGTCAGTTTCACGTCGCCAATTGTGCCGCCAAGTCAAGCATGGATGGCTTGCGCCACCAGACGTACCCCCAAGGCCGCACACACTCGGCTGATTGTATCGAAGCGTGGTTGCGCATCGGGTCGCAGTGCTTTGTACAGGGCTTCGCGGGTGAGCCCAGATGCCTTGGCAATCTCGCTCATGCCGCGCGCACGGGCGATGTCGCCCAAGGCTGCCGCCAGCAAGGCAGGATTGTTCGCCTCCAGAATGTCTGTCAAATAGGCCGCAATCGCCGCCTCGCTTTCGAGATACCGCGCGGCGTCGAACTCAGGCAGATCCGCCACTTTGATGCGTTGAGTCATGGTCATCTCCTTCATTTAATCCAGCCGCGAAGCCAAATCTTTGGCGCGCTTGATATCGGACTTTTGTGTGCGCTTTGAGCCGCCCGCCAGCAACACGATCAGCTGAGTGCCTCGCTTAACGAAATAAATGCGCCAGCCCGCGCCCACATGAACACGCAACTCCGACACGCCATCGCCGACCGGCGCTACGTCGCCCATCAAGCCGAGTGCCAGACGCTTTATGCGTGCGACCACCACACCACGCACCGATGCGTCCGACAGGCCATCGAGCCATTCGGTGAATCCGGGCAGTGGTCTTATTGTGAACAATGAGAGACTGTAATCGAACGATTACATGCTGTCAAATGCAACTACCAGCCGCACCGTCGCCCGTTGCGCGTCAATTTGTGGGCATACACGGCGTGTATCGCTGTGGTGCGGCTAGAACCTGGAGAAATCAGGCTTGCGCTTCTCGAAGAACGCGGTCATGGCTTCCCTCGCTTCCGGCGACGACAGGCGTTCGCTGAAAACCTTGCCCTCCTCGTCCATCGCCTCGGAGACGCGTTTGACGAAGCGCCCGCGCATCAGTGCCTTGGTGGCGCGCACCGCCGCCGGCGGCAACGCGGCTACGGCGAGGGCCCCGGCCCGCGCCCGCTCGAACAGTTCGCTCTCGGGAACGATGGCGGTGACGAAACCGGCCGCATACGCCTTGTCGGCATCGAATGGCTGGCCCAGGAGAAGCAGCTCGGCCGCGCGCTGGTAGCCGGCGATATAGGGCAGCAGAAAGCTCGATCCTGCCTCGGGCACCAGGCCGAGCGGGACGAAAGGCAGCTGGAAGCGCGCGCCCGGCGCGGCGTACACCAGGTCGCAGTGCAGCAGCATCGTGGTGCCGATGCCGACCGCGGCGCCGTTCACCGCGGCCAGCAGCGGCTTGCCGAACCTCGCCAAGCCGCGCAAGAAGCGGAAGGTGGGGCTGGTTTCCGTATGCGGCGGCCGCTCGAGGAAATCCTTCAGGTCGTTGCCCGCGGTGAAGCAGTCGCGCGCGCCGTGGATCAGGACCACCCGGATCGCGGCATCGCCATCGGCGGCGGCGAGCGCGTCGGCCATCGCCTTGTACATCTCCTGCGTGAGGGCGTTTTTCTTCTCGGGCCGCGCGATCTCGATGCGCAGCACCCGGTCTTTGGTTTCGGTCTTGATCATCCTGGAAGCTTGTAGTCCTTGAATTGCTGGCGCAGGGTCAGCTTGGAGAGCTTGCCGGTGGCGGTGTGCGGCAGTTCGGCGACGAACACCACATCCTCCGGCATCGACCACTTGGCGATCTTGCCCTCGTAGAACTTGAGCAGCTCCGCCGTGGTCACTTCCTGCCCTGCCTTCTTCACCACCACCACGATCGGGCGCTCGTCCCATTTCGGGTGCGCGATGCCGATTACCGCCGCCTCCTGCACCGCCGGGTGCGCGACCGCGATGTTTTCCAGGTCGATCGAGCTGATCCACTCGCCGCCCGACTTGATCACGTCTTTCGAGCGGTCGGTGATCTGCAGGTAGCCGTCCGCATCGATGGTGGCGACATCGCCCGTGGGGAACCAGCCGTCGATCAGCGGGTTGCCGCCCTCGCCCTTGAGGTAAGCGGAGGCGATCCACGGCCCCTTCACCAGCAGGTTGCCGAAGCGCTTGCCGTCCCAGGGCAGCTCCTTGCCCTCCTCGTCCACGATCTTCATCTCGACGCCGAAGATGCCGCGGCCCTGCTTGGCCTGCACCGCGTAGCGCGCCTCCTTGTCGAGCGCCGCCTGTTTCGCCTTGAGCGAGCCGACCGTGCCGAGCGGGCTCATCTCGGTCATGCCCCAGGCGTGGAACACCTGCACCTGGAACTCGTCCTGGAAGGTGCGGATCATCGCCGGCGGGCAGGCCGAGCCGCCGATCACCGTGCGGTTGAGCGTCGAGAACTTCAGCTTGTTCGCCGCCAGGTGTTGCAGCAGCATCAGCCACACGGTCGGCACGCCGGCCGACAGCGTCACCTTTTCCTGCTCGATCAGTTCGTAGACGCTCTTGCCGTCGAGGTGCGGCCCGGGGAACACCATCTTCGCACCTACCAGCGTGCAGGCGTAGGGCAGGCTCCAGGCGTTGGCGTGGAACATCGGCACCACCGGCAGCACCGAGTCGCGCGCCGAGAGGTTGAGCGCGTCGGGGAGCGCACCGCCATAAGCGTGCAGCACCGTAGAGCGGTGGCCGTAGAGCACGCCCTTGGGGTTGCCGGTGGTGCCCGAGGTGTAGCACAGCGCCGCCGCGGTACGCTCGTCGAACGAGGGCCACTCGAAGCGGTCGTCCTGCTTCGCCATCAGGTCCTCGTAGCACAGCAGGTTCGGGATGGTCGTGCTCACGGGCATGTGCGCGCGATCGGTCATCAGCACGTAGTGCTTCACCGTCTTCAGCTGCGGCGCGAGTTTCTCCACCAGCGGCACGAAGCTGAGATCGAAGAACAGCGCCATGTTCTCGGCGTGGTTCGAGATGTAGGTGATCTGCTCGGGAAACAGCCGCGGGTTGAGGGTGTTGATGACCGCGCCGATGCCCGAGATGGCGTAGTAGAGCTCGTAGTGCCGGTAACCGTTCCAGGCGAGCGTGCCGACCCGGTCGGACATCTTCACGCCGAGGCCCTGCAGCACTTTGGCCAGGCGGCGCGCGCGCCGGTGCGCCTCGCGGAAGTTGTACCTATGGATGTCGCCTTCCACCGTCTTCGACACGATTTCGGTGTCGCCGTGGTTGCGGTCCGCATGCTTGATCAGGTCGCTGATCAGCAGCGGCACATCCATCATCAGACCTTGCATGGCTTCCCTCCGAAATTCACTTTCACGATGCGGTCGCCCCAAGTTACCGTGGGGTGGCGCCGATGGCAAGCTCGTAACAAGCGGCCAGCCTTGACCGGCCCCCGGGCGGGCTATAACATTTTCCCTCTCAAGGAGGAGGGTCCATGAACCAGCGCACCATGCAACCACTGCGCGCAGCCGCATTCGCCGCTGCCGCAACGCTCGTTTCGTTCGGCGCCTACGCGCAGAACATCAAGGTCGCCTACATCGACCCGCTGTCGGGCCCCTTCGCCAATGTCGGCGAGCAGGGCCTGGCCGAGTTCCGCTTCGCGGTCGACGCCATCAACAAGCGCGGCGGGGTGCTCGGCGGGCGCAAGCTCGAGGTCATCGGCTTCGACAACAAAGTGAGCCCGCAGGAGTCGCTCAACCAGTTGAAGCGCGTCATCGACCAGGACATCCGCTACATTACCCAGGGCAACAGCTCGGCGGTCGCCGGGGCGTTGATCGAGGCGGTCAACCGCCACAACGAGCGCAACCCCGGCAAGGAGATCCTGTACCTGAACTATGCGGCGGTCGATCCGGCGTACACCAACGACAAGTGCTCGTTCTGGCATTTCCGCTTCGACGCCAATGCCGACAGGACGATGGAGTCGCTGTCCACCGACCT
>JBBPIU010000071.1:0-15980 GCA_038040245.1 Pseudomonadota bacterium | reverse complement strand
GGAACCGCACTGTTCGTCCTTGTTCTTTTGCTTTGGAGTGGTACTTCATTACGACTTGAACGACGAACAATTGCGCACGCGATCGCCATTGGCCTGCTGATCGCGGTGCAGAGCTACTGCCTGTACTCGGCGGTGGCGCTCATTCCGGTGGCGCTGGCGCTGCTCGCGTTCCAGACCTTCCCGATGCTGCTCGCGCTGATTTCGTGGGTCGCGGGCGGCGAGCGGCCTTCGCGGCGCGTGCTGCTCGCGATGCCGGTGGCCTTGCTCGGCCTGGCGCTCGCGCTCGATGTCTGGGGGAAGAGCGGCGACATTGCGGGCCGCTGGGCCGAAGTCGGCGCCGGCGTGCTCTGGGCCATTGGCGCCTCGGTCTCGTTCGCCACGGCGCTGTATCTCATCACCCGCTGGCTGGGCAGCATGGACGGCAGGCTGCGCAGCTTCCTCTTCATGAGCGTGGTCGCGGTGGTGACGCTGATCGGCGGGGCCGCGGCGGATGATTTCACGCTGCCCGCAGACGGCACCGGCTGGATCGCGCTCGCGCTGCTGACCGTTTTCTACGGCACCGCGATCACGTCCATGTTCGTGCTGCTGCCGCGCCTGGGCGCGGTCAACAACGCGGCGGTGCTTAATTTCGAACCGATCGCGGTGCTGGGGCTCGCCTGGTTGATTCTCGGCCAGGCCGTGGCGCCGCTGCAAATCGTGGGCGCCTTCGTCGTCGTCGGCGCGATCGCCTGGATGGGGGCGGGCAAGAGATGACGACGCGTCTGTGCATCGTGCGCCACGGCGAGACTGCCTGGAACGCCGAGCACCGCGTGCAAGGCCAGCTCGATCTGCCCTTGAACTCGATCGGGCACGCGCAGGCAGAAGCGGCCGCGAAGGTCCTGTCGCGGGAAAGGTTCGACGCGATCTACTCGAGCGATCTGACCCGCGCGCGGCAAACGGCGGAGCCAATCGCCAATTTCTTCTCCATCAACGTCCTCCTGGAGAAAGACCTCCGTGAAAGGCACTACGGCATCTTCGAGCGCCTGACTTACGCCGAAGCGAAGGTCCGCTACCCGGAAGACTACGCCCGCTTCGAGTCGCGCGATCCGGCCTACGACTTCCGCACCGGCGAGAGCCTGAAGGATTTTTCCGCGCGCTCGATAAAAATCATCACCACCATCGCCGACCGGCACAGAGGGCAAAGCATCCTTATCTTCACCCACGGCGGCGTGCTCGACAAGCTCTACCGCTTCATCACCGGCCTGCCGATCAGCGCGGAGCGCAACTTCGGCATCCCCAACGCCGGCCTGAACCGTGTCGAATTCACACCCGCCGGCTGGCAAATCCGCACCTGGGCCGACATCGCCCACCTCGAACGCGCGCTAGACGACCTGCCGGAATGATTTAGCGGACGACCTTGAACAGGTTGTTGAAGCCGTCGGTCCAGGCGGTCAGGCCGGGGATCGGTTGGATTGCATCGGCGTCTTCGAAGCGCTTGTCCGCCAGCAGTTTCGCGTTGTCGGTCACCAGCACGTAGGCGGTGCCGGAGTATTTTTCTTCCGACGGTTCGTCGTTGATGAGGAGGGCCTTCATGCCCTCGCTTTCGGCGACGAGCTTGAGCAGCGGCGCGAGGTTCACGAAGCGGTTGGTGACGTTGTAGACGATCACGCCGCCGGACGCGAGGTGGCGCCGGTAGGCCTGCAGCGCCTCGCGGGTCAGCAGGTGGATCGGGATCGAGCCGCTGGAGAAGGCGTCCACGGAGATCAGGTCGAAGCGCTGCGGTTCGTCGCGCTCCATGTTGAGCCGCCCGTCGCCGGTGACGATCTCGATCTTCGCCTTGGAGTCGGACAGGTACCAGAACTGCTCGCGCGCGATCCTGACCACGTCGGGATCGAGCTCGTAGATGCGGAAGGTGTCGCCGGGCTGGCCCCAGGCCGTGAAAACGCCCACCCCCAGGCCGAGGACGCCGACGCGGCGCGGCCGCCCGCTGTAGAAATCCAGCGCGCGCGCGATTCCAGACCCCGGGCCGAAATAGCTGATCGGCTGCGTGCGCAGGTCGGGGTCGGTGTACTGCCAGCCGTGGTTGATCACGCCGTGCATCAGGGCCCGCGTAGAATCCGGGTCGCCGCCGCGGTCATATTCCTTGACGCGCAGCGTGCCGTAGAAGTTGCGCGTCATCACGATCGCGTTGCTGTGGATGTATTCCACGTACTTGTAGCCATGCCAGGCCACGGTCGCGGTAACGGCGAGCGCTGCCACGGGCGCCACGAATAGAATTGTTTTTCTTGAAGAAAAACCCAACCCATTTCGCGCCGAGCGCCAGGTGAGCAGAGCGGCGAACGCGCCGCAGGCGACCAGCGCGATCGGCAGTTCGACGAAGGTGGTGAAAATGCGCGGCGCGATCAGCCCGACGAAGAGGCCTCCCGCTGCGCCGCCGATGGAAATCATCAGGTAGAAGCGCGTGAGATACCTCGGCGCCGGCCGCATGGCGGCGAGTTCGCCGTGGCAGAACATGCAGGCGGCGAAGAGGCCCGCGCTGTACAGCGCAATCAAGGTGCGGATGTTCATCACCCCGAGGTTCTGGTACAGGAACCAGGACATGCCGAGCATCAGCGCGAACAGCGCCGGCAGCCCCCAGGCGCGGGCGTACCAGCCGCTCTTCGCGCGCGAGCCGCCGACGTCGAACACCAGGATGAAGGACAGCAGGTACAGCACCAGCGGCACGATCCAGACGAAAGGCACCGAGGCCACGTTCTGCGTGATATGGCTGGTGACGGCCAGCAGCATCAGCGAACCAAGCGCCGACAACACCAGCCAGAGCGCGTAGTCGGTGGCGCGGGGGTTCGATTCTTCGATTTCTTTATTTTTTTTATCTGATTCAAAATCTTTCATAGCTGCAGGAAGCCTTGCCGCCGTCCACGCCGAGCCTGCGCACAGCACGGCAAACAGGACGTAGAGCGCGCTCCAGGCGTAGGACTGGGCCTGCAGCGAGAACGCCGGTTCGATCAGCGGCGGGTAGGCGATCAGCGCAGCGAGCGAGGCGAGGTTGGAGAGCGCGAACAGCCGGTACACCGTGCCGCTCGGGAAGCGGCGCGCGAACCAGGCCTGCACCAGCGGCCCGGTGGTCGAGAGCAGGAAGTAGGGCAGGCCGATGGTCATCACGAGCAGCAGCAGGATGCGCGCCGTCGGCTCTGTGCCCGGCGCCGGCTTCCAGCTCTCCGAGGCAAGGATCGGCAGGAAAGCGAGGCTCGCGGCGAGCAGCACCGTGTGGATGGTGGCCTGTGCGCGCGGCGCGCACCTGTGCACGAGGGCGTCGGCGTAGGCATAGCCGCCGAGCAGCACCAGCTGGAAGAACACCATGCACACGGTCCAGACCGAGGCGTTGCCGCCGAACCAGGGCAGGATCTGCTTGGCGATGATGGGCTGCACCAGGAACAGCAGGAATGCGCTGGTGAATACGGTGGCTGCGAAGAGAAACATGTGCTGCGGGAAGCCCCGGTGGCGCGTGAAAAAGGCGTGAATCTATACGGCCAGCGGCGCTTCGTCCATGTTGGAGGTCTGTTCGCGCAGTTCCAGGATGCGATCCTGCCAGTAGCGCTGGGTGCCGAACCACGGAAACGCGGCCGGGAACGCGGGATCCTCCCAGCGGCGCGCGAGCCAGGCCGAGTAGTGGATCAGGCGCAGCGTTCGCAGCGGTTCGATCAGACCCAGTTCTTCCCGGTTGAAACCGTGAAACTGTTGATACCCGTCAAGCAGGGCCTTCAGTTGCTTCGCGGCGGTTTCCCGATCGCCGGCCAGCAGCATCCACAGGTCCTGCACTGCCGGGCCCATGCGGGCGTCGTCCAGGTCGACGAAATGCGGGCCCCCAAGCGCTGCTGCGCGCTCCACTCCAGGCGCTTGCGCGCGATTGCCTCCCTCGGTCCAGAGGATGTTGCCCGCGTGGCAGTCGCCGTGCAGCCGGATGGCGCGGATTTTTTCCGTTCTTTCAAAGCAGTTCTTGACTCCCTGCAAAGCAAGATCCACCGTCGTTACCCAGGGTTTTTTCAAATCCTCCGGGATCATGCCCGAGGCGAGCAGCCAGTCGCGCGGCTCGGTGCCGAAGGTCTCGATGTTCAGCGCCGGGCGCGCCTTGAACGGCCGCGTCGCGCCGAGCGCATGGATGCGCCCGAGGAAGCGCCCGATCCACTCCAGCACCTTTTCGTCCTCCAGCTCGGGCGCGCGGCCGCCGCGGCGCGGAAAGACCGCGAAACGGATGTCGTTGAAGATGTTCAGGGTCTTGCCGTCCAGCTCGAGCGGCGCCACGACCGGGATCTCGCGCTCTACCAGCTCGGCGGCAAAGGCATGCTCTTCCAGCAGTTGCGCATCGCTCCAGCGGTTCGGGCGGTAGAACTTCGCCACTATGTAGGAGTCGTCTTCCAGGCTGGCCTGGTAGACGCGGTTCTCGTAGCTGTTCAACGCGAGCAGGCGCCCGTCGCCGCGCAATCCCACGCTCTCGAGCGCATCCAGCACCGCGTCCGGCGTCAGACCTTCGTACGGCCTGGAACATTCGCTGGCCACGGCGTCATTCTAGGGCCTGGTTCGCGCGCTACCAGAGGTTCTGGATCTTTCCCCTGTCGGTTAAAATTTCATTCGAATGAAAACCGACGCCACGGATCTGGTCGAAGTCTCGGAACTGCACTTCAGCTACGGCGAGCTGCCGATCTTCCGCGGGCTGTCGCTCAGGATTCCGCGCGGCAAGGTGGTGGCGATCCTCGGCGGCAGCGGCAGCGGCAAGTCGACGCTGCTCAAGCTGATCGGCGGCCAGCTCGCCCCCGAGCGCGGCTGGATCCGCGTCGACGGCAAGCTGGTGCACAAGCTTGCCACCGGCGACCTCTATGCCCTGCGCCGCAAGATGGGCATGATGTTCCAGTCGAGCGGCCTGTTCACCGACCTGTCCGTGTACGAGAACATTGCGTTCGCGATCCGCGAGCACTACGACCTGCCCGAGGAGCTGATCCGTTCGCTGGTGCTGATGAAGCTGGATGCGGTCGGCCTGCGCGGCGCGCGCGACATGATGCCGGGCGATCTCTCGGGCGGGATGACGCGCCGCGTGGCGCTGGCGCGCGCGATCGCGACCGATCCGATGCTGGCGATGTACGACGAGCCCTTCGCGGGACTGGATCCGATCTCGCTGAACGTGATCGCCGGCCTGATCCGCAAACTCAACGACGCGCTGGGCCTGACCTCGATCGTCGTGACCTACGACGTTTCAGAGTCGCTCAAGCTGGTAGACTACATCTACGTGATCGCGGAAGGCACGCTGATGGGCGAGGGCACGCCCGGCGAACTGCTGGCCTCGGAAGATCCCTACCTGAAGCAGTTCCTCAACGCGCTGCCGGACGGACCGGTGCGCTTCCATTTTCCCGCCAGGCCGCTCGACGAGGAACTGCGGCTCAGCTTGCCTTCCCGTCCTTCGGGATGAATTTCAGCGCCACGCCGTTGTTGCAGTAGCGCAGCTTGGTCGGCGCCGGGCCGTCGTCGAACAGGTGGCCGTGGTGGCCGCCGCAGCGCGCGCAGTGGTACTCGGTGCGCGGGTAGATGATCTTGTAATCCGTCTTGGTCTTCAAGGCGCCCGGAATGATGGTGAAGAACGACGGCCAGCCGGTGCCGCTCTCGTACTTCATCTCGGAGGTGAACAGCGGCAGGCCGCAGCCGGCGCAGACGAACACGCCGGGACGCTTTTCGGCGTTCAACGCGCTGCTGCCGGCGCGCTCGGTGTCCTCGTCGCGCAGCACGCTGTAGGCGGCGGGCTGCAGGCGCTTCTTCCACTCGTCCTTGGAGAGCTTCAGCTCCTCGGACGGGCTGGGCACTGCGGTGCCAGGGGCGAGCAGGGCTTTCCAGTTGTCTTGCATATCCTTGATCCCTTTCATGGCCTTCGGTGGGGCGGCGTGGGCGTGCGCAGCGAGTACGCCAAAGGGTCCGGCAGCAAGGAACTTGAGCAGGGTGCGCCGTTTCATGCCTTCCTCCTTTCGGCAATTATTACCGATTGGTCGGAGGAAGGCACGAAACCTGACGGCATCAGGCGTTGCGTCAGAACCCTACGCCGAAGCTGACCCGGAAGTCGCGGCTGAAGGGAATCTGCCCATAGATCACCGGGCGGGGCGGGGCGTAGTACACCGGCTGTGGCGGGTAGTACACCGGCTCCGGTGCGTAGTAATACACCGGGGCCGGACGCACGACGACCCGGGGCCTGTAGTAGTGGCCGTAGTGGCGGTGCCCGTAGCCCGCGTGCCCGTAGCCCGAGTACGGGCCGTACCCCCGGTAGGGGTCATGCTGGGCATAGGCGCCGGATGCGGCAAGGAGCGCGGCGCCCGCGATTGCTGCAATTGCGATCTTTTTCGTTAACATGGTCGTCTCCTTTTGTCGTGACGTACCCATTTGACGCGCGCCGCAGCCTGCTGTCAGTTAACCAACTGCAAACTGTGTAAGCACTTGTAAGCCGGGGATTTGTCGCCGCCGGGCGACGATGAGATGATGCGGGTCTGGAGGAATTCAAATGCACAAGGTTCTGCTTCTTGCCGTTCTCGTTTTGATCGCGCCCTGCCTGCGGGCGCAGGACGCCTGGCCGTCGAAACCGATCAGCATGATCGTCGCGTTCCCGCCCGGCGGCGTGGCCGACATCGTCGGCCGCCCGCTGGCCGTGGCGATGGAAAAGACCCTCAAGCAGCCGATCCTGGTGGTCAACCGGCCGGGCGCCGGCGGCGCGGTCGGGACGACGGCGGCGGCGAAGGCGGCGCCGGACGGCTATACGATCCTCATGTCGCTGTCGTCGATCTCGATCTTCCCGGTGTCCGACCCGATGAACGGACGGCCCGTGCCCTACCAGCTCTCGGACTTCGCGCCGATCGCGCTGGTTACCTCCGACCCCACGGTGCTGGTGGTTGCGGGCGACAGCCCGTTCAGGACGGTCCAGGATTTCGTCGCCTCTGCGAAGGCCTACCCGAACCAGATGAATTACTCCTCGTCGGGCGTGTTCGGCACCCTGCACGTAGCAATGGAGATGTTCGCCAATGCGGCCGGCATCAAGCTGTTTCACGTGCCCTATCAAGGCGGCGGGCCGGCGGTCACCGCGCTGCTTGGCGGCCAGGTCCATGCGCTTGCATCGGGTCCGGCGGCCGCAGTGGGTCAGATCAAGGCAGGCAAGATGCGCGCGCTCGCGGGCTGGGGCGACAAGCGCCTGCCGATGATGCCCGAGCTGCCCACCTTCAAGGAACTGGGCTATCAGGATGTCGAGTTCTACATCTGGTCGGGCGTGTTCGCGCCCGTGGCGACCCCGGCGCCGTTGATCACGCGCCTGCGCGATGCGGTGCGCGCCGCCGTCGCCGATCCCGCGTTCAAGGGTGTGATGGAAAAAGTGCAGACGCCGATCAGCTACCTCGACGCGCCCGAATTCCGGGGCTTCCTTGCGAAGGATGCGGCGCGGCTCAAGATCGCCGTGGAAAAAATCGGCAGGATCGACGAAAAGAAGTAGCGGCTAACGCTTCTTTTTGGGGCGCTTGTGCTGCAGGAGATTGCCGACCTTCCGCTCGAAAGGATCGCGGCGGATCAGGCTGCGCGCCTGCGTGGGGGTCATCAGCTTGTAGTGGCGGGTGGCTTCCAGCGCGTCAATCAGGTCCCAGGCGCCGTCCTCGGCGGTCACCCATGTTTCCGGTTTCATTCTTCTGAGGTCGTAGGGGCGCGAGTAGGTGCGCAGGGTCTTGCGTTCGCGCTTGTTGGTGTACTCATGCAGGTAGGACATCGCGAGCTCACGCAAGCTTCGGTAGACCGGGTCGCGCCATCTGAGGCCGATGCCGTTGGTCTTGGAGATCGCGCCCCAGCGGCCGTTGCGCCGGAATACCGCGACCACGTGGTCGAAATCGTGCACCGCCTGGAAATCCAGCAGCAACGGCGGCTCGCCGTGGATCCAGAGCGCGCAGGCGGCGGTTACCGCGCCCTCGATGCAATGCGCGCGCCGTTCTCTGAGCACCACGCGCACGGAATGGCAGGTCTCGCCGTCGCGCTCGAAGTTCTGCTTCAGGCGATAGAGGAAGTCCTGGATCCTCTCCGGGGTGCGCAGGCGGCGCAGCGTGGCGTATTCGGCCCGGGTGAGCCCGAGCATTTCGCGGGAAGCTTGCCTTTTTTTTGCCATCGCTTTGCGGCCTAGTGTAGCTAAAATTCCGCACTGACCCCACTATCCCATTGTCGAGGAAATGCCCATGCGTCGCGCACTGGCGGTTCTGGCTCTCTCCCTGCTGGCTTTTGCCGCGCAGGCGCAGGGCTGGCCGGCGAAACCGGTCAAGTTCATCATTCCTTCGGGCCCCGGCGGCACCATCGATCCGCTGTCGCGCTTCCTCGCCGACCAGTATTCGAAGCTGTTCGGGCAGAATTTCATCACCGAGAACCGGCCGGGCGCGCAGGGCAACACGGGCATCGCGGCCATCGCCAAGGCGGAGCCCGACGGCTACACCATCGGCCTGGCCGCCTCGAGCATGATCGCGATCAATCCGCACGTGTACCGCGCGATGCCCTACGATCCGCGCAAGGAACTCGTCGGCATCGTGCTGATAGGCGATGTGCCGAACATCCTCGTGGTGCATCCGGAGGTGCCGGTGAAGACCCTCGCCGAATTCATCGCCTACGCGAAGGCGAACCCGGACAAGCTCAACTTTGGTTCCACCGGCAGCGGCAGTTCCATGCACCTCGCGGGCGAGCTCTTCAAGACCATCACCGGCACCACCATGACGCACGTGCCCTATACCGTGCCGGCTGACGCGACCCGGGACCTGATCTCCGGCCGTCTGCAGCTCATGTTCCAGCTGATGACCGGCATCCAGGCGCAGGTGAAGGCGGAGCGCGTGCGGCCGATTGCCGTGTTGTCGGAGAAGCGTTGGCCGGGCCTGCCCGAGGTGCCGACCACGGCGGAGCAGGGCATGGCGCGGCTCACGTCCTCAGTGTGGTTCGCCGTGGTGGCGCCGCAGGGCGTGCCGCAGGCGGTGGTCGAGCGCATCAGCACTGAGACCAACAAACTGCTGGCGGACGAGGACTTCCGCAAGCGCATCCAGGGACTGGGCGCCGCACCCATGGGCGGCACGCCCGCGGATTACCGCAAACTGTACGACGAGGACTACGCGCGCTGGGCCGAGGTGGTGAAGGCCTCGGGCGCGAAAATCGACTAGCTGAACAGGTACGCGTCCATCGCGAGCGAGCCCATCTCGATGCCGTCGTACAGGCGTTCGGCCTTGTAGCCCTCGCGCGCCGCGCCGAGCGCGACGAACAGCGGCAGGAAATGCTCGTCCGTGGGATGCGCGCGCGCGCCATTCGGCGTCAGCGAGCGGTATTCAGCCAGTTCGTCCAGGGCATGCTCGTCGATGCGCTGCTTCACCCAGTCCTGGAACTCGCGCACGTAGCTGGCGGGCGGGCCGTCGCGCCGCTCGCGCAGGTTGTGCGTCATGTGGCCCGAGCCGATGAGCAAGACGCCTTCGTCCGCCAGCGGCGCGAGTGCCCGGCCGAGCGCGAGATGGTGCCGCGGGCCAAGCTCGGTTTGCACCGCGACCTGCACCACGGGCACGTCCGCTTTGGGATACATGTAGAGCAAAGGGGACCAGGCGCCGTGGTCCAACCCGCGTCCGGGGTCCGCATCTGCTTTGAAGTTGTTTTGTTCAAGTAATTCCACTGCACGGGCGGCGACCTCCGGCGCGCCTGGCGCGGGGTACTGGATCTGGTAGAGCGGCTTGGGAAAGCCTTGGAAATCGTGAATCGTTTCTGGTTTTGCGCTGCTGGTGAGGGCGGGGATGTTCGTTTCCCAGTGGGCCGAAGCGATCAGGATCGCCTGCGGGCGCGGCAGCGTGCGACCGAGGTTCTCCCAGACGCCGCGCACCGCGCCCGGCTCTAGCGCGTGCATCGGCGAGCCGTGCGACAGGAACAGCGTGGGCAGCGGCGCGTTTTCCCGCGGGTTTTCCCTCACGTCACTTGCGCGTGCAGCGGGCATGTCGGGAAGCCTACCATCATGTCGAAACCAGTCGTGCAGCGGCGACAGTCGCCGCCTAGCCGGTTCCGGTGCTAGATTCCCGCAAGTGATCGGAGCGCGGGAATGAAACGGATAATCATCGCGGTGGCAGCGGCCATCCTTGCGGCGGGGCTCGCGTACGCGGCCTACGGCACGTACCAGAAACGCGAGCTTCGCGCGCAGGTGGTCGAAGTCGTTGCGGCGGCGAGCGGCCAGCTCGATCAGACGCTCGGCATCGACATCAATGCGCCATCGGCCGGGCTCGCCGAGCGGCTTGACGCCGGCGTCGCGCGGGCCGAGACGGCACTGCAGCAGTTGCGCGCGCTCAGTGTGCGCCGGGATCCGGCGCTGGTCGAGGCAGCGGACCAGTACGTGGCGGGCGTGCTCGAAGTGCTGCGCCGGCAGGCCGGCGGGACGCGCCATCGTTCGCGTTTCATCGAAGACCGCAAGGCGCTCGACGCGCACATGGCGCGCGCCGGGGCGCGCTCGGAGACCTGGATATCGGAGGCGATCCGCCTCAAGCAGCGCCTCGATCAGGACTACTACGACTACCAGCTCACAGTCACCTCGCTCGGCAACATGCTCGCCGGACTTGTCGATGCGCGCCGAAAGGTCGCCGAGCGTCTGCCGTCTGTGCCGTTGCCCGCGGAGGCTGCCGTCAGGCAAGCCCGCGAGCGAACGCTCGCCGCCGCAGCCGCGGCGAAGCAGGAACTCGAGCAGGCGCGACGCCTGGTGAGCCCGGGCTGATCAGCGCGGCTCTCGCCGCAGGACGCGCCCCGGGCGCGCGCCGGTCGGCTTTCCGTCTTGCCAGACCAGCGCGCCGTTGGTGATGACTGCCTCGATCCCTTTCGCCGGCTTGATCGGTTGTGAAAAGGTCACTGCTTCGTCCACCGTATCGGCATCGAACACGCACAGGTCGGCGTAGGCGCCTTCCTTCAGCACGCCGCGGTCCTTCAGGCCGAAGGTCTTCGCGCTAAGGCCGGTCATCTTGTAGACCGCGGTTTCGAGCGGAAACAGGCCGAGGCCGCGCGAGTAGTGGCCGAGCACGCGCGGAAAAGTGCCCCACAGCCGCGGATGCGGCGCGGCGTCGTGCGGCAGGCCGTCCGAGCCGATCATGGTGTGCTCGAAGGCGAGCACGCGCTGCACGTCGGCTTCGTCCATGGAGAAGTAGATCGCGCCCGCCGGAAGCAGGCGCCCGGCCGCCTCGGCCTCGGACAGCCCCATGGTATTCGCGACCTCGCCGAGTTCCCTGCCGGCGAACTCCGGATGCGGCTTCGACCAGGTAACGAGCGTCTTGGTGCCGAGCGCCGCGCGGTCCGCGGACAGGATGGTCGAGGAGGCGCAATACGGATAGCAATCCAGGCCGATGCCTTGGGATTTCATGCGTTCGGCGATCAGCGGCAGGGTCTCCTTCGTACGGCCGTGGTTCGGCAGGCCCACCACCTTGTGGTGCGACACCACCACCGGCACGTTCAATTCCCTGCCAATGCGGAAGGTTTCCTCCAGCGAATCGGTGACATCGTCGCCTTCGTCGCGCATGTGCGTGCAGTAGAGCGCCTTGCGCGCCGTGAGCGGCCGGCAGACCTCGATCACCTCCTCGGTGGGCGCGGCGCGCGCCGGCTCGTAATAGAGGCCGGTCGAGCAGCCGATCGCGCCGGCCTCCAAGGCCTCGCGCACCAGGACCTGCATTGCCTCGATTTCCTTCCCGGTCGCGGGCCGGTCCAGGTCGCTCATCGTGATGACCCGCAGCGTCGTGTGGCCCACGAGCAGCGCGGCATTCGTCGCGGCCGGATTTTCTTCCAGATTTTTTACATAGAGAGAAAAAGAGCCAAACCGGTACCAGCTCGTATCCCCGATCAGATCGAGCGGCGGCGGCGCGGTACGCTCGCCCAGCACCAGCGGCGCGAGCGACACGCCGCAGTTGCCTGCGACCACGGTGGTGACGCCCTGACTCACTTTCGGCGCCATTTCGGGCGCCGAGAGCATCAGCCGGTCGTCGTGCGTGTGCGCGTCGATGAAACCGGGCGAGACGATCTTGCCAGCAGCGTCGATTTCGACTTCCGCGCGGGATTTCCCGAGCGAACCGATGCTCGCGATCCGGTCGCCGCGAACGCCGACGTCCGCGCGGTAGCGCGGCGAGCGGGTGCCGTCGACCACGGTTGCATTGCGCACGATCAGGTCGAAGCGCTCGCTCATGTCGGTCCGCCTCAGTCGATTTTCGCGCCTGCGCGCTTGACGATCGCCGCCCACTTCGGCGTTTCGCTGCGCACCAGCGCGAGGAATTGTTCCGGCGTGCCGCCGTCGATCTCGGTGTCGAGGTTGCGGTAGCGCTCCTGCAGCACGGGCGAAGCGAACGCGGTGCGGATCTCGGCGTGCAGCCGCGCGACGATCTCCTTGGGCAGGTTGGCCGGGCCGATGACGCCGCCCCAGGCGATGGTCTCATAGCCCGGCACGCCGGCCTCGGCCACGGTGGGGATCTCGGGGAACAGCGGCGAGCGCTGCGGACCGGACACCGCGATGCCGCGCACGCGGCCCGCCTTGACGTGCGGCCCGATGGACGGGACGTTGTCGAACATCAGCTGCACCTGGCCGCCGATCAGGTCGTTGATCGCCTGCGCGCTGCCGCGATAGGGCACGTGCAGAATGAAGGTCCCGGTCATCGCCTTGAACAGCTCGCCGCCGAGGTGGCCGGTGGTGCCGTTGCCCGCCGAGGCCATCACCAGCTTTCCGGGATTGCGCTTGGCGTGCGCAATCAGTTCCGGCACCGTTCGCACCGGCAGGCTGTTGTTGACCGCGAGCATGTTGTAGACGCGCACGCAGTTGGAAATCAGCGTGAGTTCGCGCTCGGGGTCGTAGGGCACCTTTTCCAGGAGCGACCGATTGACCGCCAGCGACACGATGTTGCCGTAGCCGAGCGTGTAACCGTCGGGCGCGGCGCGCACGATGTCCATGGTGCCGATCACGAACGAGGCGCCCGGCTTGTTCTCCACCACGAACGCCACGCCCATCTGCTTCGACATTTCGGCGAGCAGAATCCGCATCAGCACGTCGGGCGAGCCGCCCGGCGCGGAGGGGATGACGAAGCGGATCGATTTTTCCGGGTAAGCGGCTAGCGCCGCTTGCATGAAAAAACAGGCGAGGACGAATAGCAAGCGCATCATGCTGCGATCTCCTTTGCCGCGTTGGTCCCCGCGATGCGTCCGAACACCGAGCCGTTCGTGAGACCGGTTCCGCCGGGGTAGTTGAACCAGAAGATGCCACCGACCAGTTCCCCGGCGGCGTACAGGCCGGGGATCGGCGCGCCGTCCGAGGAGATCACCTGGGCGTCGGTGTTGATTTTCAGGCCGCCGAAGCTGAAAGTGATGCCGCAGGTTACGGCATAGGCCTCGAAGGGCGGGGTGTCCAGGGTGTTGGCCCAGTTGGACTTGTTGATGTTCAGATTTGTCGTACACCTGCCATCCTTGATATTGGGATTGAAGGGAATATCGGTGCGCACCGCGGCGTTGTAGCGCTTGATTTCCTCCAGAGCTGCCTTGCCATCGGTGTCCTCCAGGTTCGCGCACAGCTCTTCCAGCGTGTTGCCGACCCGCTTGGTGACCTGCTTGATCTTGTACTCATCGCGCAGCTGCGGCTTCACCTTGGCATCGAAGATCTGCCAGGCGAACTGGCCGGGCTGCGAGAGGATCACCCGGCCGTACTTGGCGTAGGTGTAGTTGCGGAAGTCCGCCCCTTCGTCCACGAAGCGCTTGCCCTCGGCGTTGAGGTAGATGCCCCAGGGGTAGGAGTGCTTCTGGAACTGGTCGCCGATCGCCAGATCCCCGAACTCAGGCGCGTTCCTCTCCCAGGCCACCGCGTGGCAGCCCGACCAGTTGCCCGTGGCCGCAGCCCCGGCGGCAAGGGCCATGCGAATGCCATCGCCCGTGTTGAAGCGCGTGCCGCGCACCTTGGCGAGGTCCCAGCCCGGCCCCAGGTAGCGCGTGCGCTGCTCGGGGTCCGACTGGAAGCCTCCGCAGGCGAGGACTATCGATTTTGAATGCAGGGAAAGCGTTTTCCCTTTGTGTTTAACGACTATTCCAGTTACCCCGGAATCATCGCTCAACAGTTCCTTGGCACGCGCTTGGTACCAGACTTCGATCCCGTTCTTGCGCGCGATGTTGGTTAGCGATTCGACCAGCCCCGGCCCGCCGCCCACCGCCTCCACCGTCAGCCCGCCCCAGAACTTGAACCGGCCGCCGATGTTGAACGCCTGCCGGCCCCAGGCGGCGGTGAAGCGCACCCCCTTCGATCGCATCCACTCGACCGTGGCGAGGCTCCTCTTGACCAGCACCTCGGTCAGGTCCGGGTCGCAGCGGTACTCCGTGATGCGCCCCATGTCGTCGAGGAACTGCGCCTCGGTGTAGGTGCCGAAGTCGCTGCGTTCGATCTCCGCCGCGCTCAGCTCCGGCATCACGCGCTTCAGATCCTCGACGCCGCCGTAGGCCACGCGCATCAGCCCCGCGGTGTAGCGCGAGTTGCCGCCGGATTCGGCTTCCGGGGCGCGCTCCAGGACGAGAACCTTTTTCTTGGATTCCGAAGCAGAAAGTGCCGCACATAGGGCGGCATTCCCTGCACCAACGATGATGACGTCATACTCCATCAATCCGCCTTGATCTTCGCGGCGCGCACCACCTTGCTCCAGCGCTCCTGCTCTTTCTTCACGAACGCGGCGTATTCGGCCGGCGTCGAGCCGATGCCCTCCGCGTCGTCGGCGGCGAAGCGCTCGAGCACCTTCGGGCTCCTCGCCGCCTTCGCCGCCTCGGCGGCGAGGCGCCGGATGATCGCCTCCGGTGTCTTGGCCGGCGCATTCAGGCCGTACCACTGCGAGGTCTCGAAGCCCGGGTAGCCCTGCTCGGCCACCGTTCCCACGTCGGGCAGCGTTGGCAGGCGTTTCGCGGTGCCGACCGCGATCACGCGCAGCTTGCCGGCCTTCACGTGCGGCATCAGCGGCGGGGTGCCCGCGGAAGCGGCCTGGGTGCGCCCGGCGACGAGGTCGATGATGTTCGGGCCGGTGCCCTTGTAGGGAACGTGCTGGATGTCGATGCCGGTGACCTGCTTCAGGTATTCCATCGCCAGGTGACCTGCGGATCCGTTGCCGGCGCTGCCGTAGTACAGCCTGCCCGGATCCTTCTTCGCCAGCGCGACGAACTCGCGCAGGTCCTTCGCGGGCACGCTCTCGTGCACCACGAAGATCGCCGGCACGATGGCAAGCAGCGACACCGGCGCGAAGTCGCGGTCGACGTCGTAGGGCAGCTTGTCGTATATGAACGGGTTCATCGCCAGCGAGCCGACGTGCCCGATGATCAGCGTGTAGCCGTCCGGGTCGGATTTGGCGACTTCCAGCATTGCGACATTGCCGAAGCCGCCCGGCTTGTTGTCCACGACGATGGACTGGCCCAGCCCCTTTTCCATTTCCGCCGCCACGGCGCGCGCGACGATCGAGGAGCTGCCGCCCGGCGCGAAGGGCACCACCAGCCGGATGGGTTTGGAAGGAAAGCTTTGTGCTTTTACACTTTCGAAGAAAAACAACAGCAGCAAAACCGTAAATGCTTTCATGAATACCCTTTCAGAACTGATAGCGCCGCAATCCCCCGTCCACGGGAATGACGGCGCCGGTGATGTAGCGCGCGCGCGGGGAGGCGAGGAAGCAGACCAGGTTGGCGAGATCCTCGGGCTGGCCGTACTCGCCGACCGGGATCTCGTGCTCGGACTGCCACTGGCGGTATTCGGGCGTGTAATTGCGCAGGATCTGCTCGCTGATGATGCGCCCGGGCGGGATGCAGTTCACGGTGATGCCGTGCTTGCCGACTTCGCGCGACAGGCCCTTGGACCAGGAATGCATCGCCGCCTTGGCGCAAAACGCGCCGTTGATGCCTTCGGGCTCGCTCTTGCCGGTGATGCTGACGATGCGGCCCCAGTTGCGCGCCATCATCTGCTCGAG